>DATEBV010000034.1:0-14526 GCA_035287205.1 Chthoniobacterales bacterium | reverse complement strand
ACCAAAAAATTGAGCCGTCATGTAGGGCACCTGAAGACTACGACTCAATAACTGAGGAAGCGTAGCAATAATAACTAGGAAAATAGCCCCCGCAAATGTTAGTCGACTCATCGTGTAATCAAGAAAATCGGCAGTAGCTTTTCCTGGACGTATCCCAGGAATAAATCCTCCATTTTTCTTAAGATCATCAGCAATTTGCATTGGCTGAAATTGTGTAGCTACCCAAAAATAGCTGAAAGAAAAGATTAAGAGAGCATAGAGAGTGTAATGAGGCCATCCAATGGCAAGTGCAGAAGAAAGTTCTTGAGCCCAAGGCTTCCCAGGGAAGGCCATATTAAGAATTGTTGATGGAAAGAGTAAAATCGCTTGAGAAAAAATGATCGGCATAACTCCTGCATAATTCACCTTAAGGGGCATATACTGTGTCTGACCACCATAAACTTTTCTTCCCACCACTCTCTTAGCATACTGAATGCTAATTTTACGCTGAGCCTGCGTCACTGCAATTACTGAGGCAATCACAATAAAAAGGAAAGCAAAGAGAATCACTAAAACAATAGGATTTACAGCAGCAGCCTCCCCTCCTGAAGGAACAAACGTGCGCCATGCCTGAACAAGACCTGCAGGAAGCTGAGCTATAATTCCTACGGTAATTATAATAGAAACTCCATTACCAATACCACGTTCGGTAATTTGATCTCCAAGCCACATCAAAAACAACGTACCCGCAGTCATGGTCATCACGGTGATTAGACGGAATCCTAATCCTGGATCGGAAACCAAAGGAATACCAAGACGCATAATGGTGTCAGAAATTCCAGGAAGAAAAGGATTAGATTGTGGACTCTCAAAAGAAAGAGCTAGAAGCCAACCTTGAAAAATACAGAGAAGAATCGTAGCATAGCGAGTGTACTGAGAAATCTTTTGACGTCCTCCATCTTCACGAGCCAGTTTTCCAAGCTGAGGCACTACGGCACTAAGCAATTGTAACATAATTGATGCACTAATATAAGGCATAATACCCAATGAGAAAATAGCACAATTACTCAGAGCACCACCACTAAAGAGATTAAAGAGAGAAGCTACTCCTCCACCAACCTTAGCATCAGCAATATTAAGAAACCATTGGCGCAATACCTGAGCATTTACTCCAGGAGTTGTAATAGCAGCCCCTAAACGCATAATGATCACCATCCCAAGTGTAAAAAGGGCTCGTGAGCGAAGTTCAGGGATTTTTAAAGTGTTGGCAAAAGCTGAAATCATAATTGGAAAATAGAAAATGAAAGATGGAAGCTAAATTAAAAAATTAAAAATAAAAGATTGGAGTTATTACAAAGAGTTTTTTTCTGAAAATGGAACAAAATTTGTCGGAGCAATCTTTATCTGGATAAAAAACGAACTGCAAGTTCTTAATAAGAAGAAACTATTGAACCTAAAAAAAGGATGAGACATGGATGAAAACTTTGTAAAAACTTGGTCTCAAAAAGATTTTCATGAAATCGCAGCATCCTTCACGGTATCTGAAACCTTTGAAAAACTTTTTGAGACCAAATACATTGCAAACAATCGCCTCTCTAATCTCATTTTTAGGCTGGGCCTCTTAGAAGAAATTTAGTTTATTTCTACTCTCTTACGATCACAGATTTTGATGTTTCTTCGAATTTAACTTAGTTCACAATTTTCTATCAACCAGCGAAGTCGTATTTTGTGCATCTACTAAAAGCTACTGCTCCTATCTACAAGATTTTCTATCTCTTAGCTTTTCTAGTACAAGCTTTTATCTTTTAGCTTCTAATTTCTTCCTGCGAGAAAGACGTGAACGAGCAACCCTCTCCTCACCACGAGGTAGACGAGCTGTCATCTCTCTTTTTTCCGGAAGAAGAAGAAGAGATCCTCCTACTTTTTCCAATTTTTCACGAGCAGCAAGACTACTCTTGTGAACTTCTACCGTGAATGATTTTGTGATCTCGCCACGAGCTAGTAACTTAATTCCATCAAAGCTACCACGCACAAGTCCAAGATCACGCAAAGAAGATTCATTAATTGTAGCACCTGAATCAAAGCGAGCTTCTAGCGTATCAAGATTGATCACCGCAAAGACTGGTTTGAAATTAGTATTATTAAAACCACGCTTAGGAAGACGCCGAATCAGAGGCATCTGACCACCTTCAAACCCAAGACGAACACTACCACCAGAACGAGCTCTTTGTCCTTTATGGCCCCGTCCAGAGGTTTTACCATGACCAGAGCTTTCACCACAGCCAAGGCGTTTTCGGCGATGTTTAGCACCAGGACGAGGAGATAGTTCATGTAGTCTCATAAAAAAATTTAAAATTTAGGGGTTGAAAGATTTGTTGATTAAGAAATCAAAAGGTAGCTAGAAAAGTAAAAATAAGTCGTCCGTTTTAAAAGGATACTTTAGCTTTATCTTCTATGATTCTGATTGATAATGAAAGTTAAGCAGAAACAGGGGCCTCTTGCAAGCGAGAAGAACGCAGTTTTTTACCACGAAGTTGAAAGATTTCTTCACGAGAACGAAGCTGCAATAAAGCATTTAAGGTCGCTTTGACCACATTGGCATGATTGCTTGATCCTAGTGATTTTGCTAGAACGTCACGGATACCAGAAGCTTCCATCACAGCACGGACGCCGCCTCCTGCAATAACTCCTGTACCCGGAGATGCAGGACGCAAAAGTACGCAACCGCCTCCATGACGACCTGTCACTTCATGAGGAATTGTTTTATTAATAACGGAAACCGTAACCATAGACTTAGAAGCAGCCTCTGATCCTTTGCGAATGGCTTCACTAACTTCATTAGCTTTACCAAAACCAATACCTACTTTTCCTTTCATGTCACCACAGACAATGAGTGCACTAAAACTGAAACGGCGGCCACCTTTGACAACCTTAGCACATCGATTGATAAAAACAACTTTTTCAACAGTGTCTTTTACAGGAGCTTCAGTTCCTGATTCACGTCGCGATGATGTTCGTTTATTTGATTTTTCAGCCATAAGTGTATTAAAATTCAAATCCGGCGGCACGCGCTGCATCAGCAAGCGCTTTTACCTTTCCATGATAGTTAAAGCCTCCACGATCAAAAACAATTTTCTTGATCTTTTTTGCGAGGCCACGTTCAGCAATAAGCTTACCAACTTTTATAGAGGTAACAACATTGGGACGTGATTCTTTTTCCTTGCGGAATTGTTCTTCGGTAGTATGAACGCTAGCAAGCGTTAAACCAGTGTGATCATCAATGACTTGAGCAGTGATATGATGTCCAGAAAAATGAATAGCAAGACGCGGACGCTCCGCCGTTCCTGAAACTTTTTTACGAAGGCGGCGATGCCGCAGTTGACGTGATGAAGTAGCTGGCATAGTTTATTGAACGGTTTTTCCTTCCTTACGGCGGACTTGCTCACCTGCATAGCGAATTCCTTTGCCCTTATAGGGTTCAGGAGGATAGTAAGCACGAATATCAGCCGCCACTTGTCCGACGAGATGCTTATCAATTCCTTCAATACTAATTTTAGTATTGTCGGTAACAGTGATTTTAATATTCTGAGGAATCTTAAAAAGAACAGGATGAGAATATCCTATAGAAAGATCAAGATGCTCTCCTTTAACTGCAGAACGAAATCCGACACCTTGAATTTCAAGATCTCGACGAAATCCTTCGTGAACTCCTAATACCATATTATTGATAAGAGCTCGAGCTAGACCATGCAGAGCACGTGTTGCGCGTTCTTCATTTGCTCGTTCGATTAAAAGAGTCGTACCTTCTAGACGAGTAGTTATAGCTTTAGGTAATTCCCAAGAGAGTTTTCCCCTGGGACCTTCTACAGTAATAATACCACTAACAACAGAAGTGGTAACCTTCTGAGGAAGAGTGATGGGAGTTTTTCCTATACGTGACATGGATTGAGCCGCTACGCGGCAGTTGAAAGGTTGAAAAGTTGAAAAGTTGAATGTAACGAATGTAAAATTAGAACCTATCTTAAAACTTGCTGAGGCTGATGAATAACAAGTTTAGTAGAGTTTAAAGATAGTTTTTTTACCAAACATAAGCTAATAGTTCTCCACCAATGTTCTGTTTGCGGGCTTCATGACCAGCAAGAATTCCACGAGAAGTTGATAAAATTGAGATGCCTAAACCTCCTAAAACGCGAGGAATTTCCTCACTACCAACATAACGACGGAGACCAGGTCGACTAATACGACGAAGTCCTACAATAGCAGAAGACTGTTCTTGACGTCCAGAAGAAGATTTAGCAACATAACGTGCTATAATCTTAAGCCGAGGATGAGTCTCGGTATGATCAAGTTCGTAATCTTGGATATATCCTTCTCTCTTTAAAATAGCAAGAATATCACTCTTCATTTTAGAATAAGGAGCAAAAAATTCTTTCTTTTGAACGCTTGTCGCATTACGAATGCGTGTTAACAAATCAGCAATAGGGTCGGTAAGTGCACTCATGATTGAGAAGGGTTAGTAGCAGAGATCTCTGTTTTAATAGCATCAACTTTTTTTGGAGAATTACGCCCAACAAAAGGCATGCCAAGTTCAGTTAAAAGATCTTTGGCTTCTTCATTATTTTCTGCTGAAGTCACAATAGTAACATCAAATCCGATATTACGTTTAATTTTATCCAGTTCTATTTCAGGAAAAATAGATTGTTCTGCAATCCCGAGAGTATAATTTCCGTGACCATCAAAAGCTTTTACAGAAACTCCTCTAAAATCGCGAATACGAGGAAGAGCCATCTTAATAAGACGTTCTAAAAATTCATACATAATGTGACCACGTAAGGTAACTTTTGCACCAATGGATTGGCCTGCACGAAGTTTAAAATTAGAAATGCTTTTTTTGGCCAAGGTCTCTATAGGAGTTTGTCCAGTAATAAGAGCTAACTCTTCTTTAGCAATTTCTAAAGCTTGCTTAACATCAGTAGCAGAAGCAATAGAGGTATTGAGAACCACCTTTAACACTTTTGGTACCTGATGTTTATTCTTGTAACCACGCTTCTTCTGAAGTGCCGGAATAATCCGGTTCTGGTAATCTATAAAAAGTTCTGATGCTTGTTGCATGATTAATTATTCCTCTTGCTTGGATGAAGCAGCTTTTTTAGGTTTTGCTATTTTTTCACTCTTTTCAGCCTTAGGTGCTTTAGGCTTTTTAGAAGTTTTTGATGGTTTAGTACCTTTATTTGCGGAAGCTGAAGCAGCGGCAGCGGCTTTTTCAACTAACTTTACATTAGAAATAGGAAGGGGTCCTTCCTTTTCAATGATATCTCCTTTAGGAAGTTCTTGAGATCGGCGAAGGTGCTTTTTGATCATACGAACGCCTTCAACAAGGACTTGATTCTTTTCGCGGATTACACGAAGCACTTTACCCTCAGCACCTCGATGATTTCCGGAAATGACCCTAACGATATCACCTGCGTGAACGTGTGTTTTCTTAATCGTTTTCTTTATCATAGTAATATCATAGAACTTCTGGAGCGAGAGAAACGATTTTCATAAAATTTTTCTCACGCAACTCACGTGCTACCGGTCCAAAGATACGGCTGCCACGAGGATTTTTATCTTTATCAATAATGACAATAGCATTGCTATCAAAACGGAGATAAGAACCATCAGTACGGCGAAGTGGTTGACGCGTTCTTACAATAACGGCACGAACTACTTCTCCTTTCTTAACAGTCCCTCCTGTAGATGCTTCTTTGACATTTGCCGTGATAATATCACCAACATGAGCACAAAGAGTTTTTTTTCCAATAACACCGATCATAGTGGCCATGCGAGCGCCAGTATTATCAGCAACTTGGAGACGAGTACGTAAATAAATCATTGTCGTAAAGTCGAATAAAGGTAAGTAAAAAAATTATTGTACTGATGTTAATGTTTGATAATTTCAACAAGTCTCCAATGTTTCAGGCGGCTCATTGGTCGTGTTTCCATAATGGCTACACGATCACCAACTTGAGCTGTATTAGCCTCATCATGGACATGAAATTTTTTGACCTGCTTGATAATTTTTCCAAAACGAGGGTGAGGAACACGTGTGATCGTTTTAACAACAATCGTTTTGTCCATTTTGTTAGAGATTACTTCGCCAACACGTGTTTTGCGCAAGCCACGAAGAGCACAAGAAGTGTCGCTATTTTTATTGGGTGCTGTATCGTTCATCAGTAAGCCTTAGAAGAAGTCTTTGTTGTTTTTTGGGTCAAAAAGGTTTGAAGTTGAGCTATCTCTCGACGTAACGTCCTCAAAAGATGGGGTTTCTCTAGCTGTCCAGCTTGTTGCTGAAGACGTAGATGGAATATCTCCTGACGAAGTTCTTGAGTTCGAGCAGAAAGCTCTTGAGGTGTTAACTCTTTTATTTCAGTAAGTTTCATGTTTCAATCCTGGATCATTCGTTAAGCTGTAGCTGAAGCAATAGCAGCATGGTGACGTCTTACAAATTTTGTGCGAATCGGCAATTTATTGGCAGCAAGTCGCAAGGATTCACGTGCAAGCGACTCAGGAATACCATCAAGTTCAAAAAGAATATTCCCAGGACGAACTGTAGCAACCCAATATTCAGGTTGACCTTTACCTTTACCCATTCGAGTTTCAGGAGGACGCGCGGTTACTGACTTATCAGGAAAAATCCGAATCCAGAGTTTTCCTTTGCGTTTCATATTGCGCGTAAGAGCAACACGAGCTGCCTCAATTTGTGTATTGGTAATCCAAGCGCGATCTAGCGTTTGCAATCCAAACTCACCAAAATCAATACGCAAGTTCCGCGAAGCAATTCCACGGCGACTTCCTCGTTGAGTTTTACGATATTTAACTCTTTTGGGTAATAAAGGCATAGCTTAAAAAAAGACAGGGTTAATAAATTTATGCGTTAGCAGTTGTTGTCGTTCCTTGACGAGCTTCGAAGGCTGGTTTTTCTTCTTTTTTGCAAATCCAACATTTAATACCAATTTTTCCAGCAACAGTGTCAGCTTCAGCAAATCCATAATCAATATTTTTCCGAAGAGTATGTAATGGAATAGTACCTGCACGTACAATCTCTGTACGTGCAATTTCACTTCCTCCTAAACGACCTGAAGTACGAATCTTAATTCCTTCAGCACCAAGATCCATAGCAAGCTGCATTGCTTTTTTCATAGCACGACGAAATCCAATACGACGTTCAAGTTGATTAGCTACACTTTCAGCAACAAGAGTTGCATCAAGCTCAGGCTGTTTGATTTCTACAATATCAATCTTAGCTTGTTTCCCTCCAGCAAGCCTAGAAATCTCTTGAGTCATATTCTCAATTTCAGAGCCTTTACGACCAATCACTATTCCTGGACGAGCAGTAATAATTGTTACTCTAACACTATTCCAAGCTCGCTCAATAACGATACGAGAGACTGCTGCTGACTTCAATTTTTTCTTTAATGTCTTACGGATCTTTGTGTCAGCGTGAAGAAAGTCTGAAAATTCTTTTTCAGAAGCATACCAACGTGAACTCCAATCTCGCGTAAGAGGAAGTCGAAAACCAATGGGGTTGACTTTTTGTCCCATAATAAAATTTATTTCAGTAGTTAGTTAGGTTAATTCTATTTAAAAATCTTTCTGTCTAGCTTCTTTTTAAGAATTAGAAAGGTTTTCTGATGTTACTTCTTCCGAAGAAGACGATGCTATTTTAGCAATTTCTGCTTTTGAAGTACCAACAGAAGTTGTAGGTACTTTTTTCTTAGAGGATTTTTTCTTAATACGATCAGAGCGTTTTATGATAGGCACTTCATCTGTCAAAACAATACGAATATGACTAGTCCGTTTGCGAATAGGACCAGCACTGCCGCGAGCTTTAGGAGTAATTCTCTTGAGCGTTGGGGCTTCTCCAATAACAGCTTCTTTAATAACCAATAATTCTGGCTGAAGATTATTATTATGTTCAGCATTAGCAATAGCACTTCTAAGTGTTTTAGCAATAAGAGGCGCTGCTTTTTTAGGAATAAATTTTAATTGAGCGAGTGCTTCAAGGGCAGGAAGCCCTTGAATTTCACGAGTCACCTCGCGTGCCTTAAAAGGAGAAATTTTTACGTAGCGGCAAATGGATTTAACGTGCATATGATAAAGTCGACTAGAAAATCTATGGTAATAGCTCAGGGGAAAATAATGAAATTTATGGAATAAAAGTAGTCGCCCTATAAAGATCAACACGAAGTTGATCGCCTGGACGTGGAGTTGTTATTTGATTTATGGTGTTCATATTGGCATTTTGAACAATAGCACCGCTAATATTATCACGAACATCAACGACTTTTACTGATCCAATATGGTTGTTTCCACGCCATACCTGAAAAGGCATCCCAATATTTACACCATGGCGCAAGCCAAGATCAGCAACAACAAGTGACAACTGTGGCTGAACATCGATAATAGTACCAAAAGTAAAACTTGCAAGACTTTTTTTATCAGTTTTTAAATTTCTTTCTAAAATCACAGAAGCTATTTTTAGCTCTTTCTGAAAATCAATATGTTTTAAATTTTTAGAAGAATCAGTTGTTTCTGAATTTTTAAGACAAGCTATCATCATTTCTGAAAGATGGATAAGATGAGTACGAAGTTTTTCATTCTCATTATTTAATAAACGAAGATCGCTAATTGCTGCTAATAATTTACTCTCGTGCTTATTATCAGAATTAATATCTGATTTTCCTTCTAAGGAATTTTTGAGCTCCTGTACACCAAAGGATTCAAGGCACATTGTAACCTCGTCAAATTGTTTTCGAAAACTTTCTGATTCACGACGGGCCGTCACTAAATTTTCTGTTAATCCTTGAATTGTCGTTTCAGCAAGCAAAAAACGCTCCTGAAGAGATAACCCTTGAGGTGATTCTTGATGAAGAAATGAGTCTGATTGTAATAAATTACTAGACTTATTCATGACCTCTTCAGAAGCAGCAACAAGCAATCCGTTTCCCATCATGCCAAGCATGAGAAGAAAAAGAAAACTTGTAGTAGAACGAGAAGTTGTCATGAAAAATTGAGTGATGAGCTGTAGCTTATACGATAAGAGCACTAGGCTTCTTACTTAGTAACCTTAGCTGTATGTGAACCATGTTTTTTAAAGATACGAGTTGGAGAAAACTCACCGAGTTTGTGACCAACCATATTTTCTGTAACAAAAACAGGAATAAAAGAACGTCCATTGTGGACATTGAAGTTATGTCCTACAAAATCTGGAGTTATTGTAGAACGTCGAGACCAAGTTTTAATCGGTTTTTTGACGTTGTTTTCATTAAGCTTATCGATTTTCTCGAGAAGCTTCCATTCAACGTAGGGACCTTTTTTAAGTGAACGAGCCATAGGTAATTATTTCTTTTTACGACGCTGGACAATGAAGTGATCAGATGCTTTCTGTTTTTGACGAGTTTTAAATCCTTTAGAGAGTTGACCCCATGGACTCATAGGATGATGACGTCCACCACCACCTTTGCTCTTTCCTTGTCCACCACCCATAGGGTGATCAACAGGATTCATCGCCATACCGCGTGTTTGAGGACGAATTCCAAGCCAACGATTGCGACCAGCTTTACCACTGGAAACATTCATATGCTCAACATTGCCAACTTGACCAATGGTAGCATAACATTCTTCATGAATGCGTCTAAGTTCTCCTGAAGCCATTTTAACAAGAGCATACCCTGCCTCTCTATTACTGAGAGTGGCTTGAGATCCTGCGCTACGAACGATCTGACCTCCTCGGCCTGGAATAAGTTCAATATTATGAATAGCAGAACCAAGTGGAATCAGTTTTAAAGGAAGCGCGTTCCCTAGTGAAGGATCTGCTTTCTCTCCTGCTTGCACTTTAGTGCCTACAATCATGCCAGCTGGTGCTAAAATATAAGCTTTTTCACCATCAGGATATTGAAGGAGACAAATACGAGCACTTCTATTAGGATCGTACTCAATAGCAGTTACCTCGGCGGCAACATCATGACGTAATCGTTTAAAATCTATAATACGATAACGTTTTTTATGACCACCGCCACGATGACGTGCAGTTTTACGACCGTTATTATTACGACCGCCAGTGCGTCGTTTAATTTCGGAAAGCGATTTCTCAGGCGTGCTTTTAGTAATCTCTTCAAAGGATGGAAGAGCTTTAAAGCGTTGAGAAGGAGTGAGAGGTCTGAAAGTTTTAAGGGCCATAGTCGGTAAAATTAAGCGATATCGATTTTATCTCCTGGAGCTAAACTCACAATGGCTTTTTTCCAATGAGCACGACGGCCAAAATCGGCACGGCGTTCTCTTCGTATTTTGCCAGCGTATTGCATGGTTCGAACAGAAACTACTTGTTTTTTAAACAGAGTTTCTACTGCGTGTTTAATCTCAATTTTATTAGCATCGGTGCTAACACGAAAAACATATTGATTAAGTTTTTCTGAAAGCAAACTCGCTTTTTCACTGAGGTGAACTTTGCGTACTATATGATAAACTTCTTTCATGACGAGAGACGTTGTCCAAGAGCTGAGAGAGCCTCTTGAGTAATGATAATTTTGTCGAAGGCAAGGAAATTCTCAGTATTAACTTCAGCAGAGCTCATAAGAAGTGTTCGTTGAACATTACGAGCACTAAGAAAAGTATTTTCAGGAAAACTTGTTGAAACAACTAGCGTACTTACATTGCCACCATGAATCTTAGTTAGGAGATCTAGAAAATGTTTAGTCTTAGGTTCTGCAACCTCAAAAGATTCTACAAGAAAAATATCACCAGCTAGAATTCGAGAACTTAATGCTTTACGAAAAGCAAGCTTTTTAACTGCTTTTGTTGTATTCTTAGCATATGAACGAGGATGGGGACCGTGAGATACACCACCACCAACCCAAACTGGCGAACTTGCGTATCCAGCACGAGCGCGTCCTGTTCCTTTTTGACGCCATGGTTTTTTTCCTGAGAGGTTTACAGTTGCTTTTGTTTTGACACAAGCAGTTCCACTACGACGATTAGCGCGCATGGCAACAATAACGTCATGCACGGCTTGTGTTCCTTTACCATCCGTAATAATAGTGATATTAGCTTTCTTGGCTAAATCAGGAGTAAGAAGATTTGCATTCATGATAATTAATCTCTAGGTGCTGGTTTTTTCTTGGCAGGACGAACCATTACATAGGTTCCTTTGGCTCCAGGAACGGCGCCGCTAATAAGAATAACACCATCGGCTTCGCGCACTTGAACAATTTCAAGATTTTGTGTAGTAATTCGATCGCTTCCCATATGCCCTGGCATTCCCATATTTTTCCAAACACGACCTGGTGTTAATCGATTTCCGATAGCACCATTACGTCGATGCATCATAGAACCGTGAGTCTGTGGTTGACCTGCAAACTTAAAACGTCTTACAACACCTTGAAAACCTTTTCCTTTGGAAACACTGATAACATCAACAAATTGTCCATCTTTCATTTTAGAAAGAGCCCACTCTCCAACTGCAGGAACTTGTTCACCTTCAGCAAGACGAAATTCTTTTTGAAAACGTTTAGGAGTAGATCCAGTCTTAGCAAAATGACCTTTTTGAGCTTTCGTAACACGTTGCTCCTTCTGATTATCAAATCCAAGCTGAACGGCATCATAGCCTTCTTTTGCTTTGGTCTTAATTTGTAAAATGCGATTATCTCCCGCTTCAATAACGGTAACCGCTCGAAGATGACCCTTTGCGTCATAGACGCGAGTCATTCCAATTTTTTTTCCGAGAACTCCAATGCTCATAAAATTCGTAGCTTAGTAAGGTGATTAAATCGAATGATTAGATTTTAATGGTGATATCAACGCCTGCTGGCAAATTAAGCTTACGAAGCTCATCTACTGTTTTTGCCGTTGGCTCAAGAATATCAAGCAAGCGTTTGTGCGTGCGTATTTCAAACTGGTCCATAGACTTTTTATCAACGTGCGGAGAACGATTCACTGTAAATTTTTCAATGCGCGTAGGAAGTGGGATAGGACCGACTATTTTGGATCCAGTGCGCTTAGCCGTTTCAACAATTTCCAAAGCGGAAATATCGAGAAGACGAAAATCAAATCCCTTGAGTCGGATACGAATGCGATGTCCAGCGGCCATAAAGTATATAAATTAGGAGATGAGAGATAGAAGATGAAAGTTAGAAAAGATAATGATCAAGAAGTGCTATATAATGAGCTTAAAACTTAAAAATGAATAATTCTTTTTTCTCCTCTTTGTGTTTCTGTGTTTTCTTTTGTGGCTATTTCAATTTAACTTTTCTGATCGAGCACTGCCGCCAAAACTTGAGCTGGAACCTGTTCGAAATGCGATGGTTCCATCGAATAAGCGGCACGTCCCTTAGAAAGAGATCTAATAGCGGTAGCATAACCAAACATTTCAGCTAATGGCACTTCGGCATTAACACTTGTGCTAACGGTTTTCGTTTCAATCGACATAATTTTACCACGTCGACGATTAAGATCACCCATAATATCACCTTGATATTCTTCAGGAGTAATAGCTTCCACTTTCATGATAGGCTCAAGAAGGATTGGCTTACCCCTCTTTAGCGCATCTTTTAATGCAAAAATAGCAGCCATTTTAAAAGCTAATTCATTTGAGTCAACATCATGATAAGATCCATCAGTAATATCGACGTGGATATCAATAACAGGATAACCACCAACAACTCCATTAAGGGTTGCTTCATTAAGCCCTTTAATAACTGCAGGAATATATTCCTTAGGAATGGTTCCTCCAACGACTTTATTTTCAATCGTAATTCCTTTGCCTTTTTCGTTAGGAGTCATCTGAATGACAACGTGACCATACTGACCACGTCCACCTGATTGTTTGACAAGCTTACCTTCACCTTCTGCAGGAATAAGGACCGTCTCTTTGTAGGCAATCTGCGGCTTACCTGAAGCAGCATCTACCTTGAATTCCCGAAGCATACGATCCCGAATAATTTCCAAATGAAGTTCGCCCATCCCTGCAATAATGGTTTGTCCTGTATCTTCATTTGTAAACACACGAAAGGTTGGATCTTCTTCAGCAAGACGCTGTAAAGCAATACCCATCTTTTCTTGGTCTGCCTTTGTCTTGGGTTCAATTGACATTGAAATCACCGGATCAGGAAAGGAAGGAGGTTCAAGCAAGATTGTCTGATCCTCATTACAAAGCGTATCACCTGTAGTGATATTACGAATACCAACAATAGCGGCAATATCTCCTGAATAACAAGTATCAATATCTTGGCGCTTATCAGCTTGAATCTGGATGAGGCGACTAATACGTTCACGCTTATTAGTACGCGGATTATAAACTGTATCTCCTTTACTTAGTTTTCCAGAATAAACACGGAAGAAAACAAGTTTACCAACAAAAGGATCACTCCAGAGTTTAAAAGCAAGTGAGCAAAAAGGTTCATGATCATTAGTGACAGCAAATTTCTCGGCGCCCGTATCAGGATCTTGACCTTTAGCTGGAGCGATATCAATAGGACTTGGCAGGTAATCAACTACAGCATCAACAAGATATTGCACTCCTTTATTCTTAAAAGCAGAACCTCCTGCTACGGGAACAAAACGGTTAATGATAGTTTGCCGACGAATAGCGTGTTTAAGATCTTCTTTGGTAACAGGCTTCTCTTCTAGAAAAAGGTTGCCAATCTCCTCATCGAGATCCATCATCTGAGTAATCAGATCATCATAGGCCTTTTTAGCCATTTGAACGTGATCTGCAGGAATTTCCTCGATCGTATAGGTTGATCCCATGCTACTATCATCAGCATAAAGAACAACCTTTTGGTTAACTACGTCAATTTGACCACGAAGGTTATCTTCAGCACCAAGAGGAATCAAAATAGGCCATGCATTGGCACCTAGCTTGGTACGCATATCATTTACTGCATTAGCAAAATTCGCTCCTGTCCGGTCCATCTTATTAACAAAAGCAATGCGAGGAACCCCATACTTATTGGCCTGACGCCAGACAGTCTCTGATTGAGGTTGAACTCCAGCAACACCACAAAAGACAGCGATAGCACCGTCAAGAACTCTAAGTGAACGCTCTACTTCTGCTGTAAAATCAACGTGTCCAGGCGTATCAATAATATTAACACGCTGTTCAATATTTTCAAACAACTTAACAACACCTTCTTCTGAGCGTTGCTTCCAACTACAAGTGGTAGCTGCTGACGTAATGGTAATACCACGCTCTCTTTCCTGCTCCATCCAATCTGTACACGTTGTGCCTTCATGCACTTCTCCAATTTTATGGATCATGCCTGTATAAAAGAGAACACGTTCGGTCAATGTTGTCTTGCCGGCATCAATATGTGCACAAATTCCAATATTACGCGTTCTTTCTAAAGGGAAAGCGCGGTCCGGAGAATTCGGATTGGAAGTATCTTTCTTAGCTGAGGCCATGGTTGATAAAAGTAACGAGAACGAGTAAAGAAATTTAGTATACCGCCTTTGGCAGTACTAATTTGATAAAAATTTAGGAAGTTATACTAGATGTCTAAAATTATTTTC
>DATEBV010000033.1:0-2809 GCA_035287205.1 Chthoniobacterales bacterium | reverse complement strand
GCTGCCGACTATAGAAAAGTTATTGCAACATACCAAAGAGCAGCAGATCAGTTTAAACAAGCAGGTGAAGACTATATTGCAGATAAAGAAGAAGAGGATACTAATAGTTGGCTTCTTCGAGGTATGTGTCTCCAAAAGAAGGCAGAATACCAAGCAAAAGCAATTGAAGCACGAGATGCAGGAAAAGAAACTCTGGACAGAGGCTATAGACAGGCGGTAGGTTTATCAGAGAGGGCTGCAGATCAATTGGAGCTAAAGGCAAGAAGACAACTAGGTATAAGGTGGGGTTTGCAAGGTTTGTTCCTTCAAGCAAGAGCAAGCTGCTTCGTAAGAGAACTTGAAGAACAAGAAGCAACGGGAATGATGACAGAAAGTGGACCTCTCTTAGCGCCTCCTCCAATCTCAGTCACAAAAAACAAAGCTATGAGAGAATTGGAGAAAAAATTATAATAATAATTTCAATTTTAACGATAATCGAGAATAATAAAATCTACCTTGGTTGCAATAAATATGAAAAAACTACTCTATTTTATAACTGTTATACTTACTGCTCACTGTCTTTTAGGCCAAATATCAAGCCTTTCCGAAGAAGGCACTGGGAAAAATAGGCTAAAGGCTGAAGGTTATAGGCTGAAGGGAGCAGAAAGAACCTTTTCTAACAATACCACTACAAACTACGAACCACCAACTGCTAACTGTAACAATCAAGGTCATCACCTTGATTGTTACCTAATGATGAATCCTTCACTTACAGAAGGAGCAAAAGCTGTGGAAGAAATTGTTACTGTTCAAAATAGCCGTAATTTTTTTAAAAATCGTGAAGCTGCAATTAAGGCTTCTGGTGCTGCTCGAGCACCAGCTCCAGATGCTAAACAAGCAATCTGCCCTGCGGTTAAATGGGCGCCCGTTAATCCATCGACCACGCGGACTACTATACCTGTTCAAATTGCAGTTGAAAGCTCTGTATCAGTTGTGTCTGATTCAACAACAGAGGCAAATAATAATATTTCTGCTACCTCTCAACATATTACAGTATTTTCTAATATACCTTCTACAATTGGAGATATTGTATCATTTGAAGAGAATAATGAAGAAGTCATGGATGTTAATAAATATTTAGAGGATGAAGTGTGTAGTAATATTTATACGAAGTGTTTTGCCAAAGTGGCGACAATGACCATGAACCAATCTAGTATAGGGAAGAGTATTTTTAGTGAAAATGCTCAAGAAGCTGAAGTTTGGGAAGCAGCGAAGGTTTTGGCTGATGCTGAGCTAAGAAGGGCTGAAAGAGCATTAGCAAAAGCTACAAGGGAAACTGAAGAAGCCAAAGCAGCTATAAAAGATGACCCTAATAAGGAATATGCTAATGCCTTTTATCAGTTTAAAAAAATGGAAGAACAACTCATTGAAGCTAAAGTTATGATAGCGGATAATACTGTTACAGCTCTTGGGGTAAAAAATGTACCCTCAATGCGTGATCAAGCCGAAAAAGATCTTGAAGAGGCAAAAGAAGAAAAGAATAAGGCTCTTGTTGCCTATAATGAAGCAAAAGAACAATTTGAAAAAATAGCGGTTTCTCCTGGTAAAGTATCTTCTTCTTCAAATCAAGCTGAAGAAAAGGGTGTTAGAAAAAACATGAGACTTTTATTACCAAACATTAGCAATAGTAATGATGTTGGAAAACTCTATAGTAATAAAAATGCAAAAAATTTAAGATTAAAGCGCTTAGCCTTGAAAGAAAAAGAAAAACTAAATACAGAAAAAGCTGAATTAGTTATAGAAGAAGATACATTAGCTAAAAATAAAAAAGGTTTAGAATCGGCTGAAGAAATAGTTTCTCCTCAAGAAAAAGAGGTTTTGAGTCAAAAATTATCAGCTTTACAAAAAGAGCAAGAAGCTTTAGCTCAAAAAAGAGAAGTGTTGACTAAAAAAGAAGCAGAATTGAAAGCTCTAGAAACGTTTTTACAAGAAAAAGAAGTAACTTTTACTCAAGCCTTAGAGCTTGAAAAAGCCAAATTAGCTCAGACAGCAATGGATCTTGATACTCGAGAAAAAGTACTTCAGGAAAAAGAGGCGGCAGAAAAAGCTTTAGAAACTGTTTTTAAAGGTGCTGAGCTTGATGGCGATCAACCTCTTGTTCAAGAGATAGGAACAGCTTATGAGTCAGTAAAAATGCCGTATATAGACACGCAGAAGATCACTGAAGATATAGAAGCTATCTTTCAGGCGCAGAAGAGTAATTTGCCGCTATCACAAGAGGTGAAGGGTATTGATCCAGAGAAATATTTATTACGAATAGAGGCTTATAGAAAGTTAATAGAAGCATTGAAGAAAATGCAAGAAGGAATGAAGAATAAGAAAACAGGAGCTAATAGTGCAGGAGTAAAAGATGCAGGTAAGAGTTGGGGTGAAGCTAGTAATAGTTTTTATCTTGCAGTAGGAAAACTAGAAAAAGCGATTAATGCCGAAACAGATGGTAAAGCAGAAGTTGCTCAGAAATGGAGCGAAGCAGCCGAACAACAAGCGCGTTCTGCCAAGTATTATACCAAAGCAGCCGAAGCTTATGCGGCAGGAAAAAAAGATGAGGGTGTTCGTTGGCATGATGTAGGTGTTAGTTTTTATGAGTCATCAGGAAAACTAGGAAAAGCAATCGAGAAAGAAATAAATCGAAGTAATTTGTCAGCCGAAGAATTGAAAAAAGAAGTTGCAATATTGCAGAAAGAAGCCAAAGAATGCAAGCAAGAAGCAGATCAAAAACTCAAAGCAGTGGAAGCTAAAATTGACGAAAACAAATCTGAATATGCATGCT
>DATEBV010000032.1:0-8733 GCA_035287205.1 Chthoniobacterales bacterium | reverse complement strand
AGGATGGAACGCTTCATTGCTTGCGCAAGGCCGGTTTACCGGACGCTCAACAGGAAAACATTTATAAATCACTTGGTATTAAGTATAAAAAATTACCCTCCACGCATACCGTAGTAATGGCAGAAGATAGGAAAGGAAATTGACGATTTTGTAGTGCCCCAGGAAGCAGCTTCATTGATTACCAATAACTTGCAATGCGATATGCGAAAGTCGGGTTAAGGTGTATCGGCTGTTTTTCTGAAATTACCCATTCTATTTTTTGATGATATTAAAAACTGATGTCAATAATGTCACTCATATAAAAATGGCCAAAGTCCAGTTGTATAAAAAAAACAACTATTCCAATGGTTAAATTTAGAATAAGTATTCATGTAATGAACTGGCACCTTTTGTAATAAACTGTCGGACTGACCTCTTTCTTTGATCTTTGACGGGCCCTATTTATATTTATAAGCTTCTGCTTCTAGTCGATAGCGCTCCGCTAAATCTTTTGCCTCATAGAATGCCTTGAAATTATAAGCTGCGACTTCTTCATCGCCAACTTCTTTTGCATGCGTGGCTTCATCTAAATAGACAACTGCTAAAAACAGTTGATCTCCATAAACTTTGATAGATTCACTTTCCTTATTCCACTGAGCCGCTTCTTTATTATTTCCTCGCATGCAAGCTTCTATTGCTTGTTGATGATCATTAAAGGAAATTTTCTCTAGTTCAAGAGTTTTGAGATAAAGATCTAAAACTTCTTGTTGACTACTGTTTGGAACACTTTTTGAAAATGACTTAACTAATTGGATTATAATAGATAACTTACTATTATAAATTTTAGAAAAATGATATACTAATTTCGCTTTTTTGATATTACCTTGAATATGAGCTTCTATTGCTTGGCGGTAATACTCTATTATAAATTGTTTTTCTTCACAAAGCTTAAAATAAATTGGATCTCTTTGCTGTAATAAAAATTTCTCTAATAATTCCATTGATTCAATTACTTCATGACTAAAAGTATGAGTAAATTGATATACCTGATTCATTGCACGCATTTCTTTTATATTGCGTTGCATATAAGCTTCTACTTTTTTTCGAATATATTCTACTCTAGTAAACTCTTGTTCAAAAGCTCTAATATAAAGGGATGCTTCGTGTTGGCCTGAAAAGTGTGCCCTCATAACGTGTCGTAATAAACTATCTATTCTATGAGATTCAGGTTGTTTCAAATTGATTTCTTCTAGTAGTATATTCCCTACCTGATTCCATTTGCCCTGTTCTTCCTCGTCTAATCTTTCATATTTTATTTCAGCTTCTACTACTTTCCTACAATATTCAGCAATAGCTTGTTTTTGTCTGGCAGCTTTAAGAACCATAGCTTCAATATCTGTATGTCGATATGTTTCGACTCGAGTCAATAAATTAGATAACAATGAAGGTACTTGGGATAGTTGAAAATCACTAGCCTTAGCAAAATAAATGGCTCTTCCCCAATGCGTTGATACTGTTTCCTTCTTTTGAATAGAGGCCTCTGTTATTTGTCTATAATTTTCTGCTAAAGCTTGCTCTTGCTTAGAAATGTTGGAATAAAGAGCCGTAATTTCCTTATTAGCAGCTCTTGCTTCAATGGCTTTCTGACAATATTCAGAGGCTTTTTCTAAACTATCAACAACTTCATCCCATGTTCTGGAAGTAATTTCCGCCGCAGGTCGTTCTTTTATTCGAAATTCCTGAGCTAACTTTGCTAATTCTTCAACCCCTTTTCCTTCTTGATCCAAGCATTTATTTTCTATCAATAGAGCGCTTTCTTTCTGAAATATTTCTGGCTTCATTACTACTTCAAGAGTTATTTCATCCCATTTCCGAACTATTTCTGATTTTTTTTCTGTTTCAATAGCGTTAATAGAATCTCTTGAGCAACTTTGATCAATTTTATTACTTAAGGCTTTATTTGCATCGAATGCAATTTCTTCTTCTATAGCTTTAACATGTTGTGCTGCTACATACCGATCACTTTGTGCGATATTATAAAATGCTTGAGCTACTTTGCGTTCCCCTGTTTTTTCTGGCTTTTCATTAGCTTTGGCTGCTTGAATAAAAAACTCGTAAGAACGTTTGTTTGCCCTTGCTACTTCACTCCATTTCTGAGCTATCTCTGGTTTTCCCTTAATTTCTGCCTCAATAGCTTTAACTTGTGCTTCTAGTGCACTAAGGAAACCGCTATGAATACGATACAATATGTTATTTTTTATTCGCTCCCCCTCAATAAAGACTTGTGGTATTTTAATAACAAACTCCATAATATACTCACTTTGATGAGCTACTTCATACCACTTTTGCGCCAGTTCTAGTTTTCCCTCAATTTCTGCTTCAATACTCTTAACTTGTACTTCTGCTAATCTAAAATAAGCGTCACCAGCAGACTTAAAACAGTCACCTTTTATGAATTTTTTTTCTTTATAAGCTTCACTAGCTTCCGTAAAAAATTTTATGCTATTTTCATTGATTTCAGTTACTGCTTTCCATTTTTGAATTATTTCTGGTTTTCCTTCTGCTTCAATAGCTTTACTTAAATATTGATTAACCCTTATCTGTGCTAGCTGTTTTTTCAATGCAATATCAGAGTCAGCTATTTTCTTTCTAGTCTTCTTATTCGATTTCGTTACATCATTCTGATAATAATAATAATTATTATTATCATCTTCTTCTAAATTGCGCTGTTGCTCTGGTATTTCAATGTTTGAATACCTCTGTATATCCAAAACTGGCACTCTATTTGCTACTTGCACTTCTGTATCTATTTCTTGATTTTTTATATTAGAATGGCACTCCATCCACTTCATTATTTGATCAGAATGCTCTTTGAAAAAAAGTGGGGTTTGATTTTCTAAAAAAGAACAGGTTGATGTTCTCATCTGATCAATAACAAGTTGGGATCCTACACTCCCTGCATAAAGATCTATTCCAAATAAGCTTATTGCACTAATACTACTTAGCAGTAAAGACTTCCTCCAATTAAAGATGCCTTTAGTATAACTTTGCTCTTTTAAAATTTGTTTTATTTTTGAACTATCATCTCTAAAATTCAATATGTTATGAGAAGAATTAAAAATTGGAGCTGTAGAAATTGCGGTTGTATTGCTAGATGAGTCTGTTATTCGCTCGTATTCTTGCTGCCATGCTGCAAAGGCCTTTTGTGCTTCAGCAATCTTTTGGTTCAATGCCTCAGGACTGTCATCAATAGAAACAGAAAAATCAGAAACTACTTGATCTGTTCTACTGCTTACATTAACTGCTAAAATGTTAGAATAAGCTAGTGGCTCAGTAGTTTTTTCTAAGGCTATCTCTCTCACCTGTCTAGGCCGCTCATCTAGGGTATCAGCCGGATTTGCTACAGTTCTATTTTTGTTAATAGTAAATAGCCCTTCTTCTTCCATCATTGGAAAAGCTTGGAGCAATGCTGTAGAGCTTAAGAAAAAAAATGATAAAATGAGGTATAGGTTTGTTTTCATGTGTATTATTCCATCAGCATTTTGCAGCGACTGAAATAAAATATTCAGGCTATTTTAAAAAATGGCTTCGCTCAGCTTTGAGCAATTATACAACCATGTTAAGATTATATACCAGAGATATTATCTCGAATTGACTCATAAGTTTTAACACTGAAGGGAAGAAAAACAAGTCAGGCAAAAAGGGATCCTGAGCGTCGCAATGGGTCAGTCCCGTAATTCATCACTTCGTCAATGAATTAGCTGGCACTGACCCCTTTTTTAGCTCAATTTGATCCGAACTTTCAAGTGATTCCAGGTACTACGCTGGAATAACATTTGTCCGCTTCATGGATTCCCGCCTCCGTGGGAATGAAAGAAGGGAGTAACGATGTTTTATTTCGAAATATGCATCAACATTTTTTAATGATACTATAAATTTTGAAAAATGGCTAAAGTCACTCGGACGCAAATTAGGTTTCTTTTTTGTGTCCTTTTGCGGCTATTTTTCTTTCAGCCCTATTCGCGATTAAGAATTTTTATAATCGCCTTAGCATCAGGAGCTACAGTTAGCTCTTCTCGCGTAACTCGGTTATTGAGAAATTTAGCAATAGCCGAAAGAGTTTTTAAATGCGTCTGATATTGATCTTGCGGAACAAGAAAAAGGACCACAAAATGGACAGGTTTTTCATCAAGGGATTCAAATTCAATCCCTTGCTCTGAGCGCCCAAAAGCAACCACAACCTTTTTTATAGAATCACAAGAGGCATGAGGAATGGCAATTCCAAAGCCTATCCCTGTACTCATGGTCTCTTCGCGCTGATGCAATGCTGCTAATACGCTCCCTTGATCTGCCTCCTTAATAGATCCCTGCTTTACTAAAAAAGAAACAATCTCTTCAAGTGCTTGCCACCTTTCAGTAGCTACCATATGAGGAATAATCTGATCTTCTGAAAGAAGAGTGCCAAGGTTTACTGAAGAGTTCAAGGAAGCAAGGAATAAGGTGACAGGGAACAGGCTACAGGTTACAGGTTACAGCAAATTTTATACAGAGGATTAATTGTATACCTTTTGCGAATGAATTCAGGAAGATGTTTTGTTTTCACAGTGAAAAAGGTTGTTATTCTGAATCGGATGTGGGGTCAGGGTCTCGAATCTTAACCAATGGAAAGCTTTGTTTAGGAGTTATCTGAAAGTGTAAACTTCTTTAGTTTTAAAATGATGTGACTATTTTTTGGTCAAGATTGCGAACCCTGACCCCAACATCCAAGTCGTTTTTATAATTCGTTACTCATTAGGCTAATAAAATAAATTCTTTAATTTAGTTTGAACTCACTTAAAAAATTTCTTCAAACACTTTCTTGTCACGAAGTGACCAAAAATCAACTTAAACTTAAACTTTTAACTTAAACAGACTGCGAAGCAGTCTCCTCCCCCACCATATAACGAGCAAAGCGTTTAATAACAATATTTTCACCCAATTCTGCAATCTTAGAAGAAACGTATTCTTTGATCGTCAAATCAGGATTTTTAACAAATGATTGCTCTAAGAGACAAATGCCACTGTAAAATTTATCGAGTTTTCCCTCAACAATTTTATCAACAATTGCTTCAGGCTTTCCTTCCATTTGAGCCTTGTAGATAGCACGCTCTGCCTCAACAAGCTTAGCATCAACTTGATCACGAGAAACTACTTGGGGATGACTTGCTGCAATTTGAAGAGTAATATCTTTAACAAAATCGCGGAAAATATCATTCTTAGCAACAAAGTCGGTCTCACAGTTGATTTCAACAAGAACTCCTACTTTTCCTTGAAGGTGAATATAGGAAGCAATCACTCCCTCTTTAGCCTCACGTGTTGCTTTCTTATCTGCACTAGCAATGCCTTTTGTGCGTAAGATAGTTTCAGCTTTTTCTAAATCACCACCAGATTCTTGGAGAGCACGTTTGCAATCCATCATACCAGCATTGGTTTTTTCTCGAAGTTTTTTTACAATAGTAGGGTCAATTTCAGACATAGTTGTAATTGCTCACCTCCTTCTGGAGAAGAAGCTGAACAAATGTTTAAGAGTTTAAATGTTTAGGAGTTGAGGAGACAAAAAGAATTCGGTCTATTGAGCGAATCATTATGCCTTGGTTGCAAGCTCTTGAAGTGCTTCAAGATCAGCTGCCTCTGCTTTCTGCTCTACAACAGGAGTAGCAGCGAGAGTAGGAGCACTATGACCATGCAAACCTTGCGCTAGCATGAGTTCATCAACAAGTTTCTGGAGAACAATGCGAATAGAACGAATAGCATCGTCGTTACCTGCAATAGGATAATCAACTGTATCAGGATCACTGTTGGTATCAACAATGGCCACAATAGGAATCTTAAGACGACGTGCCTCAGCCACAGCAATACTTTCACGAACAGTATCAATAATAACGAGCGCATCAGGTAGCTGTCTCATTTCTAAAACTCCTTCAAGATTTTTACGAATCTTTTGAGCTTCGCGACGAAGAGCACTTGCCTCTGCTTTATTAATCTTATGAAAGCCAGGACTCTTTTCAAGTTCTTCAAAAGCTTTCAAACGATCCACACTTTTACGGATTGTAACAAGGTTGGTCAATGTACCACCTAACCAACGCTGGTTTACATAAAACTGTCCACAAGCATTAGCTGCTTCTTTAACGGCTTCTTGAGCTTGTTTCTTGCATCCAACAAAAAGGACTTTTTTTCCTCCTTTTGCAAGACGGGCTAGAAAATTACCAGCACTCTTTAATTGATCAACCGTTTGAGAAAGGTCAATAATATAGATGGAGTTTTTTTCTTCAAGAATGAAATCCTTCATTTTAGGATTCCAACGTTTCGTCTGATGACCATAGTGGACACCAGCTTCTAGTAATTCGGTCATGATTTCAACAGACATAAGAGAGACAATTATTCGGCTAACTGGCCGAATATAAGTTTAAGTTTTAAGTTTAAGTTTAAGTTAATTTTTGGTCACTTTGTGACAAAGTTGATGTTGATTCTAAAACCTACAGCCTATAATTCAACGTTCTCTTTCAAAGGGATAGAAAGTTTGAATGGATTATGAGTCATCTGCTGCAGTCTCTTTTTCTGAAGAATCTCCTAGAAGCGCTAGGTCAAATGTCCTATTGGTCTTAAATCCAGAGCCAGCAGGGATAAGGTGTCCCATAATGACATTTTCTTTAAAGCCTCGAAGACGATCGACTTTACCAAGAGTTGCGGCTTCAGTCAAAACACGTGTGGTATCTTGGAAGGATGCCGCTGAGATAAAGCTATCTGTTTCTAGAGAGGCTTTAGTAATACCAAGGAGTACAGGAGCTGCTTCAGCTGGCTTTCCACCCTTAGCAATCACTGCATCGTTTTCTTTTTCAAATTCGAGACGATCAATCTGATCACCCCAAAGTAGAATAGTATCTCCAGGATCAGTAATTTTCACCTTGCGAAGCATCTGTCGAATAATAATTTCAATATGCTTATCGTTAATTTCAACACCTTGCAAGCGATAAACTTCCTGAACTTCATTAAGAAGATGCTCTTGAAGCTCCTGAGGTCCACAGACTTCAAGAATTTCATGAGGTACTACAGGACCCTCAGTTAACTGTTGTCCTTTCTTAACAAAGTCTCCTTTGAAAGCAATAATATGCTTAGAAAGAGGTATTAGATGTTCTTCTTCAGCTCCAGTCTGAGGATCGCTTACAATAAGTTTGCGCTTACCACGGACTGTACCACCGATATCAACAATACCGTCAATACGAGCAATGTCACAGGCTTCCTTTGGACGACGTGCTTCAAATAATTCTGCAACACGTGGAAGACCTCCTGTAATATCTTTCGTCTTAGCAATTTTACGAGGAGTCTTAGCAAGACGCTGTCCAGCTTGAACTGACTCACCTTCTTTGACTTCAAGGTGAGCTCCTGCAGGAATTGAATAACTTATGAGAACTTGTTTATTAGAGTCCACCACAGCAAGTTGAGGATGAAGATCTTCTTTATGCTCAATAACCACTGTTCCCATAATACCTGTTTCTTCATCAACTTCCTTACGAATTGTAACTCCGGCAATCATGTCTCGGAACTCAACCTTTCCTGCTTTCTCGGTAATAATTGGAATATTATAAGGATCCCACTGCACAAAGGCAACGCCCTTCTTGATAGAAGAACCGTCAGCAACAGAAACCACCGATCCAATAACAACAATATGACTTTCTAACTCACGCCCTTCTTTGTCATAGATTCCAATAGTTCCATTTTTGCTAAGAACAATAAAGGTGCCATCAAGTGCCTGCACTGTACGCATGTCATTAAAGCGAATTGTTCCTTCATTCTTTGCTTTAATAATTGGTTGCTTAAAGGTCTGACTTGCTGTTCCTCCAACGTGGAACGTACGCATGGTCAGCTGAGTTCCTGGTTCACCAATACTCTGAGCAGCGATAATACCAACAGCTTCACCATGGGCAATCAACTCGCCAGTGGTAAGGTTGCTACCATAACATTTAGCACAGGCGCCGCGCTTGCTTTCACAAGTAAGTACAGAACGAATCTTTAGTTGTTCATGACCAATCTTAGCAAGACTTGCTGCGACCTGCTCATCAATTAACTGGTTAATTTTTACAATCGGTTTACCTGTAAGTGAATCTTTTATAGTTTCACAACTGACACGACCAACAATACGTGTTGCAAGCGTAACAACTTCATCATCTCCTTCATAGATAGGGCTGACAACAATGCCATTGACAGTTCCACAATCATCTTCAGTAATGATGACGTCTTGTGAGGCATCAACTAATTTACGCGTTAGGTATCCAGAATCAGCCGTCTTCAGTGCCGTATCAGCAAGTCCTTTACGAGCACCATGGGTTGAAATAAAGTATTCTAACACGGTAAGACCTTCACGGAAATTCGAAAGAATTGGCTGATCAATAATCTCACCTGATGGTTTGGCCATAAGACCTCTCATTCCGGCAAGCTGTTTAACCTGAGTTCTATTACCACGTGCCCCAGAATCAACCATCATAAAGAGAGGATTCATCTCTTTACGACCATCATTAAACTCAATAGTACGGAAAAGGGCATTGGCAATTTCTTCACCTGTGTGAGTCCAAATATCTTGAACTTTATTCTTACGCTCTCCATCAGTAATAATACCACGACGGTATTGTTTCTGAACCTCTGTGATCTGTTTTTGAGCACTCTCAATGAGGGTTACTTTCTCTTTAGGAATGATCATGTCATTGATACCAATAGAAA
>DATEBV010000031.1:0-18754 GCA_035287205.1 Chthoniobacterales bacterium | reverse complement strand
TTGAGTGTACAGGAGCTACTCGATGCTTCGAGCACCGGAGCAACGACGCCCTTCGCTGCTTCAGTAGACTGTGGAGGCAGGTTCTTAGCTAATTCTTGAAAACGTCTCGCTTCCAAATCAGCAGCTGCCTTTTTCCTCACCTCTTCTTCCTGTCTTGCTTTTGTAACTGCAGCTTGTTTTTCTTTATCAACTCTCACCTGTTCTGCAAACCTTGCCGCTTCACGTTCTTGAGCTGCCTTCTTTTCAGCTTCTACCTTAGCCTTTTCTATAGCAGCTTTTTCTTCAGCCTGTTTCTTGGCTCTTTCTGCTTCGATCCGATCTGCCTCGGCTTTCCTTTCTTTTTCTATTCTAGCCTGCTCGGCAACTCCTGCTCTCTCTTCAGCAGCTTTCTTTTCAAATTCTTGCTTCTCTTTCAATGCCTTTTCAGCAGCAGCCTTTTCTTCAGCCTGTCTTCTAACCCTTTCTTGCTCGATTCTATCAGCCTCGGTTTTTCTTTCTTTCTCAATTCTAGCCTGCTCTGCAACCCTTGCCTTTTCGGCAGCCTCTTTTTTTTCGGCCTCTAATCTGGCCTTTTCGGCAGCAGCTTGTCTTTCTTTCTCGATTCTTGCCTGCTCTGCAATTCTTGCCTTTTCGACAACAGCTTGCCTTTCTCTCTCAGCTCTTGCCTGCTCTGCAAGTCTTGCCTCTTCACGTTCTTGGGCTGCCTTCTTTTCAGCAATGGCTTGTTCTTCAGCTTGTTTCCTAATCCGTTCTGCCTCCAATCGGTCGGCTTCTGCTTTTTGTTCTCTCTCAATTCTTGCCAGCTCGGCAACTCGTGCACTTTCAAGTCGATCAAACTCAGCTTTCCTCTCGCTTTCCAATCTAGCTCTCTCTTGCTCTGCAATCCTGACTACCTCACGTTCTTGGGCCGCTTTTGCATCAATTGCACGCTGCTGCTCTAGGGCCTTCTCTGCCTCTCCATGTTTTAAAGATTCTTTTTTCTGCCTACATTCTTCCACCTCAGCTGTCCAATGGTTCTTTTTCTTCTCTGCTTTGGTCAACTCAAATTTATATTTAGAACATTTTGTTTTCAGCACGCCTCCTTCGTAATGCTTGGATGCTTCTTCCTGATACATCTCATAGAGTTCTCCAAGATGCGCATAAGCCTCTTCTGCTATTTCAGCCTCTTCGATCGCCTTATTCCATACTTTCTCAGAAGTTCCCTGCTTCTCCGCTTTTTCTCTCGCCGCTTCTGCCACCTCCGCCGCTTCTTCAACTTGGGCCTTGGCTTCTCTTATTGTCTCAGCAAACTCAGTTTCAAAGGCTGCTGCTGCTTTCTCTTTTTTAACTAATACCTCCTCTTGTCTCTCCTGAGCACTTCTCTCAGGCGATACATTCAGGGGGCTGAAATGTTGATTATAAGGATAAGAATGATGATCAGGATAAACGGCAAATGCTTCTACGGCTACGGCTTCTGCGATGGGCATTGATGTATTTTCTGTAGCATGAACTTTGGCTTCTTCAAGTGCCTGTAAGGCAAACTTCTCTCCTGTGATCGCTTCAGTAAGATCAGTTTCAGCACCAACACTCTGAGCGGTACCCTTTACTTGGATGGCATAAAGAGTAGCTCTAGCCGTTTCTACTCTTGTCTTAGCAAGCTGTTCCGCAAGTTCTTTTATTTTAAAATCACGATATGCCTTTGTAACAATAGCTCCTGCATGAAAGGTTCTATCGTCTAACATCATTTTGATTTCTTTATCAATAATTTTTTTCTCTTCCGTCGCCGCCTCTAATGCTTGTTGACTCTTTTCTACATCTCGCTTTGCTTTTTGTTCCGCAGCCGCCCACTCCTTGGCTTCTTGAGCAATACCTTCCGCACTCGCACGCGCAGAAAGTGACATCGTGGTTACCTTTGCTAAACACCCTAAATAGATATTATCACAAATCTCCTTTTCAAGAAATTGAGCCGCAGAATTTTCTTCACCTGTTTCATCAGATATCACTGCTGCTGTTGCAACAACAGCTCTTTGACCTGATACCATTGCACTCGAAACACTCAAGACACTACTCCCAACAGGAGATGCTACAGCGGTTGCAACGACAGATGTTTTATCCGAAGTTACTCGCTTTCCAAAAACCCCTAATTCTTCACCTAAGGCTTCCGCTCCTTTCCCAATATCCATCGCCAGAAGACTGGTTGCATTGAGTATGACAATTGAGCTAAGTAAAAATTTGGTGGAGGATTTCATAACTACTACTTCGCAGTAAGTTTAAGTTTTAAGTTTAAGTTTAAGTTTATTTTTGATCACTTCGTGATAAGAAAGAGATCAAATATCAAGTCAACTTTTATGAATTAGTAGTTGATTTAGAGAAAACAGCAAAAAAGAAGCAAGGTCCTGGCCAGGGCTAATTCTTCCAACGGAATAACAGGTTGAAATTTAATAAATAATAGACGACGCCAAAGCACTTCACAAAAACTTTTTTCATTAATCAGCTCCTCTCTGTATTTATCCCTTCCATCCCTTCCATCCCTGTTAATTTCTTCTTCTTTCATCCTCTTTCATCCATGTTTATGCATTTCGGTGAATTAGCCCTGGGTCCTGGCGGTTGCTCGACCGAAAAATAGGGGTCAGGCTCTCGAATATTAACAAATGGGAACTTCTATTTTTAGAGTCATTGAGTATGTAAAGTTCTCAGAATTTAATATGACGCTTTTATTTTTTTGTCAATATTACGAAGCCTGACCCCTATTTTTCTTAGCTCTCTCCATCCCCAAGGATTAGGTGGGTTATAAATAATAGATGTTGCAAAAGCACTTCAAAAAAACTTTTTCATTAATCAGCTTCTCCCTATAATTCATCCCTTCCATCCTTTCCATCCCTGTTAATTTCTTCTTCTTTCATCTTCTTTCATCCCTGTTTATGCATTTCGATGAATTAGCCCTGTGTCTTAGGCTCACCAGAACAACTATTATTGCAATTGATAATGTTCCTTAAGCCCTTCTTGAAGAGTCAATTTTGGAATAAATCCAGGAGGTAATTTCTGTGCAGCTTCCTGAATAATACTCTCCGTTCGATCCAATCCTGGATCAAAAACAATCTGTTCTGAACTTCTCCCTGAAATCATTAATAATTGTTCAATGAGATGACGGACAGTCGTAAGATTTCCTGATCCAATATCCCAATGATAGACTCCCTGTTCCGACGCTTTAAGGGCTGCTAGAATCCCTTCGGCCATATCGGTAACATAGAGCCAATCTCCCAGAGCTTTGCCACTACTAAATCTTGCCGGCTTACCTAATTTTAATTGCCGCGCAGCATAGCTTAAGACACTCGACGGATCATCATTAGGACCAAAAGCGTGATAGAGTGTCCCAAAAATAGTAACTCCTTGATAATCCTTGCTCCATAATTCGGCTAATTGGGAAGCCGCTTCTTTAGTAACAATGTAAGGATTCTTCTTAAAATCTTGCACATCATTTATTACTTTTTCATAAAATGTCTTAGCAATAAAAATCTTTGGTTTTTTAAGAGCTCGCGTTCCTATCAATTGAAGAAGGCGCTCTGTTCCAATAATATTAACCTGAATACATTCACTCCATTCTCTTTTGGAAGACTTTACACCAGCTGCTGCTAAATGAAAAACTGCATCTAATTCTTCCCAAGGGATAGAGTCTAATCCTTCGCCTGTAGCAAAATCACCTTGAATCCATTCAACGTTTTTTTTATCTACAAAATAACTAGGCTGACTCCTACTAAAACCAATAACAGAGTGACCCTCCTTCAAGAGAGCCTTGATCACATTTCTCCCAAGAAAACCCGATCCACCAGTAACTAGTATTTTCATTTTAAGTTAAACCTTCTCTCCAATAGCAAGGTCCATCCTATTTCTTCCACTTTCTGAACGGCGATCCAACGTTCCATCAGGTAAAAGAATCCAAGCTTCTCTTGCTCCTGACTTGAGTAAAAAATGATTGTCGTTTTCAGCTTCTTGCACCGAGCGTTTTCGTGAAACAACACTCACAGAAATATCAGGCGCTGCACTCCACGTTGGCTCTGTCCGCATTGTCTTCATACGACTCTCAGAAATCCAACCAATATCAATGGTGCGAATTCCATCAGGAGTTTCAATAGCGGCATTAAAAACCAAGTGACCTCCTGGTAAATGTTGCGTCAAGAGTTGTGCTATTTTTCCTATCTGCAATCCCACCCTACTTTCAATCATCCCAGGAATGACATCCTCTTGATGGGATAAATGGAGAGAATCTAGATATTTTGTCGTGGCTTCTTTAGCGGTACCATGAGCCACAAGACGTCCTTCACTAAGAACAATGCCATGCGTGCAAAGTTCCAAAACACTCTGCGCTGAATGACTCACAAAAAGAACAGTTACTCCGGAATCCTTAATTTCACCAATGCGATTAAGGCACTTTTCTTGAAACTTAGCATCTCCCACTGCTAATACCTCATCAAGAATCAGAATCTCAGGTTCCAAGTGAGCGGCCACAGCAAAGGCCAAACGAACACGCATACCACTTGAATAACGCTTTACAGGCGTATCCATAAAATCAGGAATCTCAGCAAACTCACAGATACGATCGTAACGATCATCAATTTCTCGTTGCTTTAATCCGAGAATACTTCCATTAAGATAGACATTCTCACGCCCAGTTAACTCATAGTTAAACCCAGTACCCACTTCGAGTAGGCTTGCAATACGACCCTTAATCGAAATCCTACCTTGAGTAGGCGCAGTAATTCTGGATAACAGCTTCAGTAATGTCGACTTTCCCGATCCGTTACGCCCCATAATACCGACAACATCGCCTTTTTTTATTTCCAAATTAATATCTTGAAGAGCCCAAAAATCATAAGGGGTTGGAAGACGATCTGTCTTCTCTTCAAAGACAGAAGCATGAGGATCAGGGCGGCCTAGCTTGCGAGCCAACCAACTTTCGACCTGATCGACAAGCATTTGGCGACTAATAACGCCAAGACGATACTTTTTCGCCAAATTTTCTATTTTAATAACAACGGACATAGCAGAAATAAGAACAAGAAATTAACCACAAAAGAACACAAAGAGCACAAAAAAAAGAAAATGAATTATTTAACCGCAGAGAACGCAGAGAATAGATTGCGAAATGAAAGGTTGTTAAAAATGAATTCTCTTACTTTTCTGACTCCATGCAAATTTCCTAATTTGGAATTGGTAACTCCCAAAATTAATAAGCAAAGCATCTTTAATTTTCGTTGATTTCAGATAACTCAATACCTGTGCTGTATGTATATCTGTCAATTGTTGACAAGCTTTCAGCTCAACTATCAAAGAATCTTCAATCAATAAATCAGCAAAATATTGACCCACTAATGTTCCATCTTCATCATAAACATGTAAGGGATATTGCTGTTGTACTACAAGTCCTTGTTTACATAGTCTACTTGTCAAAGTATTTTCATAAACTTTTTCTAGATATCCATTGCCAAAGTAAACATGAATAGCGAAAGAGGTCTCTCTTACAATAGCACAAAGTTCTTTAATATTTTTCACTCTTTGCGTTCTCTGTGTTCTCTGCGGTTAATTAAATTTTTTTGTGCTCTTTTGTGGCTATTTCTTAAAATTTATAAAATGTCGACACAGAGCCGTTCGGTTTTATTAAACAAAACAATTCCAATAAAAACCGTAACAACACTCACAAGACAACTAATCATCACCTCAAAAAATGTTACTGTTCCTTTTCCCATAAAAGCAAAACGGAACGCTTCAATAATTGATACCATGGGGTTCAGTAAATAGAGCATTCGAATAGGACCAGCTGGCACGAGGCTAAAAGGATAAACAACACAACTACCATACATCCAAAGTTGAATGAAAAATCCGAGAAGGATTTGAAGATCACGAAAGCGCGTTGTAATTGCTGAAACAAGACATCCTACTCCTAGTCCTAAAGCTCCCATTTGCACCAACAAAACAGGAAGCACAATGATACGCCATCCCATACTAATAGGAGCCCCCTGCCATGCATACCAAACATAAAATCCAAGGAATAAAGCCATCTGCATAGCAAACCCCACAAGATTCACAATAAGTTGTGAAATAGGAACGACTAGTCTTGGAAAATAAACCTTATCAAATAATGATGCATTAGAGATAAATGTGCTAGCTGTTCCTGTTACACAAGCTGAAAAATAGGTCCAGCAAACGGTACCTGCCATAAAGAAGAGCATCGGGGGAATTCCCCCTGTAGAAATCTTCGCTATCTTTCCAAAAACCAACGTGAACATCAAACTTGTAAACAAAGGTTGCAAGACATACCAGAGCGATCCAAAAAAGGTTTGCTTATAACGCGAAACATAATCTCGATGAACCATCCTGGCAATGAGCTCGCGATACTCCCAAAGCTCTTTCCAGGGAATACGGAAAAGGCTAACCTGCGGCTCAATCACCGTAGTGTAAGCGTTCAGATCTCCCTCCTTTGGAGGAAGGATCTGAACCAAATGATCAGGCTGCGAAGTAGTAGTGTGAATGCAATGCATCGTTTTTTAACTCAATTGCCGAAGGAAAAATAAACTCGTTACCCTTTACTCTTTACTCGTTACTTGTCTGTTGTAAAGCCTGGTACCAAGCAAAAATAAAAATCGTTTTCAAAGTCGGTTCACTTTCGGACAGATTATTGGCATGCTGCCGCCCTTGGCCAAAACGGGAGCTCTAACTATACTCATCACGGATGAAAATTAGGTTTTTTTTACGCTGAAATTGTTGTCCCTAGCAAGGCGGAAGAGTGAGGCGCTATGCGAACATAACGTAAGCTCTGACAACGAAGCTAGGGACAATAAGAACAAGTAAAAATTCCTAATTTTCATTCGTTATGAGTATATACTAACGAAAAAGAACGAAGGACGAGAATAGCCACAAAAGAACATTGAGGCAAGTAATGGGTAACTGTATACTTGCCGAAAGCATTGGCTCCTATCTTTTATCTTCCATCTTTCATTTTGAAATCTCCTAAATTTTTGATCGCCTTTCTCGTGAGAGAAATGCTTATTAAAATCATTACTCCTTTAACAGGATTTCTGCAACGTGTGGATCTCTCAACGTGTTCCTCCCATCATTGCTTATTCTATAGCATTACCAGACGCCTAGCTCGCTTTATGAGCTGGTCATGTCAGGGAGCCATTACACTGGCCTATCCCAGCATGGGCTATCATCCAATCCAAGCGCGTCGTCAAATAGCAGCATCGCAATGGACCTCACAAATCTTAGGCATTCCTTCTGCAGAGTTAGAACAAAATGCTAAAATTTTTCTCTTAGACATACAGCATCCAACAAACGTTCTATCTTCCATCTCCTATCTTCCATCTCCTGCCGCAGCAGCGGCATCTCCTACCGCAGCAGCGGTATCTCCCACCTCTCACCTCTCACCTCCCACCTCTATTCGGCCTGTTGGCCGAATAGTTACTCCCACATTCACGGTGCTTATCTGCTTTCATCACCATGTCGAATTTTTCAAAAGCTGCCTTAATTCAATTAAAGATGCTTGTGCTCAGACTCCCGAAGCCTCTATTGAAATTTTAATTATTAATGATGATCCTTCCATTGATGCCACACTCCTACTGAAAGAAGCATCACAATCACTTCAAGAAAAAATCACCCTTCACTCTAATGAGCATAATCTCGGAATTTGTCGTAGCGCCAATCACGCACTTGCTCGCGCTAAAGGAGAATGGATCTTGCATCTAGACTGTGATGATCGATTAGAACCTAATGTCTTTTCTATCCTTGAACAAACAATTCAAAAATATCCCGCCGTACGCTTTATTAGTTCTCGAGCTATCGATATCGATGAAAAGGGGCGTATTTTATCGTGGCGTTTACGCTCAGAAAAACCGAGTGATCTCATTAAAGACAATTTTGCAAGTCATCTCAAAGTGATGAGAAAAGATCTTCATCACGATCTAGGGCTTTTTAATAGAACTTTTGAAGGATGCCAAGATTATGAATTTGCTCTGCGAACAGCTATCAACGAGCCACTCTGCTTTATTCCTGATTACCTCTACCAATACCGATGGCACGCTCAGAGCCAAACAGTAAGTCATAATCAACGACAAAATCTCACAGCTGCCCGTATTCGCCAAACATATCTCCTCGCCATTTATTGGCTGACTCATGGAACTGCAATAATTCATTGGGACATTACCGGACCTTATGCTGACTCATGGCAGCAGAAAATAACTCCTTCGACTAACGCGACTCGTTACACCGTGACTTTTGACGCCGAACGTCCCTACGAAGAATGCCTCTGGAAGTTGTTACTCGTTCAAGTAGCAACAATTATTATCGATCGTTATCGAGAAGGTAACAAAAACAAAGAAATATTCACAAGGATAGAAGCGATGGAAGGGATGGATGAAGGTAAGTAAAGGGTAACGCGTAACGGGTAACGAGTTCAGAGGATTCTCAAAGTGAAGTTTCTTTTTCAAAACCAGGTCACTTTCGGACAAGCTCTAGCTGACTTTCCTCTAAAGGTTCTAAAGCAACCATACAACCTTGATCATCGGAAAATTCAACAAGGTAATTTTTTTCGTTCACCTTTTCGACAATTGTTCCAATAGCTCCTTGGCTTATCTTCTGGTAAGGCTTCAGCAGAGTAACTACATCGAAGAGATTATAGTGAGAGTTCATAATTACTGGGAAATGTAACAGGTGACTAATCGAGGAAAGTCTTCTCCTTTTCGAATCATCCAAATGCTTTGAACCGGAGCAGCGTTATAATAAAACCCAACATTATAAAGCCTTCCATATTCATCAATTCTTTCGAGTACCGCTAACTCTGAAACTACTGCTTCTAAGAGTAGTGATTTCAACATGAAAACATCAGAAATACCAAAGGCAGCGAAAATAGACGCCTTATGCTTTCCTTCACTATGATGCTGATTAAGACAATAGCCCGATAATTTGCTCTCATCAATAAAAGCATGTTCTGCATTGGGAAGGGGAAGTATCGTCATGTGTTCTTTGTAAGCTCAAACTGAACTGAAATAAAAAGAAGGAAGAAAATAGCCACAAAAGAGCACAAAAAAACACAAAAAAAGAAACCTAGCAGAAATTTGATTAGTGAAATTTCGGAATCCCTATTTTTCACGATGACGAGTATTCTTTATCTTGAGTTCTTAAACTACCAAAGAATTTTTATAAAAATTCTTTTTTGTGTTCTGGTTCTTTGTGTTTCTTTGTGCTCTTTTGTGGCTATTTTTCTGCCAGTTACAGTCCCGTTAGTGCAAAATACTTCAGTTCAGTTTGAGCTTACTGTTCTTTGTACTTCTTTTGTGGCTAATCTCTTAATTCTTTTTTACGTTCTTTTGTGGTTATTTTTTTGCCGCTCGCGGCGGCCAAGCGAGGCTCCAATCTTCATTTTTTAGTGTAAGGTTCGGATTATAGGCAGGGTCATGATCGAGTAGCTCTCCCCATCGCTGACGCATGGTAGTTACTTCCTTGGCAAATCGCCTTTTCTTCTCTGGTGTATTTTCAAGCCCTCTACTTGCAGACTCATGATGAATTAAGGACACAAAAGGAGTCCAAACATTCCAGTAACCAGCAGCACGTAGTTTTAAACAAAAATCGACATCATTAAAACTAACAGGAAGATTCATCTCATCTAAACCTCCTACCTCTTCATACAATTTTTTGCGCACAACTAAACAAGCTCCAGTCACTGCTGAAAAATTTTGTACAACACACATTCGATTACCTCCAACGTAGCATTGTTCTCGAAAATTTTTTCCTACATGACCTGCAATACCTCCAATGCCTAAGATAACACCAGCATGTTGTATTCTTCCATTAGGATAGCACAGTAAGGCCCCCACAGCTCCCACATCAGATCTGATAGCATAAGTAATCAGTTCGCTAAGCCACGAAGGATGGGTCACCTCAATATCATTATTAAGGAGCACTAAAATTTCCCCACGAGCATGAGCCACAGCTCGATTATTGATAGCGGAATAATTAAAAGGACCTGGTGTTTTTAAAATACGAATATTCGAGTAGTCTTCTAATTGACGATAATATTCCAAAATTGCAGGGTCGTCCGAATCGTTATCGGCAATAAGAATTTCGTAATTTGAATAATCGGTCTTAGATTGAATGCTCTGAATGCATCTCTCCAGTAAATCACGTCGATTCCGTGTTGGGATAATAATAGAAACTAGAGGAGAAGGATTAGTAAATTCAAAATTTATCTTCCAATGACCTCCCTCGTGTACCTGTTCTATTCCCTTAATAGATCTTCCTATTCTTTGAAAATGCTCTTCCAGCACTCTTCGCCCGGCCTCAATAATATGAGGCTTAGCCTTCACGGAACGTGCAGTAGAATGATTGGAAATACGCCAATGATAAAGTATTTTTGGAATATGGATAATCTGATCAGAATGTAAACGCTCTGTAATACGCAGGATTAAATCCCAATCCTGAGCTCCTTCAACCGTGGTATTAATTCCTCCAGCTTCCATGACAAACGATCGACGGATAACACTAAGATGAGAACAATAGTTTAAACTTTCAAGCAAAGCAGGATTCCAATCAGGCTTAAAAAAAGGATCGCAGCGACGTCCCCAACGATCTAGTTTATCCTCATCGGTGTAGAGAAACCCTACATTAGAGTTTGTAGAACCTACCTTAAAACTCGCTGAGGCTGATGAAGAGCAAGGAGTCGACGGCGCACAGAAGTTGAGTGTACAAGAGCTACTCGATGCTTCGAGAACCGGCGCGACGAAGCTATTCGCAGCATCAGTAGAGTTTGAAGATAGGTTCTTAGCAATGGCTAAGGCAACTTCGCCCAAAGCATCGAGAGATAGAACATCATCGTGATCGAGGAAGGTAACAAAATCACCAGAACAGAGATTCAATGCCTCATTCGTTGCTGCAGCAATACCTCTATTCTTTTTACAAAAAATAATTTTAATCCGAGGATCTTTTTTTTCTATCTCATGTAAATAGCTCAGAACCTCCTGATGAGTTGACCCATCATCAACAATACAAAGCTCCCAATGAGTAAATAGCTGTGATCTCACCGAGGCAATCGCCTCCTGGAGAAATCGTAGAGGCGGATTATAAACAGGAAGAATAACAGAAATCTTCGGAAGTAAGGAAGAATCAGTCTGGGCTAAACATTGGAGTAAATGTACCCGACGTTTTTCCGTCATCGTGTCATATCGCTTCACCCAACAACGATAGCGAAATGCTTCAATAATTTTCCGCAATTGACGTAATAACATACCGATAAAGTAACGAGTAACGAGTAACGAGTATTTAACTCTGGTTGCTAATTACGCGTTCTAGTAATTTTTAATCTGCCGTAAGGCAGCTAACATACCCGCCACTCGTTACTCGTTACCCGTTACTTTAAAAGTTACGCTCTCCCGACGCTCACGTAGGTAAATCCTGCCTCGCGAGCTGTTCCTGGATTTAGCAAGTTACGTCCATCAAAAAGCAAAGGTGTCTGCATGCTCTCCTTAAGAGCAGCAAGATCCACATTAGAAAATTCATTCCACTCAGTTGCAATAATCAATGCTTCCGCACCGTTAGCCGCTTCGAGTGGTGAACTAGCAAAAGTAGCGCCACTAATAGTTCCAAGCTCCTTCGCTTTTTCCATTCCTTTAGGATCGTAAACAGTCACCTTGGCACCTTCTTTCAATAACTGCCCGACAATATCCATAGCAACAGAGCAACGAATATCATCCGTATCAGGCTTAAAGGCTAATCCCCAAACAGCAATCTTCTTATCACGAAGCACCCAAAGAGCATTCCGAACTTTGGTAAGAAAACGCTCCTTCGACAAAGCATTAATTCGCTCCACCTCTTCCAGCAAAGTGAAAGGAACCCCCAACTGACGGCTAATAGAAATGAACGCTGCAATGTCTTTTGGAAAACATGATCCTCCATAGCCAAGTCCTGCATTAAGGAAATTTCTTCCAATGCGCTTATCAGCACCAATACCATCAGCAACCTTTTCTACATCAGCTCCACTAGCCTCACAGATGGCAGCAACAGCATTAATATAAGAAATTTTGAGTGCTAAGAACGAATTGGCAGCATGTTTAATAAGCTCTGCACTATTGATATCTGTTACTAAAATTGGCGCCATGAAAGGTTCATAAATTTTCTTCATGAGGGCCACGGCACGATCACTATTGCTACCGATTACGATGCGATCAGGTTTCATGAGATCAGGGACAGCACATCCTTCACGGAGGAATTCAGGATTGCTTACCACATCAAATGCACAACCTGCCTTGTTATAACGACGTATCGTTTCAGCAACCTTCTCCCCTGTTTTTACAGGCACTGTGCTTTTATCGACAATAACACGATACTCCTTGAGTACGCCGGCAATCTCTCGTGCCACCGCTTCAATATAGGAAAGATCAACGCTTCCATCAGGCTGTGGAGGCGTTGGTACGGCAATAAAAATAACCTCACCGAAATTGACACCCTCTTCAATACTATTTGTAAACATCAAATGTTTGGAAGCAACATTACGCGTTACAAGTTCCTCCAAGCCGGGTTCATAAATAGGAATCTCACCTGCTAAAAGCATAGCAATCTTCTTAGGATTGTTATCAACACAAATGACATGATGTCCCATTTCAGCAAAACAAGCGCCTGTGACAAGACCAACATATCCCGATCCAATAATACAAAGTTTCATGATAATTATTCGACCAACAGGTCGAATATAAGTTTAAGTTGAGAGTTTAAGTTTAAGTTAATTCATCAGACTTCTTCAAGAAGAGAATATTTCAAATTCTAAAATGACGGCTGGATTGCAAGTGTTGCCTATAACCAGTAGTTCAAATTCACCTCCGAAGGAGGTGAATTTGAACTACTGGCCTGGAACTAGAGGATTAATCAGAGGATTACCATTAGCCGTTCCTGACTTAGCATTAGATGTAGGAGCACCAAAAGCAAGTGGCACCGCAATTTCAGGAAAGTCTTTGAGGACAATATTGAGAACTGCACCATACTGAGTTAATCCACCTTGCGTACTTGTCCCCTGGTTATTACGGACCTCGGCACCAAAAGAAATAAGCCAACTCGAAAGATCACGTGTCAACATGTAACGTTGATAAAGTAAACTTGTTCCAGGATTAGCTGCTGAAGCTGCTGCAGCGGTATTCGAGGCATTCGAAGCATCCCAGTTGTAGAGCTGGCTAGCGCTGAAGGACCAATGATCCGTTAATTTCAAGTTCATCGTCACTGAAGGTTGATTTCCACTCATTCCATTGTAGTTATTAATACAGGCACTACCGACTCCAAACTGCAACCACCGAGCAGGCATCACATCAAACATAAAATTAAATTCTGAAAATCCTTGGGTACTCATGGGTATTTGTGAATCAATCCGAAGTGCTAACCAACTAATTGGAGAAAAAGTCAACAGGTTGTTCAGATTAGAAACTGGTCCGTTAATATAAGGATTAATTCCATTAATATCGGTAAATGTATCAAGAGTGAACCAATCAAAGGTGTCATCATCGCGTCGTGTTTGGAGACGATTACGAAATCCAACGCGCATGATAGCCCAACTATCAATAGTATCAATGGCTGCAAATTGAGGAAAATTCAACGGCTGCAACTGAGTGGAGCTTGGCTGAAAGCCTGATCGCGTCGAATTATTCGGATTATTAGGAGCATAACGATCAAACTGAAAAACCTGATTTACATTCGGTCCACCCGCATAAACACAAGAAAGATTGCCATACGGTTGAAAGACATGACGCATTCCATCAAGACCTAGAAGACGTGATTGAAAACTTTCAAAATTTCGAGCAACTTTAAAAGAGGTCTCAATGCCTCCATTGACAATCGGACGAATAACACTTCCTGTCCAATTTTGCTGATTCCCTTGGGTGACACCATTAGTAGTGGTATTAGTTGGTAACGTTGTGATGGCACCATTCGTACCAATGTAGTCGCCACCATGATTATAAACCGTAGCCCTCACACCAACCTTAGGAATCACGGAAAGCCATCCAAAGAGCGTTTGAGGAAGACTCAGCTGATGGAATGTATCAAAGCGCGTTGCATTATAATTAGAAGGACTAAAATAGTTGGGGTTATTCGTCGTATTGACTGCAAAATTGCGTTGCAACTGACCTAATGCTGTTGTCCCATCATAAAATACAGGAGACCCTAAAAGTTGCTCCTGCTTAAAATCAAAAGCAACTTCAGGGAGACGTTCTGTTGTTTCCTGAAAATTATTCATCTGCCATCGCGTCACCAGAGAGAGGGTATAGATATCATCCTTTTTCGTAAGAGCGATATTATTATCAGGCTGCGGATTCACAGTATTTTCAGCAGGATAAAAAGTCTGCATGAACGTCGCATCGCTCAGCTTATTAATATCAGCCGTCGCATAGATATCATCTGTAAGATAAAATGTTTGCCTAAAAGTCACACGATAACGCCCAAGAACATTATTACTTGTTGGATTATTAATCAACTGCTGCCCGGGAGCCTTGTTGGCATTAGGCTGAATGTCCCATGCATAATAAGAGATAAACTCTCCATTATTACGGTCATTTTTTCCAAACTGATCCACCAAATCAAATCCTAGGGCATAACCACGCAGGGAGCGATAATCAGAATGAATACGAGCTATTAGGCTATCATCTTTACCAATAGGGATAGCATAAGAGGTTAAAAGATAACCACCCCATGTTGTGTCATAACCAGGAAGCATCTGAAGCCCATTCTGTTTAAGGCTAGCGTAAAGATAGGGCAACCAAAGCACGGGAACCTTACCAATATAAACAGCCGCATTGAGAAAAATCACACGATCTTTATTATAAACACGCATTGCATGGGAATGAATACTCCAATCAGGCTTCGAAGAATCAGAGGTCGTCATCAAAGCATCGCGCACATGGAATTCCTTGAGAGAAGGAGCCTGAAGACTTAAGGCATTAAATTTAAGTGGATAAAATTCTCCATTAAATTCCAAGACCCGCATTTGCTTTGTTTCGAGATTATAGAGAGCACGCTGCGCATTAAAAACCCTTGCTCCATCATAAAGACGCACATTTCCCATCAGCAAAATATCACGTGTATCAGGATTATACTCTGCCTTATCACAATAAATACTCACTCCATTATAATGAACCTGCACATTATCTTCAGCCGTCGCCACCCCATTTTCAAATTGAGTATTTCCATCAGCCGTAATCTCCACAGGCTTGCCACTACTCGTACTGAATCCTTCCATCTGGGCATGAGCAAGCGGAGCAAGCATAACCACTAAGATAATTGCTAAAGTAATTATCTTAGTAATTATTAAAGATGGTATAAGAGAGGCGGTCACTCGTTTATGGAGAACTATGCAATCAAAAGTGCACCCGGAATTTTTCGATCAAGTGTGACGAGTTGAGTTCCATGTTTTTCAGCGAGTAAGAGCAAATGAGCATCTGTAGTTTGAGAAGCATTTTTACACCAGGTAGGCCAATGCCCCATAGGCAAATCATCAGCTAAAAATCGATGGAAAGGAGCTAATTTTTGAAGCATTTTTTGAAGCATTTCGCTTGCCTCTTGTGTTGTTATTTTGCCTTCGCTACGCTGTCCACTAACTCGAACAAAACCTAATTCTGTAATAGAAGAAGTCAAAAACAATGCACTCTCTTTTTTTAATTCACGAGCAAACCAACGATCAACAATCTGATAATGATCATGAGTCATCCATCCCCATGCGACTAAGATGCTAACATCTAAAAGGTATTTCATGGAAAATCGACTAACATTTCTTTAACTTTCTCCGTAGTCAATGGAGGAAGATCTTTTGAATAAAAAGCAGGAGCTCCTGTAAGCTTGCTGTATTTTATAGTAATGAGAGGCTCTTTCTTTTTTGCTTTTTTGTTAATGAGTTGACGCAAAAAAGCAGAAACAGTCATATGAGCCTCATGAGCTTGACGACGGAGGAAAGAAGCCTCTCGTTCAGGAAGTTTAAAACAAATAGCAGTCATGCATAATACGGTAATACCAGTGATTCTTTTTAGCAAGAAAAAATCCTGTACGCCAGTCAGCGAATAGAGGCTGTAGTCTGTAGGCAGGAGTTACAATCGTTTTCAAAAATCGTTAGAGCTAATTGTTGGATCCTTGCAGGAGCTTTTTTCCCATCTGCTATGATTGTGGACCGAACGGCGCTTGAACAACGTCCCGCAGAAGATGGATCCATTTTTCTTATTACAGAAAGCCGATCAACCAATCTGAAACTACCTGGTATTACCTTCAGACCACGCTCTGGTCCTGCTCCTATAGAAGGATATGACAGACCTTTTCTTGCTGGTCTCTGGATGTCTTCACAACCAAGGGCACTTCTCGATAACCTTCGCCTTACACGTCAGCGCTCGCATATGCGAAGAACATTTAGCAGAGAGGAATTGGAAGAATACATCGATAAAATATTACGTAACAGTGGAGAGACCGTCCTTAACAAACTGCGCGATCAGGCACAAGACATAGCATCTCAATTGGGAATGGAAGTCGAAGCCAAGAATTTATCATCTATTATTGGTTCTATGATGGGGACTAAGAATGAGCCACTTCTGAGCGATTTAGGCATCTCTCGTTCAAAAGGCCTTGGTTCTGATAAAGATCGCCTTATCTTTTTTGAACAACTCAGAGGCATATTGGCCCAACACCCTTTTGCTAATCGATGGATGCATTTCAAGAATCATGATGAATGCTGAACTGCATAAGGAGAGCTACGAACGCATCATTTTAGCAACGTCCTTTTTTCATTTCTTCTTTTGTGTCCTTTTGTGTTCTTTTGTGGCTAATTCTCTTTTTTCTTCACTTTTCTGATCGCTCTTTGTGGTGAATTTCTTCTCTCACGGGGTCATCACGGGGTCAGTCCGACAGTTTATTACAAAAGGTGCCAGTTCATTACATGAATACTTATTCTAAATTTAACCATTGGAATAGTTGTTTTTTTATTCCTATACAATGCTACGGCTAATGCACTTGGAGCCCAAGCTGTTAACTCATGCGTAATCCATTTTGTCGACAAAGTTGTCTGAAAACGAAGCAATGCTGCTATCTCAATTTTTATCGAATGTGTTTGAGGAAGAGATTCCAAAATGTAAGGAACTGGCACCTTTTGTAATAAACTGTCGGACTGACCCCTTAGACGCTGGAATGACGGTTGAAGTGTATCGACTATTTTTGTACTACTAACGTCACTTTATTTCTCGAAATAAAGTAACGTTAGTAAAATTGGCAACACTTGCAATCCATAGTAAATTTAGAGTTTAGAAAGCAACACTCTTGCTTTGGTAAGTTAGCAAGAGCTGTTGAGGATATTCAATGCGCAAGATGCCAGCGAGTGCAATTTTTTTATGAACCTCCAGTTTAGTAGTTTTTTTCAGGATGTTTGCTTATTTGCAATAGTTTTATAATGATGTATTAAATTGAGTCTTCGATTACATATTAGCCTAATTTTAGCAACGTCCTTTTTTCATTTCGCAGAAATGAAAAAAGGACGTAGGTAGCCACGATGACATTAAAAAACTGATGCCAATAATGTCACTCCTATAAAAATGGCCAAAGTCCAGTTAGATAGAAAGACCTTTTTTATTTTCTTCTTTTGTGTCCTTTTGTGTTCTTTTGTGGCTAATTCTCTTTTTTCTTCACTTTTCTGATCGTTCTTTTGTGGTGAATTTCTTCTCTCTATTTGCTTCCCAAATGCCTAATATCTTCAGCGCTCACCGCAAAAACAACATCTTCAGCAATATTAGCCGAGTGATCGCCAATTCTCTCCAAGCAACGACTAATAAAAATGATATTTATATAAATTGGGATGCGCTCTGAATCATCTTGCATCCTCAAAATAAGTCGTTCATTGAGCTCTTTATTCAGACGATCAAGTTCCTTATCTTGAATTTTGACATCCAACGCTAATTGTCCATCCCGCTTCTCATAAGCTTCAATAGCATCATGAAACATCTTCATGGCTAGCCGAATAACTCCCCTGAGTTCCTGTAATTCATCAACTTCAGGATATTCATTAATCTTCCGAGCACGACGGGCAATATTAACGGTCTGATCACCAATTCGTTCAATATTAGCTCCTATCTTCATGGCAGAAACCACTTCCCTTAAATCGGAAGCCACAGGCTGAAAACGGCTCATTACACAGAGTCCCTCACTATCAATCTGCATTTCTAAAAGATCAATCTCTTCATCATCTGCAATCGTATTATTACAGTAATCATCATCACGCTCAAAAAGACCGCGAATGGAATTTTTAAGATTCGTTTTAGCAAGACTGGCAATCAACAAAACACTATTGCGCAGTTGATCTAATTTTTCCGTAAAAGGAGTAAGTGTATGAGTGCGAGGAGAGGACATAAAAACAGGGGTTAAGGTTGCAGGTTACAGGTATAAGAGATTTTAAAATTAACGTGAGTTCAAACTAAACTGAAAGACTGAAAGAAGGAATAGCCACAAAAGAACACAAAAAAAAACAAAAAAAGAAACTTGGCGATGGGCTTGATTAATTCGTTAGCCTAAGCTGTTTCGCTGCTATTAGTGCTCTATGTTAAAGCAGGATTTCAATTCCTACCTCTCTTATTTTTTACGATATTGAACATTCTTTATCTTGAGTTCTTAAAATCGGATGGAGTCACGGGGATTGCGCCCCGTGACCCTTCCACACCACCGGACATGCGGATCTCGCATCCGGCGGTTGAGCAGAGCAGAGGTCATTTGACTGCCTCCGCGAGTT
>DATEBV010000030.1:0-5682 GCA_035287205.1 Chthoniobacterales bacterium | reverse complement strand
TCAAAGAAAACACTCAACCAATATGGATACATTATGCCATGGGAACTCGCGGAGGCAGTCAAATGACCTCTGCTCTGCTCAACCGCCGGATGCGAGATCCGCATGTCCGGTGGTGTGGAAGGGTCACGGGGCGCAATCCCTGTGACTCCATCCGATTTTAAAAACTCAAGACAAAGAATGTTCGCTATCGTGAAAAATAAGGAAGGTAGGAATTGATAGCCTGCTTAGAGTACCAATAGCTGTGAACCAGTTTAGACGAGCTAATCAATAAAGTTCACCGCTAAGTGTCTTTTTTTGTGTTTTTTTGTGTTCTTTTGTGGCTATTTATTCTGCTTGTTACGGTGACGTTGGTACAAAAATACTTCAATTCAGTTTAAGCTCACTTGTTCTAGTTGAAGACGCTTCTCCACTATTTCGCAAAGAACATGGAGGAGGAATTTTTGAGCTTCTTGAATTCGTGCGGTCACAGTGCCTGGAACGATGATTTCAATATCAGCGATTCCTTTTGTAAATCCTCCCTCTTTACCTAAGAAAGCAATTGTTTTTATGTGGAGGCGTTTTGCTTCTTTGAGTGCCTCGAGCACATTTTGTGAATTACCGCTGGTGCTAATACCGATAAAGATATCCCCTTCATGTCCAAAAGCGGTGACTTGTCGTTTGAAGAGATCGTTGAAATGATAGTCATTGCCAATAGCGGTCATAAGGCCACCATCAACAGTTAAGGCCATCGCAGGGTAAGGACGACGATCATCGCAAAAACGGCAGGTAAATTCAGTAGCAATATGGGCGCTATCACTGGCACTTCCTCCGTTACCACAAAGCATCAGCTTATGGCCACTGAGAAGAGCATCTCCAACGAAGGTTGCTGCCTGTTCTAGCGCACGTTGGAGTGGAGAAAGAGAATGAAAGGTTGCAATGGCATCAGCCAGAGAGGATTGAAAGTGACTCATAAGTGTATGGGATCACCCAATTAATAATATACTATTAATTGGGTGATCAGTTCGTAGTAGTTTCAGCTCATTAAACTAACTATTCGGCCTGTTGGCCGAATAGTTACGCGCACAGTATAGCTTGTCATTTTATTTAATTAAAGCTATGAATTTTAGATGCAAAAATCCTTACGCCATCAGAGTCTCCTCGCCTGGGTGGAAGTTACCCTAGCTCTTTTCCTTTTTTCCTTCTTAGGAGCTCATGCTCAAGAGATGCATGTTATGCCATCAAATGCTCCTGATGCGGGATTTGTTGCTCCCAAAAGGAAGACTCAAAAGGTTCAACGAAAAATAGAACGCGAAGAACCGATTGAAATGGGTGGTATTTTAACACAAGCAGTTCGTTCTAAAAAACCATTGGAGTTAATCAATCCTTTAGCTCCAGCATCCTATGGGAATGGAGACGATAATGTTTCTCAAGACCCCAATGAGTTGGGAAAACCACAGGGTTTAATTATCTTTGGGATTCAATGGTAGGAATCAGGCTATAGGGTGGAGAAGATGTGAGCGCAAATTATACTGCGCGTGGGTAAATTTTGAAGTTTGTACCAACATCACCATAACGGAAAGAAGGCATAGCCTCCCACCTCCTACCTCCCACCACTATTCGGCCTGTTGACCGAATAGTTACCTGCCGCCTATTTCTTATTGTGAACAGGAATAACAAGGATTGGACGTGTGGCCTGTTTGAGTAGACCTGTAACAACACTTCCAGTAAAGAGATGGTAGAGACCTCCATGACCATGGGAACCAACAACGATGAGGTCAGCATGATGTTTGGCCGCTTGCTCATTAATTTCAGTTACAGGAAAAGCTGCTGTTGTAATAGTCTCTATAGAGATGGCATCATTTTTAATAGGTGCAGCCAATTTTTCAAAATGAGCTTGGATTTTTTTAAACTCCTCTTCAGGGATTGCTAGAGGGACAGAGACAATATCCATAGCAGCTCCTACAGGAATGTAGGACGTCACCGGCTCAACGACATGAAGAAGGATAAGCTTTGCATGAAGAGGCTTGGCTAATTCGACTGCCTTTTTGATAACTTGTGAGGTAATTTTACTGAGATCAACAGCGACAAGGATAGTTTTCATGGTTAAGAGACAGGGTTAAAGGTTACAGGCTACAGGCTGCAGGATGCAGAAAATTTGTAGTGAAGAGTTTTCCGATTTCTGAAATGTTTAAGAAATGCAAATCTTCATAAAAATAATCTAAAAATAGTAAAACTTACTAGGGAAATCGTCATAATTTGTAAAAGACAATTTTATCCAAAAAGTAGTTACGTAGACATGCCTTATGGACTGTTTTAAATAATTGCTAACAGTTTAGTGAGTGCAAAAATTAATTTAGTAAAGATATCGAATTTTATACAGCCTGTAGCCTGTAACCTGTAGCCTGTAACCTGCCCCCGAAATTTATGGACGACTTTTTTAATGATCAAGATCTAGGAAAGGCCAACGACTTTTCCCCTTCGCTTGCTGTCGATGCTCCTTTAGCAAGCCGGATGCGTCCACAAACACTTCAAGAATATGTGGGGCAGCAACATCTTCTCAGTGAAGGAAAACTCCTTCGGCGTGCTATTGAAGCAGATCGTCTTTCTTCAATGATCCTATATGGTCCTCCAGGAACTGGGAAAACAAGTCTTGCTCGGGTGATTGCTCGGAGTACTAAGAGTTACTTCATGGAATTAAGTGGAGTGGAAGGATCTGTAGCCGACCTTCGCAAGGCCATGAGTCTTGCAACGCAACAGGCGCGTCTTGGAAAAAAGATGATTCTTTTTATCGATGAAATTCATCGCTTCAATAAGGCGCAGCAAGATGCTCTCCTTCCTGATCTCGAACGAGGGATGGTGCGTCTTATTGGTGCTACTACCCAGAATCCCTACTTTTCAATTATTGCGCCACTCCTTTCGCGCTCTCAGGTTTTTCAGCTAGAATCACTCACCATTGAAGATTTACTTCTGCTTCAGCAACGGGCCGTAACAGATCAAGAGCGAGGTCTAGGGCATTTGCCCATTGATTTGGAAGAGGCTGCAGCGCGTCATCTTGCTGCCGTTAGTGATGGTGATGCTCGCAAATGCCTTAATGCTCTTGAGATTGCAGTAGCTACTACAAATTTTAGTTCACAAGGACGTCTTGTCATTACACGAGCTATTGCTGAGGAGAGTATTCAACAAAAGGCGATTGTTTATGATAAAGGAGGAGATGCTCACTACGATACCATTAGTGCTTTTATTAAAAGTATTCGTGGTACTGATCCTGATGCTGCGCTTTACTGGTTAACAAAAATGTTGCAGGCGGGCGAAGACCCACGTTTTATTGCGCGACGACTAGTCATTGCAGCGAGTGAAGATATCGGGCTTGCCGATCCTCAGGCGCTCCCTCTCGCTATAGCAGCGAAAGAAGCGGTCGAATTTTTAGGTCTTCCAGAGGGAAGGATTCCATTAGCTCATGTGACGGTCTACTTAGCCACAGCACCTAAAAGTAATAGCGCTTATGCAGCCCTTGGGCGAGTTGCAGAAGATCTTAAAAATAATCCAACTCTTTCTGTTCCTCGGCATTTACGCGATAGTCATTATCAAGGGGCTTCGAGTCTCCAACATGGTAAAGGGTATCTCTATGCACATGATTTTCCTGGAGGTCATGTTCCTCAAGAGTACTTACCCGAAGAAAGGCACTACTACGAGCCAACAGAGCATGGAGCAGAGGGGGGCATCGCGAAGAGGTTGGCTCAACTTCGGAAAAATAGGTGATTACCAATGTCCCTTTATTTCTGCGAAATCAAGAGATGTTGATAATTCGTAGTAAAATTTAGTTCGAGAGGATAAGTCCATTACTGTAGTGAGATAGCAAGAGCTGAAAGGTGTGTATTCAAAGAGATTAATTGATTTGTAGAGGGCTGGTTTAATAATTTTGTATACGAATTAATGTTTTTCTCTACGTTGCTCATTACGCCAATATTAGCAACGTCATTTTATTTTGCAGAAATAAAATGACGTTGGTAGCTATGTTACCACCGAATTAATTTTTCCATCAGTAAACTCTGTTTGAATGAGTTCGCCTTGTTGTACTTGTTGGAAGGATGTCAGAACTGTTCCCTTGGCATCTCGTGTGATTGTAAAACCACGCACTAAAGTCGCTTTAGGACTGAGGGCAGCTAAAGAAGAACGAAGACGTTCTACTTGAGCCTGTACTAGGTGTTGACGATAGGTGAGAGTGTCATTTAGTTGTCTTTGAAGAGAGAGTTGACGTTCACGTGCTTGGAAGAGGCGATGACGAGGATGGCTTGCTCGAAGACCTGCTACGGCAGTGGCTATATTTGAGGTTAAGCGTTCGCAGTAGCGATGAATATGTGTTTTAAGTGATTCCTCTAAGTAGTCTAAGGTTTGTCGGACTTGAGCAAAAAGACGTTCAGGTTCACGGAATAGGAAGGATCTTTCACAGCGTAAAATTCTTCCAGCACTTAGCTCGATACGATTGGAAGTTTCCCTGCTGAGTCGCATCACGAGTGAATTTACCTTTTCTAAAAGAGTCACACGATCAGCTGCCAGTAGTTCAGCTGCCGCACTAGGTGTAGGGACGCGAAGGTCAGCCGCAAAGTCACAGATCGTAAAATCAATTTCGTGGCCTACTGCACTGACAACAGGAACAGTGCTTGCGACAATAGCACGCGCTACCACTTCCTCATTAAATTCCCAAAGATCTTCGATACTTCCTCCTCCGCGGGTTACGACGATAACATCGACAGAACCGATGGAAGCATTGTTTTGAGAAAATTCTGTAATAGCGGAAGCAATTTCTTGCGCTGCCCCTCGGCCTTGGACGCGAACGGGGTTGATGACCACATGAAGTCCAGGATGACGTCGATGAAGGACATGGAGAAAATCAGCGATGGCCGCTCCCGTAGGGGAGGTGACAATTCCAATACGTTGAGGAAAACGAGGGAGAGGGCGCTTGCGTGCAGTATCAAAGAGTCCTTCGGCAGTGAGTCGTTGTTTAAGTGCTTCAAATTTTGCTTGAAGCATTCCTTGGCCTTTAGGTTGTACCAGGCGCACTACGATTTGATATTGACCGCGTGGTTGATAGACGGTTACTTCTCCATAGATTTGAACCGCCATGCCATCCTCTAAAGTAATATCTTTAAGTGATGATGCAGAACGTGCAAAAAGAACACACGCAATTTGAGCTCCTGCATCTTTCAGAGTAAAGTAATGGTGGCCTGAAGCTTGACGTCGATAGTTAGAGATTTCTCCTTCAATCCAGACTTCACCAATTCCTTCTTCAAGAAGTAATGCTATGCGTCGTGTAATTTCGGTGACCGTTATCAGCTTTGGTGATGAGGTTTCAGTCAACACTTGTTGCGACTCAGTTTTCAACGGAGCTTTTCGCGTTCGAGGTAATGTCTGTGAAGCTGCTGATGCCACTGGCTTGAGGGGCTCCATGTCAAAGCTAAGCTGACCTTGGTTTTCAGAAATACGACGACTCATCACAAAAAAAATTAGCTACAAATAGTTACAAATTTAATTAACCGCAAAGAACGCAGAGAACGCAAAGAATAAAAAATATTAAAGAACTTTGGTGAGCTCAAATTGAATTGAAGTAACAAGAAGAAGGAAGAAAATAGCCACAAAAGAACACAAAGAAGCACAAAGCACCAGAACACAAAAAAAGAATTTTTATAAAAATTCTTTAACGGA
>DATEBV010000029.1:0-16427 GCA_035287205.1 Chthoniobacterales bacterium | reverse complement strand
AAAAGTCATCGGAGGAGGTCTTCCTGTAGGAGCTTTTGGAGGTAGAGCTGATCTCATGGATCAACTTGCTCCCACAGGCCCTGTCTATCAAGCAGGAACTCTCTCTGGAAATCCTCTCGCAATGGCGGCAGGGTTGGCTCAGCTTCGAGAAATGGAGCGCCTGGATGGATGGAATCAGTTAGAAAAAATTGGTGCTGTTTTTGAAAAAAACGTTTGTTCCTCTATTCAAGGAAAACCATTCACCTTCCATCGTATTGGATCGATGTTCTGTCTCTATTTTAACGAAGGTCCCGTGCGCAACCTAGCCGATGCCAAAAAGAGCCGCACGGAGGATTTCGCTCGTTTCTTCCAGGCATGCCTTACTCGTGGAGTTTACTTTGCGCCTTCGCAGTTTGAAGCTGGGTTCTTAAGTCTGGCCCATACGCCTGAAGCGATCACTCGAACAAGTGAGGTTGTTCAAAGCCTTCTGTAGCTTCAGAATAAAAGCTTCAATTCAGTTGAAACTCATGTAAGCTCAATTTGAACTGAAGTTTTTTTGTACTAACATCGCTATAATTGGCAGAAATTCACCACAAGGAACACAAAGCCGCTGCGCGGCATCACAAAGAACACAGAAATATTTAACCGCAAAGAACGCAAAGAACGCAGAGAATAGATTACGAAAATGAAAATGTTCTTAAAAATGAATTCTAAGAGATCTCTCTTACAGAATTCCTTAATATTTTTTATTCTTTGCGTTCTTTGCGCTCTTTGCGGTTAATTAAAATTTCTTGTATTTTACGATCACTCCTCTTCTTTAGTCTTAAAATATTAAAGAATTTTGTAAATATTCGGTTAACCCAGTTAGGAAAATGGGGTCAGGCTCTCGAATCTTAACCAATGGGACTCTTTATTTGGAGGTATTCAAAAGTACAAACTTCTCTGCAGTTAATATGATGAAATCATGTTTTGGTCAAGATTGCGAAGCCTGACCCCAATTTTCCTATGCCTCCTCAGTCGTTGTAGCAAAGGATTGCAACATGTTTAGAAAAATTTTACTGATAGATTAGCCGAATACTTACAGAATTTTTATAAAAATTCTTTTTCTTTTTTTTGTGTTTCTTTGTGTTCTTTTGTGGCTATTCTCTTTCTTAAACTTAAACTTATAAATTAAACTTTTCATGTCTGAACGAATTGTTGTACGAGCAAAATTTTTCTTTGAAGGGGACCGTAAGTTCTTTCTCAAAGGTGTAACCTATGGTCCCTTTGCCCCTGATGCTGAAGGATATGAATATGGCACCCAGGAACAGGCCGCCAAAGATTTAGCGGCTATTCGAGAATGCGGCGCCAATATCATCCGCCTCTATACCTCTCCTCCTCCGTGGTATCTTGACCTCTGCGAAGATAATGGACTTCGTATTCTCTTAAGCATTCCTTGGATGGAGCATGTTGAATTCCTTAATGACCGCAAAGTTCGCGCTTCCGTGGAGCAAGCTGTTATCACAACTGTTCGAAAACACAAAGGTCATCCTGCTATTTTTGGTTACCTTCTTGGCAATGAAATCCCCTCTTCCATGGTACGTTGGCTTGGAGCAAAACGAGTCACTGAATTTCTTGAACACCTTGTCAATATTGCCCGGAAGGAAGATCCAACAGCTCTTTATTCTTATGCCAGTTATCCACCAACAGAATATCTTCTCCCTCAAAATGTTGACTTTCTGACCTTCAACGTCTACTTGCACCGGCGTGATGATTTCGAACGTTATTTAGCGCGCTTACAAAATCTAGCAGAAGACAAGCCTCTCATTATCGGTGAGTTTGGCATGGATACCATTCGTCATACTGAAGAAGAACATGCAGAAATGCTTGAATGGCACCTTGATTCGGTCGTACGAGGCGGTCTTGCTGGAACTATTATTTATGCTTGGACTGATGAATGGCATCGGGGTGGTCAAGATATTTTAGATTGGGCCTTTGGTTTAGTACGGCGTGATCGAACTCCTAAGAAAGCACTCGAAGTAGTTCATCGCTTTTTTGATAATAAGGAACCGATTACCCATCAAGCAAGCCTTGCTCACCAGCCAAAAGTTTCTGTCATTGTTTGTAGCTACAATGGGGGGCAAACACTAGAAGCGTGTCTCCATTCTCTTAAAAAAATCGATTATCCTGATTATGAAGTCATCGTTGTTGACGATGGTTCTACCGATAATACTAAAGAAATTCTTTCTCATCACCCTTGGGTTAAGGCAATCCATCAAACTAATCATGGACTCAGCGTAGCTCGTAATGTGGGAGCTGCTGCCTCAACAGGTGAAATCATTGCTTACACTGATTCTGATTGTATGGCTGATCCTGACTGGCTTTTCTACCTTGTTGGAACGCTTCTTTCAGGCAATTATGCTGGTGTAGGAGGACCTAATATCTCTCCACCTGCAGAAAACTGGCATCAAGCCTGTGTCGCCGCTGCCCCAGGTGGACCAAGCCATGTACTCCTTACTGATGTCATTGCCGAACATATTCCAGGATGTAATATGGCCTTCCATCGTTGGGCATTTGAGCGCCTTGGAGGATTTGACCCTGAATATCGCAAGGCAGGAGATGATGTCGACTTTTGTTGGCGTCTTCAGCAGGAAGGTCAAATCATTGCTTTTAGTCCAGCAGCTATTGTCTGGCATTATCGTCGATTCACGCTCAAAGCTTTTCGTAAACAGCAAGAAGGGTATGGTGAAGCAGAATCACTCTTACGCTTTAAGCATCTCATCTTTTTTGGTCCCACAGGAACAGCCAAATGGAAGGGACAAGTTTATGGAGCTCCTCGCTTCACGTGGCTTATCAATCATCCTGTCATCTATCATGGCATCTTTGGTGAAGGCCTCTTCCAATGCATCTATCCTTCGCAGCAATCAGAACTTGCAGCCTACTTAAGCAGCATTGAATGGGTAGCAGTCACCGCCTTTATTTTCATCCTCTCTTGGCCCTTCCCTGCTCTTGGTATTGTTTCATTCCTTATGTTTGGAGGCACCTTGTTGGTCTCTCTCTCGTACATGATTCATGCCAAATTAGAACCACGTTTTGACACAATTCGAGCTCGTCTCTTAGTTGCCTTCCTGGCTCTAAGCCAACCACTCGTTCGTGGCTGGGCACGTTACTTCACTTGGTTAAAATTTAAACGTACTCCTGAATCAGTCATTTCGACTAAAGAGAAAAACTTTTCACCGAGTCGCATCCGAGGCAACTCTCTCTTGAATTTTTGGAATGAAGAAGGTCTTGGCCGTGAAACACTCCTTACCACCATTATTGCAGCACTCGAAGATGAAGGTTGGAGTCACTCCATCGATACCGGTTGGAAAGAATGGGACATCCAAATCTACGGAAGTTTCTGGTGGGGAATTCGCCTTCGGAGCGTCACCGAATATCATGGTGGTCCAAAATGCCTCACCCGTGTTGCCCTCTCCACACGCATGGTGGCGACGACCCTCCTTGTGAATTTCCTAATCTTAAGCTATCTCATCTACCAGTTTGCAACGGCTTCCTCAGGTACTCCATGGTTCTTAGGACTCTACGGAATTGTTTTGATTATATTATTTACCCTCGCTTATCGACTCAAAAAACGTGTTGCTATACTTGTTGAAGCTGCTGCTCAACGAATTGGACTAAATAGAGTGAAGCGATCTTAACCCTAATATTTCATACTAATCTACTGCGGAATCCGGGAAGGCCGATGAATGCGGCGTTAGACTTCGGTTTTGGCTTGAGCGGTATGTACTCATACAGCTACGGCGCCAAAATCCTCATCTACCTGGCCTCATTAACCTTCGCAACTTCCTCGCTACAATCAGTATGAAATATTCAGGTTAAAATTAATTAATTAATTTTAAGATCAGTTCGTAGTTCGCAGTTCATAGTTCGTAGTAATTTTAGCTCGTTGAATTTATCTGCAAAATATTCCAAAAATAAGTCCTAGCATTTGTTTTAAATTCTATTCTCTCGAGTTCTGTTTAAAAAAACTCGTTTGTTATGCATAAGTTATTATTTTAGATTTCCTATAAAGCCGTAGGCTATAGTTCGAAACAAACTCATCTCAACAATTAATTTGATTTTTGCGTTATGAAATCATCACCACTCGTTTGGTTTATTACTGGAGCTTCCCAAGGTTTTGGAAGAGAACTTGTTCATGCAGCACTACAACGTGGAGATCGTGTTGTGGCAACTTCACGTCATCCTGAACCCTAGGAAACTCTTTGGTTGTGGCTTCTCAGGTTATCGAAGATTATACAGGGACTGATGCTGACAAACGTTCCTGGAGCACAAACAATAATGGAAAACAACAAGGCAATCCTGCTCGTGGAGCAGAGGCGATCATCAATGCTGTTACTTCAGAAAAACCTCCATTGCATTTACTCCTTGGAGGCGATGCTTATGAAGAGGCCACTAAAAAACTAGACTCCCTGCATCATGAATTTGAAACATGGCGTGATGTTACACTTTCGACGAATTTTTGATTAAACCTAAAAACGGAAAGAAAGAAGAAAATAGCCACAAAAGAACACAAAAAAACACAAAAAAGTAAATTTAGCGATGAACTTTGATTGATTAGTTCATCTAAGCTGTTTCGTAGCTATTGGAACTCTATTTTTCGACAGGATCTCAATTCCTACCCCCCCTTATTTTTCACGATAGTGAACATGCTTTCATCTTGAGTTCTTAAATTAGTTAAAGAATTTTTATAAAAATTCTTTTTTGTGCTCTGTTTCTTTGTGTTTCTTTGTGCTCTTTTGTGGCTATTTCCTTCCTTCTTTTTATTACTTGAATTCAGTTTGAGCTCACAGCTGAAACAACTACGGGATACCAACTATGAACTGTAACTACCTTGGTAGTTACTTTGCCTTCCCCTGAGAAGCTACAGCGTGCATTGCCGCCTGAATCTTTTCTTGATCTCCTAGGTAGTAATGCCGAAGTGGCTTAAGATCTTGATCAAGCTCGTAGACTAAAGGAATTCCTGTAGGTATATTCGTGTGCAAAATTTCTTCTTCAGAAAGCTGATCGAGATGCTTCATAAGAGCACGAATTGTATTACCATGGGCCATGATTACAACCTTCTTCCCTTGACGAACAACAGGAGCAATTTTTTCTTCCCAGTAAGGAATCACTCTCTCAATAGTATCTTTAAGACATTCTGTTAAAGGCAACTCTTCTTTAGGAACATCAGCATAGCGAGGGTCATTGCCAGGAAAGCGCTCATCAGAAGTCTCTAATGGCGGTGGTGGAACATCATAACTACGACGCCAGATGAGAATTTTTTCATCGCCATACTTAGCTGCGGTCTCTGATTTATTAAGCCCTTGAAGTGCTCCATAATGACGTTCGTTCAGTCTCCACGAGCGTTCCATAGGAATCCAAAGTTCATCGAGTTCATCGAGAACAATCCAAAGTGTCTTCAAAGCCCGCTTTAATAGGGAAACAAAGGCAATATCAAAAGAAAACCCTTCACGCTTCAGCAACTCACCAGCAGCTTTTGCTTCTATGACTCCCTTCTCACTGAGATCGACATCAGTCCACCCAGTAAAACGATTTTCCTGATTCCAGACACTTTCACCATGACGAATAAGAACTAGTTGATACATCTCAAGAATATAGCAATTCTCAATAAAAAAGGAAAGAAGGGAATAGCCAGAAAAGGACGACCAGAAAAGTAAAGAGTAAAGAGTGAAGAGTAAAGGGTAAAGAGTTCTGAGGCGTAATTTACTATGTCAACACTGTATTACTAATAAATGAGATTTAACTAGCGAGAAGAGCAGAAATTAACTACAAAAGAACACAAAAGAAAAAGCCGCCTCATGCTTTCGTTGAGCAAACTCTTATTTTTCTGAATTCGAAAGAAGCATTTTTAGAAACTTTCATTTCAAAAGAATAGAACTCGAGAAATGGGTCTCCTTTTGAGCGACAGCTACTCTTTACCCTTTACCCTTCACTCTTTACTTCTTCTTTGTGTTTCTTTGTGTTCTTTTGTGGCTATTTTTCTTTCTCTTAATCTTCATCCTGAAAACTCATAGGATTAGGTGGAGGAATTGAAATCACGGGAGCACCTGTCGGCAGATCCATAGGGCGGACCGCCTCTGCACGACGCACTTCAGGTTCTTTTTGAGTCCTATTCACTGGGATGGCTTTTCTAACAGGAATATTTTCATCTCCTCGTACAGGAGGCTTATAAACATTAACAAATCGATAAACATCGGACGACACCAATAATGTAGGTGCTGTAACAATAATTGGCTTAACCTTCGTTAAATCGGTAACAGAGGCAGCTCTCGGCCACCCTTCATCATCAATATTTTTTTCAGCTTTGCGAATATCAGCACCAAAGTCATTGTTAGTAATTTCTGAGAGCTGGGATGCTGTCGCATATTCTGTATAAAAATTAGAGTTCTTTGGAAACTTTACTTCTGCTGCTAATGCCTTCGCCGTGCAATCGGCTCCTTGCACTTCCTCAGCAGAAGTGAGTTTCGAAAAAGCTCTATTTGCTTTCCCTTCTGAAGTTGAATCTGCTAAGAGACCAGTAGTACGAGATATTTCTACAGGATGAAGTGTTTCTGGAGCAGTGATTGGTTGGGGTTTGAAATTTTGTATCGAGTCATTCATCACGGAGCACCAAACTGGCAAGGCAAGATTTTTACCAAAGGCACCCCGATAAATTTGTTGAGGTTTATCAAAACCAATCCAGACACCACAGGTTATAGCGCTGGAATAACCAATAAACCAAGCATCGGTAAAATCATAAGCTGTACCACTTTTTCCTGCTGCTGGAAAGAAGCCCAAACCATATTGCTTAACTTCTGCCTCATTTGTCTTGTGAAGGGCATCATCTAAAACATAATGTGCCTGAAAAGCTACTTCCGGTGAAATCACCTTTACTCTTTTTGGAGAATTTTCAAAAACGACTTTCCCATCAGCATCGGTAATTTTTGTAATAGTATAGAGACGTTCCGGGCGACTTCCCTCTCCTGGAAAAATTGAAAAGGCCAGGGTCAGTTCATCAAGCTCCATTTCACTAGTACCTAAGTAAGCATTAGCAACTTCTCGCAAAGGAGAACGGATGCCTGCTTGACTGGAAAGTTGTTTGATAGCATCGGTTCCTGTTTTAAACCCGAGACGTACCACCGCTGCATTTTTTCCTCGAGCTACCGCTTCATGAGACGTTAGTGGTCCTTCATAGGAATTATCAGCACGCTCCACACCCCATTCTCCTAGAATACCAGTATCTCCACCAATCATGACATAATGGTTATCAATGCAGGCATCCTCAACAATTTCTCCAGGAAAAATCCCTTTACTGTAGGCAGCAGCAGCCACAAAAGGAGTAAAGAGTGTTCCTGGAGGACGTCTCCCTTGAAGAGCACGGTTATACTCACTATGCATAAAGTTACGCCCTCCAACTAAGGCCAAGATACCACCCGATTGATTATCAATGGTAAGAACGGCGCCTTGTAAATAAGATGGCGTTGGCAAAGCAATTCTCTCACCTCGAGCAATAGCCTCTTCAAAACGACTATTATGCTCATGATAATCAGCGTAAGTTTCATGGTTATATCCTTTTGTTTGCTCAATCTTATCGAGTTCTTGATGCAAAGAATTTTCTGCATTTTGTTGCAGCTTGGAATCAAATGTCGTGTCGATACGAACACCTCCATTCATAGCACGTTCAAATCCAAGTGCTGCAATAGCCTGTTGACGCACCAGGTCGATAGCATAGGAAACTTTAAAAGGATTTGTACGCTTATGAACACCCAGAGTACTCTTTAAAGCAGCTTGCAACTCTTGAGCATTCAAGAAATGCATTTCATTCATTCTCGCGAGAACAAAATCACGAACCTTAATAGCACCTTTAGGATTATTCCAAGGAGAAAGCCCATTGGGACTTTTAAGCAATCCTGCAAGCATAGCACAATCTCCCACAGAAAGCTCCTTAGCAGATTTTCCAAAATAACCTACAGCAGCCGCCTCAATACCATAGAAGCCACTTCCAAAGTAGACTCTATTGAGATAAAGCTCCATAATCTTCTCTTTAGATAAAGAACGTTCAATGCGATGCGCTAAAAACATCTCTAAAATCTTACGCCGAAAACTACGCTCTTTTAACTCAAAAGAATTCCGCGCAAGCTGCTGTGTCACGGTACTAGCTCCTTGTTTAATACGCCCCTGCCGATAGTTACTGATGGCAGCTCGAAGCACTCCAAAATAATCAACCCCGTGATGCTCAAAAAACCGATTATCCTCCTCAGCAATAATAGCTCTCACCATATTTTCTGGAATTTCTGAATAACTAATGGGAAGTCGATTCTGAATAAAAATTTTACCCATCGGAATTCCATTGCGATCATAGATCACACTGGCTGCCTCCATTTTCTCTAACTTGGAGAGATCATACTCTTTGACTTGAGCAGCAAAACGGCTGTAGAGATAGGCATAGCCAACCAAAGCAGTAGCACATCCTAGTGTCACCATAATCACAGGCACAAGAAACCATGCTTTCAGATACCAAGGTCTTTCCCTTGACGATTGTTCCCAATGGTAATGATTCATTCTGATAAGAAAAGAAATTAACAGGGATGGAAGCGATGGAAGGGATAAACGAAAAAGATAGGAAATTTTTATTCCTAAAAAGTTCTCAAAAATAAGACTGTATATTCTTTTTTAAAAAAACTGAACTAGTCAACAGAGGGTTTACTTTACGACTATTTCCTATCCCTTTCATCGCTTCCATCCCTGTTAATTTTTAAGAACTACCGGCGGAGGGGCTCGAACCCACACATCCTTGCGGATACCAGATTTTGAGTCTAGCGCGTCTGCCAATTTCGCCACGCCGGCAAGTAAGCTTTAACCTATTCTATTTTACTATGAATTGCAAGTAATGCTAATTTTAGCAATCTTTTTATTTCGCAGAAATTAAAAAGAATGTTGGTAGTCACAGAAAACCTCTAAAAAATTCGCGCCTAAAATAATAATAGATTAGACAAAAGGATCATAATTTGGCATGAAAGAGGCCTATGAAAAAACTAATTATCTCTCTTTCCCTAATAACTATCGCTCTTATCTTCATGCCAGGCTGCAACACCATCAGTGGTGCTGGGCATGATGTCAGCGATATTGGTTCTGGTGTTGCTGCAGGAGCCAATAGTGTGAGTCGCAGTATGCGCTACTAAACAGAGCAGGCTACGGGTTATAGGTTGCAGGTTACAGAAAAATTATCGCTCTGCTGTTAGTTGACTTTTTGCTTTTGCTCAAAAGTTTACCACTTTTTGCCTTATCGCGCTTTTAGATCAACTTACTGTGAAACAGTAGCAACCTGTTACCTGTAGACTGTAACCTGTCCCCTGATTTTTTCACTGCGGCTTCTGTACTGCCACAAAAAGCCAGCCTGCAATTAATAAGCCCCCTCCAATAGGAGTTAGAGGTCCCCACCACGATTTCCCGGTAATAGCAAGCATGTAGAGACTTCCTGAAAAAAAGAGTATACCTAGAAACCAACAGAAAAAGGGAATCACTCTTACTGAGGAACCACGCACAATCCAAAGTAGAGCCACTGCGTGCACAAGATGATAAAGAACAGCTTTGTTCCAAATATCATGAGCCCCATGAAGAAAAAGAAGTGTCTTTAAAGAGTGTGCACCAAAAGCTCCCAAGGCAATTGCCGAGGCTCCAGTAATTCCAGCAAGAAAAGCAGCAAGACGTTGAGGCATAAAAATAGAGTTTGTCCGAAAGGGGCCCAATTTTAAAAATGGATTTTAATTTTTGTTTAGTTCCTGGCTTAGCTACAGGCAAGTGACGAGTAACGAGTAAAGGGTAACGAGTTTATTTTGTTGCCTTCAGCAATTGATTGAAAAAGTTGCTCACTATAACCAATTAATTTTCGACAAAATGGTATTTTTGAGAATTTATATTTCCCATCATTCAACTGCGGATCCTCTCCAATAAAGGATCTGATGATTTAGGATTACAGCTCCAAAAGAACGTCACGGTAACTAACCCGGATATTTCATACTAATCTACTGCGAAAGTCGAGAAGACCGATGAATGCGGTGTTAGGTTCCGATGGGGCTTCGCTTAAAATCATGTCCTGCCTACAGCCCTGCTCCAAAATCCTCACCTGCCTTCGCAACTTTCTCGTCACGATCAGTATGAAATATCCGGGCTAACTGAAAAAAAGTAACAAGTTAACTTCTTTTGTTGGCTACATCTCTCATCTATTAGTCATGTGGTATTGGCTTAGTAAATTGGGCCTCAGAACTCTTTACCCTTTACTCTTTACTCTTTACTTTTTTGTGCAGAGCCTACCGCTGCCGCAAATTCCTCAGGAAACTTATCAATAAAGCTCTGTGTTGGCCATGAGGCAGCCTCTCCAAAAGCACAAATTGTACGACCTGCGATATTATCAGCTATAGTGTGAAGCATGGATGGATCGGATGCAATTCCCCCGCCAGACAGCATCCGCGTTGATATCTTAGACATCCAAAGAACACCTTCACGGCACGGTGTGCACTGGCCACAGCTTTCGTGAGCATAGAATTGATTCAAATTATTCAGAGCCCACACCATATTCCTAGAATCATCCATCACAATAACGCCAGCACTTCCAATCATCGAACCAGCAGCAGCAAGAGAAGCGGCATCAAGGACTAGATCCAGGAGATTAACTTCTTTTTCAATCATCGAACCATCTGCTCCTTTTACCTTTATCTTGAAGACTTCATCAGCACGTAATACTTTAGAAGAACTTCCTCCTGGAATTACTGCTTTGAGTTTTCGACCAGCACGTAAGCCACCACAGATATCAAAAATAAGTTCACCTAAAGTGACCGATCCCACAGGAAGTTCATAGGGACCAGGACGAACGACATCACCACTCACGCATAAGATACGCGTACCACCATCACCAGCAGTTCCCATCTTGGCATATTCAGCACTTCCAAGACGTAGAATATGTTTTACATGACAAATCGTCTCCACGTTATTAACAATCGTAGGAGACATATACAGTCCCAAGACGGCAGGAAAATAAGGCGGCTTAATGCGAGGATAGGGACGCTTCCCTTCAAGTGATTCAAGTAAGCTCGTCTCTTCGCCACAGATATAGGCACCAGCTCCTTCATGAACATAAATCTCGAGATCAAATCCTGAATCTAAAATATTCTTTCCTAAAAACCCATGAGCACGTGCTTCTTCAATTGCCTTTTCAAGAATCTTTCTAACATGCGTAAATTCACATCGAATATAAATATAGGCTAATTTGATATCGAGAGCAAAGCAAGTGATCAACATTCCTTCAAGAAGCTGATGGGGATCTCTATGAAGAATGTAGCGATCTTTAAATGTTCCAGGTTCTGACTCGTCTCCATTAACACAGAGATAGTGAGGCTTCCCATCATCACGTCGAATAAACCCCCATTTCATTCCTGTTGGAAAAGCAGCACCACCACGTCCTCGTAAATTGGACGCTTTGATTTCTTCGACAATGGCCTCAGGCTTCATTGTGAGAGCTTTTTTAAATTCTAGATAACCGCCATTTTTAAGATAGGTCTCAATATCAGGCGTATAATCAGAGCGGCTTAGATTAGCAAAAATAATTCGCTTCTCCTTTGGATGAGGATGCATGAGGCGTTGTTGTACAATGCCAGTTGGCCGTTGAGAGTTCACAGTTATCGATTGATTTTCAGCTTGTTGGTTCATTGATTATTATTCAACAAAGTTTCGACATCCTCCGTGGAAACATTCTCCACAAGGTCATTATTAACAAGACACACCGGTGCAGAACCGCAGCTGGCTAAACATTCAACAAACTCGATGCTGAATTTCCCATCAGGGCTTGTTTGCAATCCTTGTCCATGCCCATGTCCTTGGTGAGAATCAATCCCTGCAGCATGACAAAATTTTTCATGTAGCTCATAACTTCCTGCCATAGCACAAGAAAGCGTACGACAAACACGAATAATAGTTTTCCCAGGAGCTTCCTGCCTAAACCATGGATAGAAAGTAACAAGTTCTAAAATTGCAATGGCATTAAGACCTAGCTTAGCAGCAATCCATTCGATCCCATCCTGATCGATAAAGCCAAAATGATTTTGCCAAAGGTGCAAGAGTGGCAATGAGGCACTTCTCTTAGAAACAGGGTAGTGAGAAATTGCTTCCTCAATTTCAGCGAGAAGCGCTGGCGGGATATGATCGGTATGAGCGTTCAGATCCTCCTCCTTCGGAGGAAGGATCTGAACCAAATGATCCGACTTCGAAGTAATAGAGTGAGTGCAATGCATAGTTTATCAAGGAGGTATTGAACAACAATTTGAGCCTTTATAGCCTATAGCTGAGGTAGTGAAATTATAGCAATCCCAATTTTTCACCACTCCAACCTATATCCTCAAGAGAATGGCTCCAGCGGTAGGATTCGAACCTACGACCAATCGGTTAACAGCCGACCGCTCTACCACTGAGCTACGCTGGAATAAAACAAATCTGAAAATCAGGAGTTCAAAGATTATCCATAGATTTTCAAAAAATGCAAACAAGATTTAATCTAAAGCTTGTCCAAAAAATGATTTTTTTTGGAGAGCTCTAAGGCTACAGGTTACAGGCTACAGACTACAGGCTAACCAACGTATCGTTGGTTGGGAGATAAAAGATAGGAGATGGAAGATGGAGTTGAGGTCTGTTAAAGCTGGCTAATAGTGATAAGTATAGCCATAAACATTCGGTTAACCCAGTCGATAAAATTTGTCTAAGCGTATTAGAATCCTTTACTGAAGTGCCTTCGAAAGCAAAAAACTAGGAACAAATAAAAATCCCGCTTCACTTTTCACCTTGTCACGAAGTGACTAAAAATCAACTTAAACTTAAACTAATAACTTAAACTAACTATTCGGCCTGTTGGCCGAATAGTTACGCTCCAAGCATTGTTGCGAACTCTTGAAATAATCCTATCGAGTCATGAGGTCCAGGGGAAGCCTCAGGGTGAAATTGTACAGCAAAGACAGGTTTCTTTCGATGGCGGAATCCAGCAACGGTACCATCATTGAGATGACGGTGGGTGACTTCTAATGCTAAAGGAAATTCCGTCTCATCGAGCGCATAACCATGATTCTGCGCGGTAATAAGAATACGACCTGTACGCAAATCTTGAATAGGATGATTGGCTCCACGATGACCAAATTTCAGCTTGAAAGTTGTTGCCCCAAAAGCATGACCAAGGATTTGATGTCCCAGACAAATACCAAAAATGGGTTTATGCTCTGAAAGAATATGAGCCGTACGATGAATAGGAGAAAGCATCCCTGGATCACCAGGCCCATTAGAAAAAAAGATCCCTTCAGGGTTCATCGCTAAAGCATCTTCAGGAGAAGTCGTTGAAGGCACTACCATCACGCGAAGTCCATGAGATCGTAGTAAGCGTAAAATATTCTTCTTCACTCCAAAATCATAAGCAACCACCAAAGGCTCTCGTTGAGTTGTTTTTTTACGAGGCAGGATATTGTCTAAAATCTTTTCACTTCCCTCTGGGTCCCATTCATAGATCTCCTTGGTGGAAACCTCCTCAATCAAATCCATCTCCTCAAGAAACATTGATCCTTTAGCTAAAGCAATAGCCTCAACATCACTCATTGGTTCCGAAGTAAGGCATGCACGCATGGCCCCACTAATACGAAGATGACGCGTGAGAGCACGTGTATCAACACCTCCAATAACAATTAGAGAATGTTCATGAAGATATTCTTGAAAACCGACTTGAGAACACCAGCTACTGGCACTTTCACTCATCTCTTCAATTACAAAGCCACGGATATGAGGCTTCGTTCCTTCATTATCGAAAGAATTCGTCCCATAGTTTCCAATAAGAGGATAAGTCATTGCAACAATCTGCCCTCGATAGGAAGGATCTGTAAGGACCTCCTGATAACCACTCATAGAAGTATTGAAACAAATTTCACCCGTGCAAGTCCCTGTAATACCCAAGGAATATCCACGAAAAACACGGCCATCTTCTAAGGCTAAAAGGGCTGAAGGAGCAGAAGAGTAGGACATGTAGGCGTTCAGCTCCCCTCCTTCGGAGGACGGATCTGCACCACATGATTGTGCTGCGAAGGTATGGTGTAAATGCATTGTATAGTTTGTTAAGAGGCTACTTACTCTGTCACGAAGTGACCAAAAATCAACTTAAACTTAAACTTATAACTTTAACGTACACTCTGATAACGAAGCTAGGGACAACAAGAGCAAGTAAAAATTCCTAATTTTCATTCGTGATGAGTATACATTGCAGAATGATCACTCTTAGGTTAGGTTCCACGCCGTAACCGTTCATTTCTCCCTCCTGCGGAGGGGAGTTCTGAACTATCGGCTATAGGCTGTAGGCTGTGGGGTCAAATAGCTGCCAGTAGCTTTTTAACAAACTATGCATTGCATCACACGGCGGCTTCACAATCGATTCATTTGGTTCAGGTCCGTCCTCCAAAGGAGGGGAGCTGAACGCTTACTCCACGCCGTGTTTCACCCTTGTTCTTCTTTGCGTCTATTTTTCTTTTCTCAATGGCTTCTGTCTATTTTGGCAGTTACCTTCCTTCTTGTATTTCCCCTGTCAGGAAGACTCTTCGCAAAAGACTCTCCTAAACAAGTTCATCTTGCTAGCGGATTCGACTTCCCAGTGGATCCTCCCAATGCCGATGAATTCTATAAATCACGTGGGTTTCGAAAAGGAGGTCACCTTGGAGAAGATTGGCTCCATGAAGGAGGAAGCAGCTGTAGTTTTGGTTGTCCCGTTACAAGTATTGCTCATGGATTTGTTATTCTCGCACGTGATATTCATGTTGCCTGGGGAAACGTTGTGATTGTACGTCATGCGTACCTTGAACAAGGGGTTGTACACTTTATCGACTCTCTCTATGCGCACCTAAACCGTATCGATGTTAAAGAAGGCGATACTATTCAAAAGGGACAAGCGCTCGGTTCTATTGGCAATAATCATGGCATGTATCCGGCTCATCTTCATTTTGAACTCCACAAAAATCTCAATGTTGGGGTGAACCATACTGGCTTTGCTAAAGATACCAGCAACTATTGGATCCCAACTGATTTTATTATCAAAAGAAGAAATCTTAAAGCCGATACTCGCCTAGTAAGCCTCCCTATCTCTCACTTCGATATCCCCTCCCCTTCGCGCCGGATAAAATCAGCAGTTACAAAAAAGAAAAAGAAGACAACTAGACTCAGCCATTAAATCAGGACGAAGACTAACTTCATGGCCATCGATCCAGACTGATATTCGCAATGCAGGAGGAATATGGGTGGATGAGGAAGTGATCGTTGACAATGGTTTAGTAACAAGTCGTAAACCCGCAGATCTTCCTGCATTCAACAAAAAAATGATTGAGGAAATAGGGGAAGGTCTCCACCCAACTCAATAAAATGGTCGGGGCGACAGGATTCGAACCTGCGACATCTTGGTCCCAAACCAAGCGCTCTACCAAGCTGAGCTACGCCCCGTAAAAACAAACAATGTATACATCCTTCGAGCAGAGTACAAGAACTATAAAAAGAAACTGCACTATACCCAAGGCTAATTCACCGAAACGCATAAACAGGGATGGAAGAATACCACTGCCCGGGAGGGCGTGGGATAGACTGTTCCAAGCCTAAGCTTGGGACGGTCAATACTCCCAAAGGGAGGGCGTGGGATAGACTACGAAGAGCATTGCGAATGCATTGCTCAAGTAGCCCCTTTGGGGCGAGCCGAGCAGGTGCGAACGAGTCAAATGGAAGAGATGGAAGAGATGGAAGGGATAAATACAGAGAGGAGCTGATTAATGAAAAAAGTTTTTTTGAAGTGCTTTGTCGTCGTCTATTATTTATTAAATTACAACCTATTATCCCGTTGGGAGAATTAGCCCTGCACTACACCTTTGCAGCACAATCATTTGGTTCAGATCCGTCCTCCTCAGGAGGGGATCTGAACGCCTACACAGCGACTCAAAGCATCGTTCTTCAACCATTGCCAGAGTTTTTCAAGTCGAATCGTAAGATGCAACTTAGCTGCCTTGAGTTCTTCAGGAGAAAAAGTTTTTGAATCTGGTTGTTTCGAAGCAAAGAGATAAAATTTAATTTTAGGCTCTGTTCCTGAAGGACGAATCACAACACGAAGACCTTCTTCCAGTTCGATCATGAGCATTGCCTCTGCAGGTAGAAGCTCTCCTTCGCTATCATGAATTTTCTCAGTAGCAAAGTTGCGCAGTGAAATAACACGAGCTCCATCCATTGTCGTAAAAGGATTTGTTGTAGTAGACTGCTTTCCAAACTCTACTTCTGCTGTGAATTGCTTTGTCGCGCCAGTGCTCGAAGCATCGAGTAGCTCATGTACACTCAACTTCTGCGCGCTGTCGACTCCTTGCACTTCATCAGCACAAGCGAGT
>DATEBV010000028.1:0-3114 GCA_035287205.1 Chthoniobacterales bacterium | reverse complement strand
ATTTTATACACACTATTTTTAATTTAAATATCCGCCATCCCTTCCATCGCATTCCTTGCCGTATATTAAAATAGAAAGAGGAACTAATGAAAAATCACAAGAACGAATGAGATGGAAGGGATAGAGAGAATTGAGTAAGCGCAACAAGATATTAAACTCTTAGAATAATTTGATAAGAACTCTGATGACTTGTTTTCTTGATTTTACCCTCTTCCATCCCTTCCATCCCTTCCATCCTTGTTAATTTTCTGCAAATTGACGTTGGTAGTTACCTTTTTCCTATTAATTCCTCAAGAAGAGCTGTAGGATAAGGTGTCGATCGACTTTCCTTCATCAGTTTTTGATAAAATTGATCCATGGCTAAAGCAACAGGTGTATGGCGTTTAATTCTAGATTCTAATGCAGGAGCTAAGGTGATTTTTTTGCTAGAAAAGTATTCTTGAATAGATGTACTCCATAACTCTTTGCCAAATAAATTGCTGAAGGTAGAATCAAGGAATCCTATGGCCGCATTAGCTTGATCATAATTATGATGCTTGTTAAAGAATTCTATTTCTTCAGCAGTAAGTTCAAATTTTGAACTAAGAGCTAGTCCAAAATCAGTAAAGTAGAGCCTGGTTCCATCAGTTAGGATGTTCTTAAAATGCAGGTCACCATGAATAAATTTTTGCTTGCTCATAAATTCAGTTATAGTAGCAATGTTTTCATCCATCATGGAAAGAGACTGTTCAAGCTCATATTCTTTAGAAGTTAATTGTTTGCCAAGCCATTGGTGTAAATTATGAGGAATATATTCCAAAAAGAGGATGAGATCTGCTGAGGCATTCTGGATTGCTTCTAGTCGATTGCAAACTTTAGGATGGTTTTCCCAGTATTCAAGCTCACTCTTTAAGAACCTGCCTTCAAATTCTACTGAGGCTGCAAATGGCTTCGTCGCGCCGGTACTCGAAGCATCGAGTAGCTTCTGTACACTCAACTTCTGTGCGCCGTCGGCTCCTTGCCCTTCATCAGCCTCAGCGACTTTGAAGACAGGTTCTAACTTTTTTGCTTGTTCCTTACTAAGTGTCTCAGAAATAGAACGTCTTTTGCAATGTGGAAGAATACGCCAACCATAAAGCAAGGGAAAATGAGGGCATTTACCTGCAATAACCCAGTTTGATGCCATTTGATGAGCAGCTAATTCACGCCATGCACTAAAGCCTTTTGATCCAATTCCGTATTGGTAATAAAGCGGCAAATCAAAGAGATTCGCCGTTGACATGATGTTTTCAGGAATTCGCTCGAGATCTGTTAGTGGGATCCTCTTAACAAAGAGGAGAGTTTCGTTAGAGTTCTTTCGAAACTCTACTTCTGCTGCGAATTGCTTCGTTGCTTCGGTGCTCGACTCCTCAGGTATGCCATATACATTCTGAGGTCTGTGCTCCGAGGCGCCTTGCACTTCATCAGCATAAGCGAGTTTGGAAAGAACTCTATTAAGTCTTAATAAAACAGAGGTGCCTCCAACCCCTGTATGAAAAGGTTCTGCCTGATCGAGAAGATCGGAAAGCTGTTGATTGCTGAGAAAAGAAAGCTCTGTAGCAATATTGCTATAGGTCTTAAGGCGGTGAGGTAAAGAATCCATGTAGTCGTTCAGTCTCCGCTGCGCGACGACTGAAATAAAAGTGACGGTTTAGTTTGAATCTGCTTCTGTAACTGATACGTGAACAACTGTCGCAAAGGAGAGAAGGTGAATAATTTTTCCTAGTACCTCGAATTACTTAAAGGTTCGGATCAAGTTGGGCTAAAAAAGGGGTCAGTACCAGCTAATTCATTGACGAAGTAATGAATTACGGGACTGACTCCCTTTTTGATAGAATGCGAAACTATCGCTGATATAAGGTGGCAGGGTATTCTATTAATTTCTTTTTTTCATGAGCTTCCTGAGATCAGTTCTTCATATTGTTTAGAAAGTTTATATTTTCTTCCTTTATTAGATGCATCAACAACTTCCAAAAACCCGATAGTGACCCAATTTTTACAAAGTAGAGCACCTGTGCGACTCTTGAAGTCAAATAATTGACAAAGTTGCTTTGCTGTAATTATCTCAAATTCTTGAAATAATTCTAGAGCCTTACGTTGTCGTATATTTTATCAGCGCTTTATCTGCATAAGGCAATAATTCATTATGCAGACAAATTACAGATAAAGCAATATTTTCTTTGTAAATCTAATTTTTTTCTTTCCATTCAGTAAAATTTGTCTAAATATTAGTAACTATTCGGCCCGCTAGCCGAATAGTTATAATCACCAAAAAATCCAATGAAAAATTTATTAACATCAACTCATAGTAATCATCAATTTTCATCTTCCATCTCCCATCTTCCATCTCCTACCGCAGCAGCGGTAACTACAGCCTACAGCCTACAGTCTATAGCCTCTATTTGCTCTGTTGGCCGAATAGTTGTAGCCTCCTTGTTTCTTCTAGCATTGCCAACAACTGGTTTTACTCACTGTCAAATTCCGTGTGGAATTTATCATGACGACATTGTTTTTTCAACACTCGAACAAAATATTGAAACCTTGCAGAAAGCTGTTCATGAACTTTCAGGAACAGGCCTTTCAATAAATCAATCGGTTCGATGGGTTATTAATAAGGAGAATCAATCCGATCAGATAGCACAAACGATGTTAACCTATTTTCTGCAACAAAGAGTCAAAACGGATGATCCTAAGCGAGCTGAAAAGCTGAATCTCATTGCTATGATTTGTATGCAATGTACCAAAGTAAAACAAACCACCGATTCCGTCGAGGTGGATACCCTTGGAAAAGAAATTGGACAGCTTAAAGAACTTTCTGGGATTCCTATTTCCAAAGTGAGTAAGCCGTAAGGGATCGCAATCTACCTAAAAAAAGAAATTAAACACAAAGACTGAAAGAAGGAATAGCCACAAAAGAACACAAAGAAACACAAAAAAAGATAGGCTATAAAAATATCGAGGGCGCTAGAAAAGTTCCCTTCTTGCCACCAAATTGTTCAAGTATCAGTTGAGCAGGCGTTTTCAAAGCCAAACTGCCACCTTTACTTCAGTCGCCGCGTAGCGGGGACTGAATGACGACTGTGGTTAATTACTTCT
>DATEBV010000027.1:0-2665 GCA_035287205.1 Chthoniobacterales bacterium | reverse complement strand
CTTACGGTGCAGAAAAGCAAGAAGATGGAAGAGTTGTATGTGAGATAGCATTATGGAATAAACTAGTCGACTCAGGCAAACAATTATATTGCGCAGTTCGCCAATTGGAGAAAGCTACAGAAGCAAAAAACAATGGCAACTCAGAAATCGCCACATTTTACCTTCAATTAGCAGAACAAGAGCAAGTCTTAGGCGAACATTATAAAAAAGCAGTACAACGCTTCTACAACGTTTTCAGTACGTATGAAGTAGCAGAATCGGCTAGGGCTCGTGATCGATTAAGTAATGCAGCCGACCTATTGGATAAAGCCACTGAGGCAAAAAGCCAAGGCAATCCAGAGATTGTAACACTTTACCTCCAATTAGCAGAACAAGAACAAGCTTTAGCTGAGCATCATCGAAAAGCAGCAATTGATTGCTTAGAAAAGAACGTTGCAAACGCAGCATTGGATAAAGCAGCCAAATCAGCTGAGGCTAGTGGTGATCGATTATGTAGGGTAGCCTGTAAATTGGATGAAGCCACTGAAGCAAAAAGCCAAGGTAACCTAGAAATTGCCACTCTCTTGCAATTTACAGAACAAGAACAAGCCTCATCCTTAGAATACCTTAAAGCGGCTCAGGCTTATGCCGAGGGAAATAACGAAGAAGGAGATCAATTGTTTCAAGCTGCTGAGGAGGTTGCTAAAGGGAAATCATATTGAGGCTAGGCTGGAGAATCTACTTTAACTTACGACGAAGCAGTAAAAAACTATGGATGCATCACACAACTACTTCGCAGTCCTAACATTTGGTTCAGATACTTCCTCCGAAGGAGGAGAGAGCTGAACGCCTACGGAGGATGAAGCAATTCTATGAAAATCATGAAGATACAAAACTGTCAACAGTATTGGCAGAAATTTTATGGACAAATTATCTTCATATCCTTCCCAAAACAAAGATATTAGAAGAAAAATATTATGACCTTGAACTTAAATATTCGGTTAAGATTAATTGTAATTTTGAGAGTGTGCCAAAAAAACGTTTTAAATTAACCTTATAAAGATCATGAAGCTTATTCGCACTTTTATTTTAGGCATTTCATTGTCAATTTTCTTAGCATTACATCCTATTATTGCTAAGGATAATATAATCTATAATGATGTATTAAATGAGCCTGGAAATAATGACTTTAACGAAGATAAAAAGCTTCATCAAGCGATTTTTTCTATTGCAGCTAGTCAATACAGTGACTTTCTTAATGCTGTTGTATTAGATCCTAAGATGCTAATGGATCCTGTAGAGTTTGATAAAGGGTTAAGAGCTTTGAAAAGCATGTGGGAAATAGAAATACCTGTTGCGAATACTATAGGCGAAAATCAAACTATTTTCCGTGGAGGTTTAGACAATACACAAGAGGAGGGTATTGAAAATTTTTGTACTGGTATGGATCATGTTATTAATGATCAAGATGCAAATAAAACAGCTCTGTTTAAAGAACAATTTCAGCAGTTATCTTCTTTTAACCAAAGTATTCAAGATAAACTATCACCTGAGGATAAAAAAGCTGAGAATAGTAAATTGAGCCTTTTAAATAAGGTGATGCAGGCTGCCAACAAGGCCGCAAAATATTTTGATAATAGCAATATCTCTGTTGAGCAGTGCAATAGTAATTTAGTTACGGCAAAGACTCTTACAAAACTTGGAAAACAAGTAATATTAACTGACGCTACTGTCCATTTGCATGCCAATCTTAATGCATCTGAAGATAGATTAAGGGATGTTCAAAATAATAGAAAACCTGTTGTTGCGGACGAAAATTCTAAACAAGATGATATTAATCAAGAAAATAGTACTAATATTACTATAAATACTCTTATCGATACTTTTAAGGAAGTAGCCATAAAACAGCTTGTTTTAGAAGGGTATGATATACTTGATCAAGTTGATAGTGAATTAAATAGCAGAACAAAGAAGGATATATCTCCTAAAGTTGTTAAGAGTTTTAAGCAACAACAAGAAGTCAAAGCAACGAAATTAACACCTCAAGATTACTTTGATCTTGCAGAAAAAGCGGATGAGAGAGCTATGACAGCTTGGGAAAAAGCAACTCATCTTACCGAGGCGAGTTTTGATTTTTGGAATCAATGGGAAAAGGCTATAGAAACAGCTAAGGAAGCTTATCATGGCTGGGAAGATTGGTTAACACTTCCGCAAGATCAAGAATCTCAAGAATCATTGGCATTGAGTACTTCCAATGTTGCGGGAGCAGAACAGCAAAAGAGAGCAGAACATCGAAAAAACTTTTGGTTAGAACAACTCAAAACAGCCAAGATAGAACCTCCACTGGAAATAAAAGAAGAGGATAAAAAAGAACCTGCGATACTTTCCTCTACAGTAGCTAGCATTTCCTTACCAGCAGTTGATGTAGGCGATGCAGAACGCCTTGCTCTTTTAAAACAAATCGAAGAATTAAAATCAATGTTTCAAGCTCAAAAAGAAGATTCTACCTTACCAGATACACGCCCAAGATGTTCCAGCAGTCTTGCGGATGATTTTCCTCTAGAACAGGCCAACAACGAAAAAATAAGAAATCTGACTGAAGAATATGAAGCATTAGTTCGTTCTGCTGATGAACGGCGAGTGCAGCAGTTGCGTTCTTCAGGTGAAGAAGAAAAATTATTTCCTC
>DATEBV010000026.1:0-8113 GCA_035287205.1 Chthoniobacterales bacterium | reverse complement strand
AATACGCGCTGTTAAAACACGTGTCTTTCCTGTTCCCGCCCCGGCAAGAATGAGCAAGGCTCCTTCGGGATGCGTTGCCGCACGGTATTGTTCTGGATTGAGATCAAAAAGACGAAATGTACCCATAAGAAATTTTATTTTTTTTAATAGCCACAAAAGAACACAAAGAAACACAAAGAACTAGAACACCAAAAAAGAATTTTTATAGAAATTCTTTAACTCATTTAAGAACTCAAGATAAAGAACACTCGCTATCATGAAAAATAAGGATTCAAAATTTATCACTAATCAATCAAGTTCACCGTCAGATTTTTTGTGTTTCTTTGTGTTCTTTTGTGGCTATTCCCTCTGCCATTCCTTTCATCTCTGTTAACCCGAACATTTCATTCTCTTCTACCCTCTTATCTCTTCATAAGTTCTTGAGCAAACTGATGAACCATCCGAGGGTAGAGTTCGTGTTCTGCCTCTTGAATACGAGCATGGAGTGTCTCTATTGTATCATCGATTAAAACTGGCACACGTGATTGACCTAAAATCCTTCCTGTATCAACTCCTGAATCCACAACATGAACAGTACAACCAGTTTCATGCAAATTGGCTTCTAAGGCCTGTCTCCAGGCTTCTAAACCTCGAAAATGAGGCAAAAGCGAAGGATGAATATTAAGAATTCTTCCAGGAAAAGCCTCAAGTAATGGAGCTTTAATCACACGCATGAATCCTGCTAACGCCACAAAATCCACATTAGCAGCTTGAAGCTGAGAAAGCATCTCTAGTTCAGCATCCTCAGAAAGTCGGGTTTTAAAAGGACCCGGCTCCACAAACCTTGAAGGAATATTAAATGATTCAGCCAAGCCTAGAATACCAGCATCAGAAACCTCCGAAAGAACAATAACAGGCTCGTAATTAAGGCGTTTTTCTCTTGTAGCCTCAAGAAGAGCTCGACAATTAGAGCCTTTGCCTGAACCTATAATTCCTAAGCGGAGAGGAGGCATCTTAGAAGATTCAGAACCTTCCTCCGAAGGAGAGGATCTGAACACCCACATTTAGGCGACAAGCGGTTCTACATTAACACGGCGACCAGCACGATCAAAACGCACTTTGCCATCAATGAGAGAAAAAATTGTGTAATCGCGACCAAGTCCGACATTACGACCTGGAAGAAACTTTGTACCTCGTTGACGAATAATAATGTTGCCAGCTATTACTGATTCATCGCCAAATTTTTTAACGCCAAGTCGTTTACTTTGACTATCGCGTCCGTTCTTAACACTTCCTTGACCTTTCTTATGAGCCATATTGAGAGAACAACTAAGGCTGCTGCCTTAATTGTATAATTGTTGGAGTTTGTTTAAACTCTATTAAATTGATTTATTATGTGAGGGGTAATCTAATTTTTTTTGTAACCGTTCAGCCACCGCGTAACAGAATTTGAACGGCTATGACTAAATAGTTACCGAAGTAATTTTTAACTTTGTAAGCTGACGACGATGTCCGACCGTACGATGATACCCCTTACGACGGCGGAATTTAAAAGCAATCACTTTTTCACCTTTCCATTGATCAATCACTTCAGCTTGAACCGAAGCTTGACTAATAAAAGGAGCACCGAAAGTTACCTGATCGCCATTAGCAACCATAAGAACATCGGTCAGAGTAGTGGATTGGCCTGTGGCAACATCGAGTTTTTCGACATCGAGGATATCGCCCTCGGAAACACGATATTGTTTACCACCTGTTTGAATAATTGCGTAAGACATGTTTTTATGAAATATCCGGGTTAAGGAGTTCGCTAAGGTGCCATAGATTAATCTATACAGCAATAAAAAAATTTCTCTCTTGCGAATTTAAAAACTCTTCGTATGATGAACCCTTCAATTCATTGAATGCTCGGGTGGTGGAATGGCAGACACGTGCGTTTAAGGGGCGCATGCCGAAAGGCATGGGGGTTCGAGTCCCCCCCCGAGCACCATTATTTATACCCCTCACGAATAAAAATTGGTTTTTTACGCTTAAATTGTTGTCTTCAACAAGGCGGAAAAGTGAGACGCTATGCGAACATAACGTAAGCCCTGACCACGAAGGCAGGAGAATAGGTCTTCGAAAAAAATAGAAGATACGAAGCATAAATTGAAAACATAAATTAACGATAATGTTAATTTATACGTATGTTCTATCTCCTGAGATCATTTTTCTCTCGAAGATGCTCCAACAACCCACGTCGCGTTTCAGGGAGACGATGCACCAGTGTCTTTAGGGAATATTCTCCTGGCAACGAAGGATCATAAATCCCTAAAGCCTTAGCTAATTCTATTTCAAAATACTGAATAACGCGAACCGTGGGAGCCTGCTGACTCAAAAAAACTAAAGCCCGACGTAGCAATCCAAAAATCTCAGGCACCGGTTGTACAGGCTCCGTAAAAAGATCGCAGAGCTCTGCAAAATAAGAAGCCCCAAGCAACGTAAGATAGTTCGAACTCATTGCCTGCCACGATGGGGAAGGAACAACTTCTTTTAATGAGTGCAGATCATTTTTTTTACTAAGAGCAAATCCAATTTCTGCTTCACTAAAAAGCTCTAGCCTCCCAGAAAAAACCCCTCCTTGTTTGGTGGCACCACGTGCTACTGTTTTAACTTTCCCATGATGATCCGTCAGCCAAACAATGATAAGACTTGTCTCTGAGAGTCGATAACGACGTATTAAGATAGCCCGAGTTTGATACATGACGTTAGGAGATCAAGCATTGCTGCATACCTGAAAAAACAAGCATCTGTGCTAGCGCCTCTCCACGAGGCGTTGAAAGATCAAAGTCGCTATTATCGTTCATTTCTTGCTCACAAAATTGGTGCTCTGCAGCAAGTGAAAGTCGCACAATATTGAGCATACGAAGCCATGCCTCTTGATGAGAAGAAGGAAAGATTAAATCATAGGCATTTTTCTTGCGACTGAGATTTTCTGCCATCTTTTGAAGATCACTCATAACGATACTATGACAAGAACTCCAAAGAACAATTAAGTCTGGATGAACATGCTCCTCCCAATCAGCACATAGCTGTTCGTCTTCATAGCTTGGTACTGCTAACAAGCGAGTCGCTATCGTAGCCTGCTTCGGATCATGAGCACAAAGGACTGTTGTTATTTCATGAGCTAACCAAGGCTCAATATTTCGAAATTCAAAATTACTGTTTTTATGTTGAAAAAATTGCATGATTACAAAGCCGGTTCCAATGTGGCTAAAAGAAGTTCCGCATGGAGCTTTTGCACATAAAGTTCTGCTTGTTCGCGATCTCCTACCCAAAGAATAGAACGACCGTGATGATGCACTTCAAGCATATGTTTTTCTGAAATTTGTTTATTGAATCCAAAAATTTTACAAAAAACCATGGTAACATAGCTCATAAGATTAACGGGATCATTATGTACAACAACCTGCCATAATTGAACTCTCTCCCTTCTGTTCTTTGCAATAACCTCGGGAGTTTCGAGTAGCTCTGTACTAGCAGAACAGGCATCCAGATCCCTTTCCTTTGGAAGAGGGATCTGAATCAAATGATCGGATAGCGAAGTAACAGTGTAAATGCAATGCATAGTTTTCTACTGGTTTGCAGTAAGTTTAATTTGAGAGTTTAAGTTGATTTTCGTTCACTTTATGACCTCGACTTCCATCTCCTATTTTCTATCTCCCACCTACCAACAGCACGTTGGGAGTTAGCCTGTAGCCTGTAATTCAGAACTCGCCTCTGAAGGAAAAACTCTAAACGGCTACATTGGTAGTTACACAACATAAAATTTCTTCTTGCCGCTTATGCATGCGCTGTCGTTCTGACTCTGTCGTATCATCATAGTCGAGCAAGTGCAAGAGTCCGTGCACTACACAAAGAGCAACTTCATGATTAACAGAATGGCCAAAATGCTTGGCATTCCTCGCTGCTGTTGGCACTCCAACAAGAATTTCTCCCAACTTCTGACTATGTCTGAATGTAATAACGTCTGTTGGGGTTGGATCCTCTAAAAAATCATTATGAATCTTTGCGATGGAGTGATCACTGAGCAGTGTCACCTCAATATCTGTAGGAAGGAAACTTTTAACCCAACGCGGCTTTTCTAAACAGAGAGGAAGAGCCTTCTCCACAAGTGAACACAAGAACACTAGATCAAGTTTTATGGCACGCTGTCGATTGGCCCAAAAAAGAGAAGTGGAAGCCATAAGAAAAAAAAGGTATGCTCAAAGCAGTTATTCAGCCCCGGCTAAGCGGCGACTAAAGTAAAGCTAACAGTTTAGTTTAAGTATGGAATCTCAAAATTAATTGATAAATTCATAACTACAAAAGAACACAAAAAGATGCTTACTAAACATATACCTTTCTCGAATGAATTTTAGGAAATTTTACTGGTTCTTTTTGACGCTAACGGCGTTGTCATCGCTACTGTTACCTCAGTAGCAGCACGCTCTGACGTCTGGCTAGTCTCAAAAACTCCTGCGTAAAAAAATCCTAAAATTCATCCGACAAAGGTATAAATCTAAAAGTTTTTTCTTTTGTGTTACTTTATGTTCTTTTGTGCTTAATTGCTTGCAGTCTCGGTTACGTTGGTAGTTACGATAAAACAAAAAATCTCTTATTTTATTTCAGTCGTCGTACAGCGGAGACCACACGAAAACCAACATCTTTATGTCCATGAAAACAACATCTACCGATCAGATCAGCAAGCGAGAACTTTTAAAAAAAATCAACCTTCATGGACATCGGCTAAAAGATGCCCTTCATTTTGTGAGCCGTTTTATTAGAAAACCTTCTTCGGTCGGATCAATCTGGCCGAGCTCTCAGCATTTAGGAAAAGTCATGATCGAAAATATTCCAATGAAAGCTGGAGATGTTATTATCGAATATGGTCCTGGAACTGGACCTTTCACCCATCTCCTGCGTGATTACATACCTCAAGGAATTGAATACCTAGGTATTGAACATGACCACAGACTCTATAAAGGTCTCTGTGCGCGATTTCCTGAAATGCGTTTCCATCATGGTTCAGCAGAAGACGCTCCTGCACTATTAAAGCACTATGGACTAGCTCCAGCACGGCTTATCATTTCAGGACTCCCCTTTGCCAATATGCCTCCCCCTCTTCAAGAGCGCATTTTGCAAGCCACACAAAAAGCCCTTCGCTCTGATGGCATTTTTCGTACCTTTACCTACCTCCTATCAGGTATTCGACCTCATGCTGTTCATTTTCGAAAAATGGTTTCTCGCTACTTTCTTTTCCATCATGAGAGAAAAAAAGTCATGCGCAATTTTCCTCCTGCTCAAGTCTTAAGCTATTCTCATCCCATCGAAAGAGGACGTTCCTAGTTCGTAAGCGTTCAGATCCGTTCTCCAAAGGAGGGAAATCTGAACGCCTAATAGCTGGCGTTGTGCAATAATGCCAGTGGCTGCCTTGCATAGATTTGAACTATGACAAGCAGATTCAGAGTCTGCTGTGCTACCGTTACACCACAAGGCAATAATAACTGTTCAGCTGTCACGCTGAGGGAACTAAACGACTATTTTTCGTCTTCCTTTATTAAAGGAAAAGTATACTCACTAGCAATACCTCCAAACTTGGGATAGACAAATCTAGAAACAACCGTATTGGTTCGTGTAATTCCACAAACTTCTGTCACACCACGTTCCGCTAATCCGGTAAGAGACGCCTGAAGTAAAGCTGTTCCAAAACCACGATTACGATACTCTGTTACGACCCATGGACCACTTAGCAAATGAGTCGCAGCCTCCGGTTGAGGATCAAACATTGAAACACCAATAATCCGCTGCCCATGAGCAATAACAACGCATGTCGGATCATTTTCTGGCAGAAAAGCTTGTTTTAATCCCTCGTGAATAAAAAGAGTGGCCTGAGTGGTAGCATCATGCCAATCGGTATTCATCTTAAGTGAAAGAAGAGCCACCTGAAGGACAGCGTTCTTCTCTTCAGGACGAGCATACCGAATAACAAATGGTGCGACAAGAGGAGGAAAAGCGGCCGAAGAGGTCGTTTTCCATTGAAAGCGGTTCCAGAGAGTGGGAATCATTACAAAAAAGGCTAGAGGCTAAAGACCGAATAATGACCAAGGAAGAAACCTTGGTGGTGTTGAAAAGTTGATATATTGAAACCACTACGCCAGGAGGGCGTGGAATAGACTGCGAAGAGTAATGTTACTCGAGCAACCCGAAGGGTCAGCCGAGCGGGAGCGAACGAGTCAAAGGATGTTTTACAGTTGCTTGATAATAATACGACTAAACGACCAGCATTACTGAAACTTTATGGAATATAGAGTCCACTTGTACATCTGGATCCGAAACTGTAAACTAACGCCCTAAAAAATCAACCTCTTATATACTCATCACGAATGAAAATTAGAAGTTTTTACTTGCTCTTATTGTCCCTAGCTTTGTTGTCAGAGCTTACGTTATGTTCGCATAGCGCCTCACTCTTCCTCCTTGCTAGAGACAACAATTTTAGCGTAAAAAAAACTGGTTTTCATTCATGATGAGTAACTCTAAAATTAAATCAATCGTTCTAAAAAATCTCTCCGATCAAAAAGCGCAATATCATTCACCTTCTCTCCACTCCCTAGAAAAACTGGCGTAACCCCAATCTCACGAGCGATAGCAACGGCAACACCTCCTTTTCCGGCACCATCCATTTTGGTCATAATAATCCCCGTCAGGCCTACCGCAGCATGAAACTCTTTAGCCTGAACAAGCGCATTACTTCCAGTAGTAGTATCAACCACAAGAAAAATTTGATGAGGTGCCACAGGATCAAGTTTAGCAACGCTCCGCTTCACCTTCGATAGTTCCTGCATAAGATTAGTCTTAGTATGCAAACGTCCTGCTGTATCACAAATAAGAAAGTCAACTTGAAGACGCTGCGCTTTGGCCAATGCATCGTGACAGAGGGCGGCAGAATCAGCTCCATACTGACTTTTAATGACTTCAATATTTAAACGATCTCCCCAAGAAACCAACTGTTCAATAGCTGCAGCACGAAACGTATCAGCCGCTGCAAGTAGAACTGAGTAACCTCGATCCTTGAGAAACTTAGCTAACTTAGCTGCGCTGGTTGTCTTTCCTGTACCGTTGACTCCTACAAGAAAAATTACTATGGGTCCATCGGGCTTGGGTAGTAAAGGAACAGCTTTCTCAGGTAGTAATTTACCAATCGCCTCACGTGCTGCCTGCAAAATACTGGCAGCATCAAGCGACCCTTTATTTTCACGAAGAGAAGCCATGATTGAGGCTACTGTACCACTTCCTAAATCAGCCTGCCAAAGCGTTGCTTCCAACTCCTCCCAATCAACAGGCTCCCCTTTTGAAATACCAAGTCGTCCTAGTAATGATGTTAAAAATCCGGCCATTTTAATAGGAGATAGAAGTTAGAAGATGGAAGATTGGGGCTATGAGGCGTAGCCTAAACATAGGGATAGGTGGAAAGTTGCTAGTGTTGATTCAAGTTAATTTTTAGTCACTTCAAAAGAAAAAAATCACATTTTACTGCTTTAATTTAAATTCACACCTAAATTGAAACTTCATTAGCAGGGCCCTATCTTCTATCTTCTAACTCCTATCTCCCAATTTCACCTGATCCAACACTCCATTAACAAAACGACCTGATTCTTCCGTTCCATATTTTTTTGCGATATCAATAGCCTCATTCATGACAACTGCCGGAGGAATATCAGGACAAAAAAGCAATTCATAAATTGCCAGTCTTAAAATATTACGATCAACAGCAGAAAGACGCCCTAACTCATAGTTTTGAAGATGCCTTACGATCATCTCATCAATCGGCTTTAGTTTTTCTAACAAACCTGCCATGAGGCTTTGGCAAAAGCGACGTGCTGCGGGGCTTAATCCACGAAAGGCATAAAAGTCAGAGAGGTCAGTAATGCTTGCAGCACCACCAAGATCACGTTGATAAAGAAATTGAATGGCTGCTTCACGGCCTTCACGACGAACACCCATAGGAAAAAAAAAGTTGAGGAGAAAAGAATCAGGGGGGTAAGTCTACAGACTACAGGCTACAGGCTACAGGCTACAGTAAATTCGACTTAAAATTATTTTAATTTTGCGATCA
>DATEBV010000025.1:0-5847 GCA_035287205.1 Chthoniobacterales bacterium | reverse complement strand
TATCAAAAAAACTTCTGAACAACTTAACGAGCAAGAGGAATTCTTGAAAATTGGTAAAAAAGCCAAACAAAAAGAAAGCTACTATCATACTTTAACCCAAGTTCAATGGGCGCAAGAAAAAGCAAGAGACGCAAGTAGTAGCAATCCTTACTGGAAACAAGCTGCAGAATGCTATGGGAAAGCTAACACCCAGTGGAAAGAAGCCTCCGATGATAAAAATCTAGAGCCTGAGCAAAAGCAACACGAAAAAAATGCTGCTTCCTATCAATCTGCTGCTGAGTCTTATGAGAAAGCTGCTCAGGAGAATGCTGAACTGTTAAAAACTCATAATAAAGGTAAAGAAACCTTGATTTCACTCTATAACCAGCAGGCAAAACTGTACGAACAACTAGCCCAGCAACAAGAAAAAGATCGACTTTCTACCAAAACCGCTGATGTTTATGACACCTCTGATACCTCCGATCTTCAAGAAGATATCCAGCAACTCGAGAAAAAAATCGAACGTTACCTTGGCACTCGAGGAGCTCAAATAGAAGACCTCCAAGAAAACCTTCCCTTATTAAAAAAGAGATTGGAAGGCCTGCAGAACGAAGTTGTTACTCTGCGTCAACAAGGTAAAGAAGGTTTGGCATTAAAAAAAGAAGGCTTGGCTACAAGTCTTCGTGAACTCATTACCTCCTGTCAAAAATCCCTAGAAGACCTACTCCAAGAAAGTCCGGAAAGCAGTGAACGAGCAGCTAACGCTCTTACTGCCATTCAATCTCAAAAAACCAAAGACCAGCAGCTCCAGCAAACCATCGAGCAAATACTCCAACTCGAAGCAAAAATGACTCCGCTAGAGCAAAGAGCTGCCCTTCTGCCATCAGAAATCACAGCGGCTCAAGGCCGAGGTGAGCTTTTTCTAGTCAAAGGACAACAAAATTTGATGGCCCGATTCAACCAAGTTTTAGAACAGACTAAGAAAATTAATAGCCAACTTCTCACACAACCCGAGGGAACTGTGAATACCACTGCAGACTTCCAAACCTGCATGAGTCAGTTAGAGCAACTAGGAGAGCAAAATCATTACCTTCAGCAAATTACTCCTCAACTTCAACAGCTGGATCAAACCAAGAAAGTTCTTATGGCGCGAGGTATGAGTTTGAAGGAGAGTATAAAACTAGCGCAATCTCAAGGAGAAACCTTTCTCACCCAAGGTCAAGAGCAGCTTTATGTCGAAGCAAAAAAACTATACTCAGAAATAGATCCAACAGCAGGACCATTGCTTGCAAAAGCTGAGAAAGCGCCTGAACGAACTAACGATTTACTCTTCCGATGCAAACGATTCGAAGAACAAGAAAAAACACTTCAAGAAAATGCCATCTTCTTAAGAGAACTTGGACAGTATAAAAATAGCTTCCAAAAACGTGTTGAAGTTCTCAGTAGAGAAATAACTGCTTCTCAAAGTCGAGGAGAAACACTGCTGGTTGAAGGACAACAAGAATTGCACAAGACAATAGGCCAAGCCGTCATAGCCATCGATCGAGCTAGTAAACAAATTCTTGAAAGTGGAAATAACTCTCCTAATAACACTTCCGAACAGACTGCCGCTCTCATAGGAAAACTCAAACAACTTAAAGAGCGCGATGAAGCCCTCCAACAAAATGCTCCAACGTTGCTTATCCTAGAGCAAAAAAAGAATTACTTTCAAGATCGTCTTAAAAATCTCACTGCCGAGATTGCTGCTCCAAAGAATAATGGGGCCAAAACCTACCTTAGCGAGGCTCAACAATTCCTTGCAGGAGTTCTGAATCAAGCCCTCTTAAAAATCGATCAGAGTGCGAAACAATTAATTGCTAACGCAAACGAAGCTTCGACAGCAGCTAAAACACTCTTGACTCAATTAGATCAACTAGAACAAAGAGATCAGAACCTCCAGAAAAATGCTCCTGACTTAGGAAAACTCAATGACAAGAAAAATCTCCTTCAACATCGTCTTGAGTCACTGACTCTAGAACTCAAGGCCTCTCAAGAACAGCAACAGCACCTTATTGTTGAGAAACAACGAACACTTATTAACGAAATTACTCAAGCCCTTGCTAAGATCGATCAGAGTGCAAAGCAGCTTTTGTCTAATACATCTGGTATTGTAGATCAGACACAAACATTGATTGGACAAGTTGAGCTGCTAGAACAACGAGACCAACGACTTCTACAACAGGTTGAACAACTAAAAAATCTGAAATTAGTATTTACTCCCCTACAAAACCGTGCAAAAGCCCTTGAAAATGAAATCATCACTTCTCAAATCCGAGGAGAAATAACGCTTGCTCAAGCACAAAAAAACTTATTAGAAGAAATCAAAAACATCCTTGAGCAAACCTCACAAGCCGTTAAACAGCTTCTTACTGGAGATGAATCAACGTCCGAAGCTGCTTCTCTGAGTATTAAAGAACTTACTCCTCGTTTGGAGGAACTCCGACGACGCGATGAGCGAATCCAAGAAAATGGCTTGCTCTTACGCGATCTTGAACAAAAGAGGAAACTTCTTCAAGAGCGCATAGAAACGTTGAAAGGAGAAATTGCCTCTTCAGAAAAGATAGGAGAAGCCCTCTTTGCCCAACAACAACAAAACCTCTTAAGCACCCTTCAACAAACTCTTGATAAGGCGTCTGAAATTGGAACGCAACTGACTCAGGGAACCGATAACGCTGCACAACGAGTGAAAGCTCTTTTCCAAGAGATGGATCAACTCCAACAACGCAATCAACAATTGAAAGAGAATGTTATTAAAGTCCAAGAATTTCAACAAAAGAAAACACTTCTTCAAAATCGTCTTGCAACCCTATCCGAGGAGATAAAGACTTCTCAAAGCCAAGGAGAGCTTCTTATTGCTCAAGGCCAAGAAACATTGATTGGTAAGATGAGAGGAATGCTTTCGCGTATTGAAAAGACAATGGAACAACTACGTTCGGGGACTGTTGGAATAATTAGCGCGGCTCCAACTTCTGAGACAGTCAACACACTCCTAGCTGAAATTGGACAACTTGAGCAGCAAGATTACTATTTCAAGCAAAACATTCCTTTGTTAAGAGAATGTTTAGAGAGGGGACGTTTCCTCCACAATTATATTACGACTTTGCAAGAGAAAATTACCGCTGTTCGTGCTTCTCAATTTTCGCAGGATCGAGGAGAACAATTTCTTGCTCAAGGCCAACAAAAACTCCTTGATAGTTATCAGCAAACTCTAAAAGGTATAGAGGAAGTGGTGAAACAACTTCTTTCCGGAACTAAAGAAGCCTCTGAACAAGCCAAGGCTTTGTTAACTCAGATTAAGCAACTTCAGCAACGAGAAGAAGCGCTACAGAAGAATATTCCAATACTTCTTGAATTGGATCAAAAAAGAGCTATTCTCCAAACTCGTGCAGAGACTGTTGAACGTGATATTATTGACTCAAAAAACCGAGGAGAAATGTCCTTTATTCAATGGGATCAACAGAACCTCTTGGAGGCTATCCAAGGTACTAGAGATCATGTTTCTGAACTCATGAAGCAACTGATAGATGGAGTTAATTACACTTACGAGCTAGCAGAAGCTCAGAGAAAAGTTCAAGCAGAAGATTCAGCAAAGATTGCAGCTGCAGAAAAGATATTGCAAGAGAAGCAAGAAATCAAGAGAAAGCGATCGGAAGCAGTTACGATAGCCCAAGAACTTTATTCAAAAGCACATCAAGCAGGAAGTATTGCAAGAGATGCTGGAGCTAAAGCTGAGGGAGCACTAGTCAATGATCAAGAGCTTCTATGGGGAGAAGCTATAGAGAGGATTAAAGAGGCAGGAAGAGTATGTGTTCAAGCAGCTGATTTTCATCGAATAGAAAGTGCTCAAGCAGAGGAATCTCAAAGAGGATGGTGGAGTGAACAACTGAGCACTATAGAAAAATGGAGAACATGGTGTGCTGCTAAACTTACTGAATGGGAGACTCGAAAAAATCAAGTAAGAGAAGTAGAACGTTTTGCTCAGGAGAAAATTGCTAAAGAAACAGCAATACGAGTTCAAATAGAAGAGTTAAAACAATCTTCTCTAAAAACTAAAACCATGAAAGAGGCATCATCTAATTCTTCTGAGCAATGGGAGCTAAAACAGAGTATTGATAGATTTGCCGATGCTATTGAATATTTAAATAATGCTATCAGAGTTATTGTATCGGGAGTCTCAGAAAATACTGCATGGAAACTTTGGAAAGAAGCAGCAACACTGAGTAGAGAAGCAGCAGAAAAATACATAGCATCTGCCCAAATGTTGAATAAAGGAACTAAAGAAGATGCAAGTCGCTTGGATAGTGAAGCTGATATTTCTTTCGTAAAGTCATTGCGTGTTAGATATTTAGCTGAATCAAATGAAGCCGAAGCAGGTGGTAATAGAGAATTAGCTGAAAAATGGAATGCAATAGCAAGAATAAACCAACAAGCTATCGATCCTTTAACCCAAGCAGTGAGAGCTAAGGGAGAAGGAAACAAAAATGAGGGAGATGGTTGGCAGTTGGCAGGTCAAGGTTTTTATTATGGAGCAGAAAAACTAGAAAAAGCGCTTGAAGCAAAGATCATTGGCAAGTTAGAAGTAGCTAGAAAATGGAAAGAGGCAGCAGAGCAACAAGTACGTTCTGTTGAGTATTTCACTCAAGCAGCTAGAGCTCATAAGGAAGGAAAAAAAGATGAAGGTGAGAGTTGGTATAATGCCGGTCGAGGTTTTTATTGGACAGCAGATAAACTAGAAAAAGCAATCGGAGCCGAAGTAGCAGGCAATTCAGCAATAGCTAGAAAATGGAGAGAGGCAGCCGAGCAACAAACGCGTTCCGTCGAGCCTTATACCCAAGGAGCTAGAGCAAAAGCAGCAGGAAAAAAAGATGAAGGTGAGAGTTGGCATAATGCCGGTCGAGGTTTTTATTGGACAGCAGATAAACTAGAAAAAGCAATTGAAGCTGAGGTAGCTGGCAAGTCAGAAGTAGCTAGAAAATATCGCGAAGCGGCGGAACAACAAGCGCGTTCTGTCGAGCCTCATACCCAAGGAGCTAGAGCTTATAAGGAAGGAAAAACATCTGAAGCTATTAGCTGGAATAATGCTGGGTTGGGTTTTTATTGGACAGCAGATAAACTAGAAAAAGCAATTGAAGCTGAGGTAGCTGGCAAGTCAGAAGTAGCTAGAAAATACCGCGAAGCTGCTGAGCAACAGGTACGCTCCGTAGAGTATTATACTCGAGCAGCTAGAGCTCATAAGGAAGGAAAAGCAGATGAAGGTCATCGTTGGAATAGAGCAGGTAATGGTTTTTATTCTTCAGCAAATACACTAGAAAAAGCTATTAAAGCTGAAGTAGTAGGTAATTCAGAAGCAGCTAGAAAATGGCGAGAGGTGGCGGAACAACACATACGTTCCGTTGAGCCTTATACCCAAGGAGCTAGAGCAAAAGCAGCAGGAAAAATAGATGAAGGTGAGAGTTGGCATTGGGCTGGTCAGGGTTTTATTAATGCAGCAGAAAAATTAGAAGAAGCGATTGAAGCCGAAAATTCTGATAGACGAGAAGAGGCCAGAGAATGTCGCGAAGCAGTCGAGCAATACAAACGCTCTGTCGATCATTTTACTCAAGCAGCTAGATCTTACGCTACAGGAAATACAGGTGAAGGATCGCGTTGCCATCGTGCTGGTCTTGAGTTATTAGTTAAACATGGGTTGTAAATATTATAAAAGGGTCAGTCGAGGTACCAGTGGATACGCAAACCACGTGGAATGAGGGTCAGGGTTCAAATATCAAGTAGAAAATATAAAACACTATAGATAAAGTGTAACTATTCGGCCAACAGGCCGAATAGAGG
>DATEBV010000024.1:0-25495 GCA_035287205.1 Chthoniobacterales bacterium | reverse complement strand
TTATTGATTGGAAAGGCAACCCTTGGACTCCTGAAAGTGGTGAGAAAGCAGCCCATCCTAACAGTCGCTTCACAGCGCCTATGAAAAACAATCCGGCTCTTGCAGTAGAAGCAGAATGGGCCCATGGTGTTCCTATTAGTGCCATCATCTTTGGTGGACGCCGCGCTGATACAATGCCTTTAGTTTTTGAAGCCTTCAACTGGGATCATGGTGTCTACCTAGGAGCCACTGTTGGTTCTGAAATGACAGCTGCCGCTGCAGGAACAGTTGGTCAAGTAAGACGTGATCCCATGGCTATGCTTCCTTTCTGTGGTTACAATATGGGGGATTATTTCAAACATTGGCTTGAAATGCGCCGTCACATCAAAGTACTCCCTCACATTTTCCATGTAAATTGGTTCCGTAAAGATAAAGATGGCAACTTCCTTTGGCCAGGTTATGGCGAAAATATTCGCGCTTTACAATGGATGGTGGAACGCTGCCAAGGGACTGCCAATGCGCTAGAAACACCTATCGGTTGGATGCCTCGCTATGAAGATATGAATATGGAAGGTTTCGAGGACCAAATGACGTCTGAACAATTTTCAGAATTACAAAAAATTGATCCTGAAGAATGGAAACGCGAATTAATACTCCAAGATGAACTCTTCATTAAACTTCATCGCGATTTACCAAAAGAGCTTACCTTCCAACGAGAACTTTTGATTTCACGGTTTTAGGGTTTCAAATTCTTTCCTCCTATGGAGGGAAGAATCTGAATTAGTCGCTACTGAAGCGCATAATTCTTAAAAAATTGACAACTGAGGCTTGCATAGGCATACTCAGATGTTGCCTCTTTATTTATTTCAGATCCTTTCTCCGAAGGAGGCAGGGATCTGAACGCCTACTCTAATGACTTCCTTTCTCTCCTTAATCTGTACAGTCAGCTTATTCTCTCCCCCTATTCTTTCGCTCCAAAAATTCGCTTCAAAAGAATATTCTAATGTTTCTAACCTTCTTAACTCCAATATACAACACGTTATTACTGCTAAAAGTAGCAGAGAGACCATGGAGTTTGTTGTTGTTGGAGATCCTAGTAATGAAGCGGATACCTACACAGGATATGGAAATGTTGATCTTACTTACGAAATTGGTAAATATGATGTGACAGCAAACGAATATTGTGAATTTCTTAATGCCGTAGCAGCCGATGATCCTCATGGACTCTACAATGAACAAATGGCTCTTGATCAAAATATTGCCTGCATTCAACGACACGGATCTCCTGGTAACTATAGTTACTCTATTATTGATGATAACGAAAACAGAGGGCAATTTCCTATCACTTATGTTAACTGGTACTCTGCCGCTCGCTTTTGCAACTGGATGCAAAATGGCTGCCCCTCAGGCCATCAAGATTTAACAACAACAGAAGCTGGAACTTATTTTTTCTCTGATGATGCTAATGACGTTCTTTGGGCTAATCATCAAGCAATTTATTCTCTTCCAACGGAAGATCAATGGTATAAAGCTGCCTATTACAACAGCCATCGAGTAGATAGCCCTCTCTATTGGCTTTACCCAACCAAAAGTAATTTCCCTCCAGGTAACACCATGGGAACATTGCATAATGAAGCAAATTATCGATATGGATTTTGGTATTACTCATTTGCTAAAAAAAAACCTCCCTATCTTACTCCTGTTGGAGCATTTAGCGGTTCTCCTGGACCCTATGGAACTTATGACATGGGAGGAAATGTCTTCCAATGGACATGCACACAAAAAAATCCCAATAACTCTAGTTCGTCCTTTATTACACGCGGAGGGTCTTGGCTCGCTGAATCTGGTTTGAGTCTTTTTCGTGATCCCCTTCAAACTACATCACGGTCATCTTTTGATCCTGCTACCTCAAATAATCAAATAGGATTTCGATTAGTAAGAAATTTTTAGGGGGAACTAGAAGAAAGAAAATAGCCACAAAAGAACACAAAGAAACACAAAAAAGAAGACTATCTACCATCTTCTACTGCTAACGCCTTCCTAGACATTGGTACGACTTCGCCTCTCTCCTTGTCACGAAGTTGACCAAAAATTAACTTAAACTTAAACTCTTAACTTAAACTTACTGCGAAGCAGTACTACGGAAGGTGATCACTCAAATAAGTAGCTATTTCAGCTACAGTCCCCTCTAAGAGAGCTGCAGTATTTCTACCTGCATAAGATCCCGCAAGAGCTGCTCCTACTGTTTGGATAGGTGTTCTATTTGCTTGTAATCCTGCTGCTGCTATTGACATATCCAACAAGCTCCCTGTAATTAACTGGGACCCAGCGATACCCAAGCTGGCCCCTATGGTCACCACTGCTAACCCTGTTCCAAGGGCAGCAATGAATCCTGCAGCCGCTGCTAACTCCCGATTAAGACCTCTTAATGGAGGAGAATTTTTGCGAGGTTCTAATTCTCTATTAGTGACTTGATTTGCTGCTGCTCCCGCAGCTAAGGCTGCACCTGTTATTGGTACCACCGGAATGCTTATAAATAATCCTAACACACCTATTGCTACTGCTGCCACCAACGCTGCTATTCCTGCCATTAAAATTACCTTGAAAAAACCCTCTTTCGTTTTCTGCCAAGGTGTTAATTGGTCATCAGAAAAATTTTCTATTATTCGCGATGAATTATTACCTTGTTCTACAACAGCTCGAGCAACTCGAAATCCTATTTGGTTAGATTTCATCAAAGGATTGCACCCTTCACGATATTTGGAACAAAGGGGATTATCATTAGTAACACTATAATGGTCATTCCATGATCCTCCCCTAACCACATAGGAGGAAAGAAGATCAAAATCTGCCGGATTACTTTGTGTTGCTGTCCATTCAGCAACATTGCCTCCCATATCGTAGGTACCATAAGGCCCAAGAGAATAATATCCAACTCTTGTTAAATAAGGTGGCCCTTGGGCTGCATAATCGTTATAGCAATAATTGGCTTGGTAATCTGCTGGCATATTGAGATGGTTTTGCGGAGCAAAATCGCTTTGTGTGGGATAACTCCAATAGCCTGCGCTGGCACTTCCTCCTTTATGGTAGGCTGCCTTATACCATTCATTTTCACTAGGAAGATACCATGTTGTATGAGATGAAGGATTGCCTACCTTGCGATCACCATTAAGGGTATAAGTGCCCGTTTCTGTAATTCTTTCTTCTTCATCTGGAGCAACGCTTAAGGGATTGCCATTTTCCAGCCAATTACAAAATCGCATTGCAGAAAAGAGATTCACATAAGTAATAGGTAATTCGTCGCAACCTTCCATCACCGAATAAGAATAACCTCCAAAACCCTTAAGACGTATGATTGAGGCAACTGCAGGATCTAATGCCATCCTCTCGTCATAGAGATGATGAGTATCAGCTACTGTTGCCACAGCATTAAGAAAAGTACAATATTGAGCCGCTGTCACAGGATATTTTCCAATACCATAGGAGGTTGTAACACTCCCACACAATGTCGAACTATCAGGCATATTCCCCGGATTGCCGATAAAAATATACTCCATGACAAAATCAGGAATATCAGAAAACGACTCTGTAGTATTAGAGAGAGGCTCTTCCTTACTATCATGAGTAATATCTTGCCTTGGTGTAACCTGCTGTGCAACCTTGCCCAATGGAGAAACATCTGTTACAGCAATTGAAATATTTTCCCTTGTTTCTCCCTCCCCGTCTACTTGCGCTATGGACACTCTCCCAATACTTAACAAAAGCAAAAAAAGGTATGCTAAGAAAACAAAGATTCTTTGAGCCTTAACATGTGAATAGAAAGAGATAACTATGGGTAAGAAACTCGTTTCAAAAAGATATTTAAAGGGACACTTTATATCTTTTAGCATATGAATTTCTTGAAAAATTCTTTTGATACCAACTTTATTGAGAAAAATCACCTGCCTCCAATCACGTTTTAGGTTTAATTAATAATATCAAAAATATATATATTCTCAATGAAATTTTAATCAATACCTGTAACTAAAACTCCTAAATAGTTACAAGAACGATTTTAATTGATCTTTTACAGAAAAAAATGTACGGATAACAATCCGTTATACAAATAATACATTCCATACTATACCACTGATTATTATCAGAGCCAAAAGAAACCTTTCAGAAATTTTCTGGATTGTAACCAAATCTAAAGATACTCGCCTCTCGTTACCCTTTACCCGTTATTTGTCTTTGTTACACCTTGACTGCAAGTCATCATGCAGCGGAGACTGAACGCCTACAATCCATCATGTACCTATGAAAAGAAATATTTACTTTGCTTATGCTGCAAAACTCTTAGGCGCATTTTCCTATGGAGTCTTTTTCTTGCTCCCATTGTATATTAATGCCCTAGGTGGCAACGAAGCTCTTTCAGGAAAGCTTTTATTAGTTTCTGGAATAGGAACCATTGCTTGTATTTTCATTACTAAAAAAATAATGAATCTCTATAATATAGGCATTCAATTTTTAGGAACGATTGGAGCATTATTATGCGCTGTGGGCGCACTCTGTATGTCGTTAAATATGCATCTCAATAATATGCTCTTTTTATACATGGCCCTCGTAGGTGCTGGCTGGGGTATTTCTTTTAATATTGCTTATTGCTTAGCAAGCGTTTTGGGAAATCATAATAAAACTCGATTTTTCAGCTATATGTCTGCATTTTCTGTACTAGGCATGGGGATAGCACCACCTTGCATTAAAAGTTTAGGACTCAAAGGTGATTTTCATACTAGTTTTTTGATTGCTAGTATTTCCGCCCTTCTTGCCGCAATTAGTTTCGCATTCATTAAAACAGAAACTCTAAAATGCGTTGATTCTGAAACTAATGAAAAACATCAAGGGGCTCTCTGGGAAATTCTTAAAACAAAGGCTCGCTTTTCTCTTGTTATGCTCTTATTAGGCACTTGTGCCTTTACCGTCATGATGAACTTCCAGTCGACCTATGCCAAAAAACTAGGGCTTGATTATTCTGTATTTTATTTACTCTTTACAACAAGCGTTGTGGGCTCACGACTTGTCATTACTGACTACATTGCCAAATACAATCATCTTAAGAGTATTGTTTTCATTGAATTAACGATGCTTATAGGAGTTATGCTATTTGCTTTTGTCATTGATTTTAAAATACTCTACCCCATTGCTGCTGTATTATTTGGAATTGGATATGGACTCTCTTTCCCAATTATTCAAACTATTTTGGTTAACTTTACCAAGAAACAATTCCATAAAGATGCTCTCTCCTATTTTTCCCTCTCTTATTTTATTGCAAATTATGGCTTCCCCTATTTCGCAGGAAAAATTATTGTTAATGCAGGCTACCAAACTATGGTATTAGTACTCATCGGAATTCTTGCCTTTGATTTTCTACTCTCCATTGTTCAGTATTCGAGAGACAACTGAAAAAAGTAAAGAGTGAAGAGTGAAGAGTAAAGGGTAACGAGTCCTGAAACACAATTTACTAAGATATACTTTTCTGAAAAACAAATTACCTAGCTCCTGTCCTAGAAAATAAATTGTTCAAAGATTGCTCTTCGTGAGATTCTGCCAAATTGTAACTGTGGATTTTCTAATGAGATTTCGAGCCAATCTACTCTTTACCCTTTACTCTTCACTCTTTACTTTTTAAAAGACGACCGTCTCTCCCTCTTGAAGCAAGCAGATGCGGTCCTCAATACCTAACTGCGTTGCGCGCTCGATCAGTCTTGCAGGAGGCTCATGAAGCGGCTCATAACCCAAACGAAAGGTTCCATAATGCATGGGAATGCACATGCCTGCCTTAAGTTCAATAAAAGCCTGTAAAGCTTCTTCTGGATTCATATGAACATCTCGCTTAGTAGGTGTGTCATAGGCCCCAATTGGTAAAAGAGCGATGTCGATCTGTGCCTTTTCTCCGATCTCAGAAAATCCTGGAAAATAGGCACTGTCACCACAGTGAAAAATAGTTCGTCCTGCATACTCTATTAAAAAACCTCCAAAACCACGATGTTTATCATGCAACATTCTTGCTCCCCAATGAAAAGCTGGAGTTAAAGTAATACGCAATCCATTATGTTCTAAGGATTCCCAGCGTGCTAATTCATGAACATTTTTAAAACCTAATCCGTGAACAAGGTTTCCGACATGTTCTGGTACAACAATGGGCTGATTCGATGCAACAGCACGCAATGTTTTTTTATCAAGATGGTCAAAATGAGCATGCGTTACCAAAACAAGGTCAATGGCAGGCAATTCGTGTAACTCCAGTCCTGGATGACGAAGCCGTTTAATTACTTTTAACCAACGAGCCCAATTAGGATCAATAAGAATTGCCTGTTTTTCTGTTTGAATTAAAAAGGAAGCATGACCAATCCACGTAATACCAAACTGTGTGGGTAAAAGTTTAGGAAATGATGGCTGACGTCGCTCACCTGTACGACGTGCAAAGAGGGAAGGAATAATTACCTCTGTAAGAAAATTTCGCTTATGCCACCCCTCACCTAAACGCAAACCAACATGGTTGTCAGGCAGGCGTTCAGATCTTCCCTTCTTCGAAGGAAGGATCTGAAATAAATGGTGAGATTGCGAAGTCATAGTGTGAACGCCTTAAAAAGGAAGAAGGAAGAAAATGGCCACAAAAAAGCACAAAAAAACACAAAAAAGCAGAGCACAAAATAAAATTAAGAACTCACGATAACTGAACTTTAGCTATTTTTCAAAATTTATAGCATCTTAAAAAATAATGGGAACGCGGAATTGAAATCCTGCTTCAACATAGAACACCAATAGCATCAGAAACAGCTTAGGCTAACTAATCAATCAAATTCATCGCCAAGTTTCTTCTTTTTTTGTGTTTCTTTGTGTTCTTTTGTGGCTATTCCTTCTGCCTGTTACGGTGACGTTGGTATAACCTAGAAACGATTACTCTTTGTCTTTTTCCTCTAATTTTTTTACTCGTTGAAAAAGCTTACTAAGATTGTGAAGATAAAAGTTGTTTTCTTTCCAGGTTTGTAGCGGTTTTGCAGGACTACCAATAAGAACTGCACCGGATTTAACATTTTTACTCAGTCCTGACTGTGCGCCAAGAATTACACAATCTCCTATCTCAAGGTGACCACTTACACCCACTTGACCCGCAAGGGTAACATGAGAACCTATCCTTGTACTTCCTGAAATGCCAACCTGAGCGCAAATAATTGAATGAGGACCAATAATAACATTGTGAGCAATCTGAACAAGATTATCAATTTTAGTTCCTTTTCCAATATGCGTCCGACCAAAACGAGCACGGTCAATAGTAGTATTAGCACCAACTTCAACATCATCGTCAATTTGCACAATACCTGCCTGTGGAATTTTATAATGAACGCCTTGTTTTGTCTCGTAGCCAAATCCACATGACCCAATAATTACTCCAGGTTGAAGAATCACACGATCTCCAAGCCAACAACGCTCTCTTAGAATAGCATTAGGATGAAGAAAGCATTCTTCTCCAACGCGAGAATGCGCTCCAATAGTACACTGAGGTCCAATAACAGTTCCTTTTCCAATAATTGCTCCTTCTTCAATAACAGAAAAAGGACCAATAGAAACATTCTCTCCAATAAATGCCTGAGGTGAAACATATGCTTGTGGATGAATACCAGGAAGAGGCTTTATCTCTGGAGGAGCAAATGCAGCAATGATGCGATCAAAAGCTGTTGATGGATGCTCCACACGGATTAAAATTGGTTGTTGGTTGTTAGTTTCACTAACAGCAAACACTTCCTCTTTAAAATCCTTGGGGACAAGCACCACAGTTGCCTTAGTCTGCCGTAACTCCGTTAAATAACGCGGCAAAGCATAAAAAGAGATATCGCCCGCTTCTGCTTCTCTCAAGGAGGCAACCCCTGTGATTCGGACATGTTCTGATCCTTCTCCTGAGGACGAAGGATCAGAGCAGAAATGATCGAGCTCTTCAGCTGCAGTATGATTTAACTGCTTTGTTTGTCGAGGAAGTACAAGTTCGCCCTGAACGAGCTGCACAATTTCTGGGGGGGTTAAAGATAATTCTTTAGTCTTTTTTTGTGCTCGTTGCATCATCTTTTGTGCTCTTTGTAGTTAATTCTTTTTTGGCGGAATTCAGCACAGCAATCACCTCACTGCTCACATCAAAATCAGGACTGGAATAAAGAACAACAGGAACGGCTCCAGCACTTAACCCCGACTTATCAAAAACGATATTGAAGCCACGAATCTTGATCTGCTCATTCACTACTTTCATAATTTCATCAATGATATCTTTACGCATTCCCAAGGATTGCTCCTGAAGTTTTTTCTGTTTAGCAGATCGAAACTCAACAATCTCTCGGTCTAATATACGAGCCTTAGCAACTTTTTCTTTATAGATTTTTGCTTTAGCATCATGTTCTTCTTTAGAAAGTTCTGGCTTTTCTAACTCTGCATTGAGTTTGTTAATTTCTTCCATCTCTTTTTTAAGAGAATCAATGCGCTCATTGAGTTCTTTATTAGCTGATGCTTCCACAGCAACATAATGAGATTGAGCATCTTTTGTTTTATAATACTCCGTAAAAATACGATTCATATCCATAATGCCTATTTTCGTTTCAGCATGAGAGTTACTCATCAAAAACAGCACTGAGAAAAGAAGAAAGAGGGATTTTAGCATTAACCCACGATTAATTTTGAGATTAGTGTAAGCGTTCAGATCCCTTCCTGCGGAGGAAGAATCTGAACCAAATGATTGTGCTGCGAAGGTGTAGTGTAAATACATTATATAGTTTTTACTGTTTTGCAGTAAGTTTAAGTTAAAAGTTTAAGTTAAGTAGGTTTTTGATAACTTTGTGACCTCTACTTCCATCTCCCATCTCTCAACTACCAACCGTACGTTGATAGTTAGCCTGGAGTCTGTAGTCTAGCCGTTCAGAACTTACCTCCGAAGAAGAGGGGCTGAACGGTTACATTAATCATGAATAATGGTTGAATAGTTGTCAAGAGATCATAAAGGGTATAAGAGGTCATCGAATTGTGATTTTCACCACTCCAACTCTAAATTATAGATTGGAAGACATTAGCTCCTTAGCAAACTATGCATTGCATTTAACCTATCACTTCGCAGTTCAATTATTTAATTTGGATCCTTCCTCCCCTAAGAAGGGAGGATCTAAACGCCTAAATACTGCAAAGCAGCATTTAAAACTGGTACCCCACATTAAAATTAAACTGACCATTGCTCTTATTATAAGATTGAGACTGGACTGGATAACCCCAATCTATACGCACAGGACCAATAGGAAGATCAAGTCGCGCTCCAATACCAACATCACCACACATCTGAGAAAAGGAATAATCATAGGATGCAGGATTAACAAATCCCCAATCGGTAAATACAGCTCCTCGAATACGAGGTAGAATTGGGAAGGTTATTTCTGCTGTTCCATAAGCGGAAGAGTTGCCTCCAATAGGGTTATTGTTGCTATCCACTGGACCTACATTACGGAAGAAGAAACCGCGCAGATCATTAGCACCACCAAGATAGAGTTCATCAAAAATAGGAGGGGTTCCAACTCCTTTAGATCCGTTACCCCAAGAGTTCACCGAGGCAACAGCTCCTTTCAATTCAAAAACCATATCCCAAGGAAGAGGAAAATATTTCTTTGCTTCAAGAGTAAGTCCATAATCTTGAACATTGCCTCCTAGACCTCCTCCAGCACCAAAAGCAGTAAGATTAATCTGCTCTCCTTTACGTGTTAAAAAAAGACTGTCGCGTTTATCCCAGTTAAGTGATCCTAAGAGGGCACTTTTAAAATAAGGACTGTTATTACTATCAATTTGAATGGGACTATTAGCAGGGACGCCTGACTGAACATTAAAAATTCTAATCTGCTCTGGGCGATATTCTGCATTGGCCGCCAAGAAAGGAGTTAATGGCTTACGAACTTGAAGCGCTCCCCCAAGATTGGACTGATTGTAAACAGGACTTAAAAAGTTGGCCTCGTGATAGAACAATTCCCCACCTACAGAGAGTTTATAACCAAGAAACCACGGCTCGGTGAGAGAAACTGTAAAATCTTTACGTTGAATACCATATTGAACACGCGTCCTAAAACGCTGACCTCCTCCAGTAAAATTAGGCCAATTCAAAAGATCAAAGTTGGACTGTTGCATTTCAGCAAAACCAATCAAACTATCGATCGTACTGTAACCTGCTCCAAAGTTAAATGATCCTGTCTTTTTTTCATCAACAATCACGTTCAAATTTTTACGTCCGGGGACCAAGGTATCTTGAGGAACAACATCAACCTTAGAAAAATAATTAAGATTCATGAGACGTGTTCTACTAAGATCAACTAAAGTAGAATCATAAAGTCCACCTGGTTGTACCGCCATTTCACGACGAATAACTTTATCTTGTGTTCGTGTATTCCCCTGAACTGCAATAAGATTAATATATGACTGAATTCCTTCATCAATATGGTAAACAAGGTTTACTTGACTTTGAGAAGCAGGAGAAATTTGTGGTTGCACAACCATATCAACATAACCTTTACTCCCATAGATATCTCGAATCTTTTTTAAATCAGCTCCCAAACCATCAGGAGTATAGAGAGACCCTGCCTGCATTTTCATCTGCGGTAAAAAAGTCGCTGGAGACATAATATTCATTCCCTCAATCGTCAATCTATTGACGCGATATTGAATACCTTCATTAATTGTAATAATGAGATTCACCCCCTTCTTAGGATTAGGTTGCGTCTGAACATCGGTAACTTGAGCGTCCGAAAAGCCACGATTCTGATAAAATGTTCGAAGGGCTTCTTGATCTTCTTCCATTTGTGAGGGAATCAAACGTCCCTGTTTAGTCAAAAAGGAAAGTAGATTAGAAGTTTTTGTCTTCATCACTTTAAGGAGATCTTTTGGCTTCACCGAATAATTCCCAACAAAGTTAATCTGTTGAATAATAAGTTTGGGCCCTTCAGTAATACGAAAGATAACTCTCATGCGTTTGCTCTCTTTTATTTCAGAACTAATCGGATCGACCTGAATATCGGTGTAGTTGCGATCTTCGTAGAGTTTAATAATTTTTTGACGATCATCAGCAATATGTTCTTCACTCAATGCATCACCTGGTTTTGTGGTAAGCTCCTTACGAATTTTAGATACTGGAATTGCTGAAGCGCCCTCAATAAGAACCTCCTCTATTTTTGGTCGTCCTTGAAGCAAAACGATTACTTTTACTCCCCCTGCAACCGGCTCTGCAAAAATTCTTGCATTTGAAACTTGACCCGTAGCATAAAGCGCTTTGACATCCTCTTCCACTAGATGATTGTTAAAAGGTTGTTCTACCTTTGTTGCTAAATTATCGAGAACGCGCTCACGACTCAAAGAAGAGGCTCCCACAAACTGCACTGCAATTTCCTTAACAACTGGGGCTCCTTGACCAACCTGAGCTTGCACGCATGCTAAAAAAAGAGAAAAGAATGTACTCAAAATTAAAACTTTGAGCGTTGTGCGTAGTGGGCAGTTCGTAGTCATCAGTGAATTCATCTCATTAGGGTCGCTTAATTCTAAAACAAATAGAAGACGTTAAAGGGTAAATCATGAATAGCAACTAGCAAGCTAATTTCTCTGTGTTCTTTGTGTTCTTTTGTGATTATTCTCTCCTCTTATGAAAATTGGATTGGCACAAATCAATAGTACCATCGGTAATTTTGCTCATAACGCAGAGCAAATTCTAACTGCTTATCGAGAGCTTTCCGCGCAGGGAGCTCATTTAGTTATTACTCCTGAGTTAGCATTAACAGGGTATCCGCCACAAGACTTACTCTTTGCTGGAGAATTTGTGGATCACAATCTCATCATGCTTGCTGAGCTTGAGAAGCAAGTCGGTTCCGTGCCTCTTCTTGTTGGATTCGTCGATCACAATACCACTGGTCAAGGAAAACCATTTTATAATGCTGCAGCCGTTTTGCAACAAGGAGCTCAACGTGTCATTGCTTATAAACAACTCTTACCAACCTATGATGTCTTTGATGAAGCTCGTTATTTTGAACCGGGAAAATCATCAACCATGTTCTCTATCAATGGTCAAAAGATTGGCATTACCATTTGTGAAGATCTCTGGACAGCAGAATACCTTTCCCAATCACTCTATTCTATTGATCCGCCTCAAAAACTTGTTGACTCAGGGGCAACGCTCCTTGTGAACTTAAGCGCTTCTCCCTTTCAACAAGGGAAGCCTGCACGGCGTTTGGCAATGCTGAAGAGTCAAGCAAAACGATTCAACGTTCCTATTATCTATTGCAATAGTGTTGGAGGAAATGATCAATTGGTTTTTGATGGACACTCATTAGTAGTAGCTCCTAATGGAGAATCATGGTTCGAGTTAGCAGGATTTCGTAAAGAAATATCTATTATTGATCTCAATACACTAGACTTCTTTCGAAACTCTACTGATACCGCGAACTGCGACGTCGCGCCGGTGCTCGGAGCATCGAGTATGTTATATACACTCAACTCCTGTGCGCCATCGACTCCTTGCACTTCATCAGCACCAGCGATTTTGGAAAGAAGTCTATTCCCGAAAACCTTTCATAAACCTCAGCAACCAAGAGATGAAATTGCTGAAGTCTATGATGCTCTCGTTTTAGGAATACGAGATTACGTTCAGAAATGTGGATTTAAAAAGGTAATTCTTGGACTCAGTGGTGGTATCGATTCAGCTCTTGTGGCAGTACTTGCTGTCGCTGCACTCGGACCTGAGGCGGTCACCGCAGTCTCCCTGCCTGGACCTTTCTCATCTGAAGGGAGTGTTGATGATGCTCAAAAGCTAGCGACAACTCTCTCCATCACATATCATAAGATTCCTATCACCCCACTCTATGAAACGATGCTCGCTTCCCTTAAGGAAATTTTTTCTAATACTACAGTAGATACCACCGAAGAAAATATCCAAGCTCGCTTCCGAGCTATAACACTCATGGCTCTCTCCAATAAGTTTGGAGGTCTTCTACTAACAACAGGCAATAAAAGTGAGCTTGCTGTCGGTTACTGTACACTCTACGGCGATATGTGTGGTGGTCTTGCTGCCATCTCCGACATTCCAAAAACGCTTGTCTATCAACTCGCTCATTGGGTCAACCGAAAACTAGAAATTATTCCCTGGAGCACAATTGAAAAACCTCCTAGCGCTGAACTGCGACCTAATCAAAAAGATCAAGATTCTCTTCCTCCCTATGAATTATTAGATGCGGTCTTACAACTTTATATCGAAGAAAATTTTTCCCTAAAACAAATCGTAGCACGAGGATTCGATGAACTAACTGTACGGTGGATTATAGGCTTAGTAAATCGCAATGAATACAAACGCCAGCAAGCGGCCCCAGGCATTAAAGTCACTGGTAGAGCCTTTGGAATGGGGCGCCGACTACCTATCGCTGCGAAGCATAGCTAACTTCGCAGCAGTTGAAGAAAGAAGAAAATAGCCACAAAAGAACACAAAGAAACACAAAGAAACCTGGTGGTAAACTTGATTGATTAGTGCTTTTAAGCTGCTTTGCAGTTATTGGCGCACTAAGTTGAAGGAGATTCTCAATTTTTCAACTATGATGTTTTATCGCTTTCATAATGCGACTGGTCATTAGACCTCAATTCCATTTTGTAAGAAAATTATCGATGATATGGAAATTTTTTGTGTTTCTTTGTGTTCTTTTGTGGCTATTTTTTCCTTCTTCTTGTTAGTTCAGTTTAGTTTTTGAGCTCACGAAAAATCAAAGCCGCAGAATTCAGGCAGTAGCGAAGTCTAGTAGGCGCAGGGCCATCATTAAAAACATGCCCAAGATGGCCTTCACAACGTGCACAAAGAATTTCATCACGTGTTATACCATGGCTCGTATCACGATGCGTTACGATATTCTCAGAAGCATATGGTTGAAAAAAGCTAGGCCATCCTGTGCCTGACTGAAACTTAGCTTGCGATGAGAAGAGAGGTAGATCACACCCTGCACAAAAATAAATTCCTTTTTTATGATTATCTAAAAGGTTACCACAAAAGGGTGCTTCCGTTCCCTTAGCCCGAAGGACTTCGTATGCTTTTTGACCAAGCTGTTTTTGCCACTCAGCATCGGTCTTAACAACACGCGGTACGGAAACAAGAATACCAGGAAGACCATTGTTTCCTGCAAGACGTACGAAAACAGTATCAGAAGGAGTAGGTAAAGGAGTTGCCGTCATGGAAACAGTGGATATTATCATGCCTAAAAAAAATAATCGCGAAAAAAGTTTTTGGTGCATAAATCAAGTGCTTAAAGTTTCAATTCGATGCTCTTACTAGAAAAAAATTGAACTTATAGGTTTAACCCGAATATTTCATACTAAATCTATTGCGGCTTGTGGAAAGCTCACAACTACTACGTTGGACTCAGGTTTCTTGCTTCGCGTAAAATGATTCGTTACCTACAGCCACATCGTCGAAATCTTTCATCCGCCTTGTATTTATAAGCTTTGCACAGCGCCTCATCACGATTCAGTATGAAATATTCGGGTTAACTCATCGCAAGCCTGTTTTAATCTCTCATTTTTTTCAACTTGTTGTCTACTCCTAATAAGTTACTGTGACTCTCAGATAAACATCCTAAAACTCATCCGTGAGAAGTAGTATGAAAGCCTCTTTGTCTATGAATCAAAAGACTGAATAATTCACTAAAAATAAGAACTATGAACTATCAACTAAGAACTAACGTTGTTAGGCAACGCTCAATAATACTATGATAAACTCCTTTATTCCATGGATAATTCTTATTCTAGGATCTTACCTCATCGGCTCTTTTCCAGCAGGTTATTTGGCAGGATGCTGTTGTGGTATTGATATTCGCCTTCACGGGAGTGGTAGCATTGGATCAACTAATGTAGTCCGTGTACTCAATAAAAAGTGGGGAGCTGGCGTTTTTGCCATCGATTTTTTGAAAGGCTTATTACCTGTACTACTGGCAACAGCATGGGGACGTTCTGTTGGCATTAATCCTCTCTCTGCACCTGGAGCCGTAGCTGCACTTTGTAGTCTTTTAGGACATAGTTTCCCTATATGGCTTGGATTTCGTGGAGGCAAGGGAATAGCTACCTCTGCAGGCATTATTATTGGTATGTTCCCTGGATCATTTCTATTTTGTATTGGTGGATGGCTCTTCTTTTTTTACTTAACGCGCTATGTTTCGATAGCCTCGATCATAGCAGCTATCCTTCTTCCCCTTTCTGTTGCAATTTTCTACCTGATTGGTCGAGTTACCACCGAATTACCTTCATGGGTTCAAGTCGATTGGCTTTCTGTCGTTGTGGCTACGCTCATGGGAGGACTTGTACTCTGGAGACATCGAAGTAATATGCAACGTCTTTTAGCTGGAACGGAATTACGTTTTGGAGAAAAGGCAGGCGTTCAGATCCCCTCCTGCGGAGGGCGGATCTGAACCAAATTACCAAAAAACTATATAATGAACTTACGCTATACCTCCACAGTGCGATCATTTGGTTCAGATCTGTCCTCCTTCGGAGAGGATCTGAGCGCGTACCAGCCTAATAATTTCATTCAGAGTCATCCTCCGAAGGAGGGTGGCTCTGAACGACATCAAATTAGCATTATTGGCGCAGGAAGTTGGGGTTGCGCTCTTGCCCTCACTCTTGCTCGCCTCGGAGGCAGAGTCACTCTTTGGGGACATAATCCCAAGAATATCGAAGAAATAAAGAACGCTCGAACTAATACGACGTATTTGCCAGGAATCGTCTTCCCTGAAAATATTTATCCTACTACAGAACTAACCGAGTGCTACAATACGGATGTCATTCTTTTTGTTATTCCTTCGAAATTTGTTCGTACTGTAGCCACTTCGTTAATAACAGGAGCACCTTTCTTAAAAAGCGTTATTGTGAGTTGCACTAAAGGCATTGAACCTGTAACAGGCAAACTGATGAGTGAGGTTTTAAGTGATACCTTTCCTACGTCACCTATTGCTGTGTTGTCAGGACCTAACCTGGCCGGCGATGTAGCCAAAGGACTTCCTGCCGCGGGAGTGATTGGCTGCAATCAGGAATCACTACTCCCTTCTTTACAGAAAATTTTTTATGGAACGAATTATCGCGCCTACACCAGTAATGATATGAGAGGAATTCAACTCGGAGGTGCTTTAAAAAATATTTTCGCTATTACTGCTGGCGTTTCCGATGGCCTCGGTATGGGAGAAAATGCCAAAGCTGGCCTTGTTACACGAGCTCTTGCAGAAATGACACGCCTTGGCGTTGCTATGGGAGGAAATCGAAAAACTTTCAGTGGACTCAGTGGAATTGGTGATCTAATGGCTACTTGCTTCAGCCAAAAGAGCCGTAATTATCATGTAGGGCAGGAGCTCTCCCGTGGTAGATCATCTCATGAAATCCAAAATTCTATGACCATGGTAGCTGAAGGAATCATTACAGCACGTAGTGCTCAGGAATGTGCTCTCCGTCTTAATATTGAAACACCCATTATTGATGAAGTCGTTGCTGTTCTTGATCACGGAAAATCTCCCGCAGAATCAATAAAAGAACTCTTAGGACGCCGCCTTCGTTCTGAGGAAGAAATCTGACTACCAACGTCACTTTATTTCTGCGAAATAAAGTGACGTTGATAAAATTGGCAACACTTGCAATCCAGCCATCATTTTAGAGTTTGAAAGTAACTCTATTGCTTTAGTAAATTAGTAACCAACTTACAACCTATAGCCTTTATTCGGCCAGCAGGCCCAATAGTTACCTTCGTAATCAATTCATTTAATTCAGATTCTTTCTCCGAAGGAGGGAGAATCTGAATGCCTACCCTTGGGAAAGAGCGCCAAAAGCTGCGTCGTAGCGGATTCAAGATCAGAAATCATCGCCTGCACACGACCTCGAAAGAGAGCATAAGCAACCATAGCTGCAATACCAACTACAAGACCTGCAGCGGTAGCAACAAGAGCCTGAGCCACTCCTTCTGCTAAAAGCATAGGTCTCGTTGCTGCCACATCATTGGCCATAATACTAAACGAACGAATCATTCCAAAGACCGTTCCTAATAATCCAAGCATTGGAGATATAGTAGCAATATCAGAAAGCCAAGTAATGCGTTGATTGAGTAAACTTGCTTCACGTACTCCTTCGGTTTGAGCCACTTCACGAGCATGTTCAAAGCTGGCTTCAGTATTGCTTGCCCAAAAATCGATCGTTCGACTCATAATGCGTGCAATTGCCTCTCTACGACGATTAGAAAATGCTAAGAGAGCAAAAAGATCTCCTTTTTTGAGAAGAGCTTCGGCCGTACGCATATAATCGCCTGTAACAACCGCACGGAAGCGAAGAGTCACCAAATAGACTAAGATCAATGCTAATGTTATAACTGATAGAATCCCCAAAGGAAGCATAACCCATCCTCCTGCCGTTAAGACAGAAATTAGGCTACCAGGAGAGGAACTTCCAAAATAGTTCCAATTCATAGTTGCTAGTTTGCAGTTCATGAAAAAATTGTTAGACAACGTCGTTAGTAATTCGTTCATAAGTGTATTGAAAAGTAGTGAAGACAAGGAAGGATGAGCAATGCCAATAGAAAAACTCCCATAGAGAACATAGCAAGACGATGATCAGATATCAAACGTCCCCTATGCATTAAAAGTATGATGAAATAAAGTCCCCAAAGAGCAAGAGAAGACCAAAATTTCATTCCCGAAATGACCAGATTAGCTAAGAATCCAGCAATAAAACTTATCGTCAATAAAATAAAGCCAACCCAAAGTAAACGAACAGTCACCTCTGCTAGTAGACTAATCGGCGGCAAATGATGAAAAATAGGTGAAGGATGTTGTGACTTTAATTGCCTCTCCTGAACCAGAAACATTATTCCTGCTACACAAGAAAGTCCCCAAGCACCAAAGGCAATGAGGGAAAGAGCGGCATGAGCCTCCACCCAAGGATTAGGATGCACTATAGGAAAACGTGCTGCATGAGGTAAAAAGAAAGCACTTCCTTGTAAAATTAAAATGAGCGGCGCTGTAAAAAAACCCATTAAAGAGATCCGGTAAACAGGACCAATAACCATATAAAACAGTCCTACTGACCAACTCAAAAAAATCAACGTCTCAGCTAAAGTTCCTATAGGACAGGCGTGTTCAACTCCTCCTCGCAACATGAGAAACCACGTTTGACAGACAACACCACCCGCCATAGCCCCGAAGCTAAAACTTCCAGGACGAAGTTGTCCCGCTTTGACGGCAATCAAAGTGAAACAAAAACTTAAAAAATAAAATAAAGTGGACCCAACAAGGGCGATATGTTCCATTCTGTGACTATCAACGTCACTTTATTTCTGCGAAATAAAGTGACGTTGATAAAATTTGGCAACACTTACAATCCTGCCGTCATTTTAGAGTCTGAAAACAACTCTATTGTTCGTCAAGTCAGCAAGAGCTGCCCAAGGGAATATTGAAAAGGAGGATGTCGCACCAACTTCTATGAAGACGTCTCCTCACCTTCTAAACTCCTAAACAAGGTGTCTATTTAGCAGTCGACTAAGGCTACTTCACTATTTCGGTTGCTTTGATATATTTCTCTTTTCTATCAGGATGTTTGCTTGTTTGCAATAGTCTTGTGCTGTGTATAAAATGAAGGCTGCATATATACTCATCACACTACTACTTCGCAATCGGGCCATTTGGTCCAGATCCGTCCTCCGAAGGAGGGGATCTGAACGCTTACTCTCATGTCATCAATCGCTATTTTCGGAACTCATTTTACTGACCGGGTCCATCGTGCCTGCAAAGCCCTCTCTGAAGGAAAAGGAATCGTTTTAGTTGATGATGAAGATCGGGAAAATGAAGGTGATCTTATTTTTTCTGCAGAGAAAATCTCACCTGAAAATGTCAATCAATTGATCCAAGATTGCAGCGGTATTGTTTGCCTCTGTTTAACGCAACAGAAGGCTAAAGAGCTTTCTCTTAAACCGATGGTAGAAAAAAATACAAGCCGTTATGAAACTCCTTTTACCATATCGATTGAGGCAAAAGAGGGAGTAACGACAGGCGTTTCAGCTCATGATCGATGGGTAACCATTCGCACCGCTGTCCACAATCATTGTTCTCCTGCAGATCTCTGTCAACCTGGTCACGTCTTTCCTTTAACGGCTGCTGAGAATGGCGTCCTTGAGCGACGAGGCCACACCGAAGGGAGCGTTGATTTAATGATGCTGGCTGGCTTAAATCCAAGTGCTGTCTTATGTGAACTCATGAATAAAGATGGAACCATGCAAAAACTACCTCAACTTATTGAGTATGCAATAATGCACCATTTACCACTTGTTACTGTAGAAGATATTTACCGTTATAGAAAAGTGAAGAGTGAAGGGTAAAGAGTATTTTAAAGTCGGGCATAAATCAAATTTTCGAAAGCAGCATTTTTAGAGACTACCATTCCAAAAAAATAAAACTAAAGAAAATGGTGTCTTCGCATTGGCACCAGCTACTCTTCACTCTTCACTCTTTACCCTTCACCCTTTACTAATCGGGCCTTGTCATCTTCGCGGCCACAACCCACGCATCGAATTGCTCGCTGGTAAGAAAGCCCAATTTGAGAGCCGCTTCCTTAAGGCTTGTTCCATCGTGATGGGCTTTTTTGGCAATCTGAGCTGATTTATCATAACCGATATGAGGATTCAAGGCTGTTACAAGCATCAATGAATTATCGACATACTCGGCAATCTTCTTGCGATTAGCTTCGATCCCAACAACACAATGTTCTGTAAATGAGTGACAGGAATCACTGAGAAGTCGTACAGAATGGAGAAAATTATGAATGATCACAGGCTTAAAAACATTTAATTCAAAATTTCCAAGAGACGCTGCAAATCCAATCGCTGCATCATTTCCCATGACTTGCACTGCAACCATGGTGATTGCCTCACATTGAGTAGGATTGACTTTACCCGGCATGATAGAAGAACCTGGTTCATTCTCAGGAAGCGTTAATTCACCCAAGCCACAACGCGGTCCTGAGGCCAACCACCTAAGATCATTGGCAATTTTCATGCAAGATGCTGCCAATGATTTGAGAGCTCCACTAGCCAAGACAAACTCTCCATGACTGGCTAAAGCAGCAAACTTATTCTCTGCAGAAGTAAATTTAAAGCCTGTAAACCCTGTTAAATAAGCAGCTACCCTCTCTCCAAATTCAGGATGAGTATTGAGACCTGTACCTACTGCTGTTCCCCCAATAGCAAGAGCAGAGAGCCCTTTTAATGATTCTTCGATACGTTCTAAATCAGCATCAAGCATGGCCACATAACCAGAAAACTCCTGTCCTAAAGTCAAGGGAGTTGCATCTTGTAAATGAGTGCGTCCAATTTTCACGATATCCGAGAACTCCTTAGCTTTAATATTAAGGGCATCTCTCAGCTCCTTAACATTTGGCAACAAACGCTCCTTGGCCATCGTTAAAGCAGCAACATTCATCGCTGTAGGAAAAGTATCATTCGATGACTGTGACATGTTAACATCATCATTAGGATGAATCGGTTTCTTAGAACCAAGAACTCCACCTGCAATCTCAATCGCACGATTTGAAATCACCTCATTGGCATTCATATTGCTCTGAGTGCCACTCCCTGTCTGCCAAATACGGAGAGGAAAATGATCATTAAGCTTCCCTTCAATTACTTCATCAGCGGCCTTCTCAATTAATGCCGCCTTCTCCGCCTTTAATTTTCCAAGATCACGATTAGCTAAAGCACATGCCTTCTTCAGTTGTCCAAGTGATTTGATTAACTCAGGAGGTTTTACATCATTGCCAATATCAAAATGGATCAAGGAACGCGCTGTCTGCGCTCCATAATAACGATCATGAGGTACAGAGATTTCTCCCATGCTATCGGATTCTTTTCGATGAGTTTGCTCCAATTCAGAACCACCCTCCTGTGGAGGATGATTCTGAATAAAATGACCAGCCTGCTCACTAAGTGTACGATTTAATTGCATAATTTTATTAAAAGTTGAGAAACGGTTACAAAAGTTGAAAAAACTTAACCTCAATGTGTGTAAAGATAACTAGTACCTCATATCACTTAAAAGTTCGGATTAAATTGGACGAAAAAAGGGGTCAGCTACCTCATATGAGCACCGTAGGTGATCATGTGTGGGACTGACCCACTTTTTGGCGAATGCGAAATTATCGTTAGTATGAGGTACCAGTCAAAAAAGGCGTTGTGCATGTTACCACGATCTTCTAATGTGAGCACTTATAAAAATACTCAAATTTTACAAACTAACCCTCCAAGCTGAAACAATCACGAACGGATCTCAAAACATAATGCCATAGCATTATGTTTTGAGATTCATCCGCCCATGATCAACTATCTCTGGCTTGCCCTTCTTCTCACAGGTCTTATTACTGGTGTTCTTACAGGACATCTTGAAGCCGTTACTGCAGCAACCTTTGAAGCGTGCAAAACCGCTATTATGACGATTGCTCTTCCTCTCAGTGGTATCATGGCGCTTTGGCTAGGCATCATGCGTCTTGCCGAAAAGTCAGGAATGCTCGAAAAACTGGCCTCCTTCCTTCGTCCACTTTTAGTACGTCTTTTTCCTGACGTACCTCCTGATCATCCCGCCATGGGCTCCATGGTCATGAATATTGCAGCGAACATGCTTGGCCTTGCTAATGCGGCCACGCCTTTAGGTCTTCGTGCTATGCAAGATCTTCAGTCGCTCAATCGACGTCCTGAAACAGCAACGAATGCGATGTGTACTTTTCTTGCCATTAATACAAGCTCTGTGCAACTGATCCCTGCAACAGCTGTTGGTATCCTTGCTGCAGCAGGAGCCATTCATCCTAGTTCTATCATTGGCACCGCAATGGTCGCCACAGCCTCTTCCTGCATTGCAGGAATTACAGCAGCAAAACTTCTTCAACGGTTACCTCTCTTTGCCTTACCTCCCTATACATTATCAGAGCAACAAATATTCTCCCAACCAAGTACCATTAACCCTCAACCGGCTATCATCAACCAGCCTTCGCCTTTCACCAAAGCGCTGAAGAATCTTTCTCCTCTCAAAAAAATAGTTTTATTTTCATTTATCGGAGTCTTTATTTATGCCGCTTGGAAGTTAGTAGGTACTCCACGGAACACACCAATTGCCCCTTGGGTCGCTATCATCGAGGCAATCTCACTCCTTGCCATCCCCTTCCTAATCGGTTTTTTTCCTCTTTATGCTTTTTTGCGAGGTGTTGCTGTTTATGAAGAATTCGTTGAAGGAGCTAAAGAAGGATTCCAAGTAGCTCTCCGTATCTTTCCTTACCTTGTTGCCATTCTCGTTGCCATTGGTATCTTTCGCGCTGCCGGAGGCATTGATTTTCTAAGTCATTTGTTAGCTCCTTTCCTCGACCTTATCGGCCTTCCCTCACAACTTCTTCCACTCATTCTTGTGCGTCCTCTCAGCGGTAGTGCCGCCACCGGCCTCTTTGCCGAAATCGTTAAAAGTGCAGGCCCTGACAGCTTCATCAGCCAACTAGCAGGAACTATCCTTGGAAGTACCGAAACAACTTTTTATGTTCTTGCAGTCTACTTTGGTTCTGTGGCCATCAAACGAAGCCGCCATGCATTAGCAGCCGGGCTTATTGCTGACACAGTAGGAGTCGCCGCTTCATTGGTAATCTGCCATTTTGTGTTAAAGTAACAAAAAGCATTCTTGACAAAATTACTTTATACCCATAAATATGGGTTCTCATGTTTGCTAAAACAACATTAGAACTACCAGACTCCTTATTTCGTCAAGTTAAAGCAGCGGCTTTGCGCCGTCATACAACAATGAAAGTCTTCTTTAATGAAGCTTTGACCGAAAAACTTTCTCGTGAATCTAAGAAAAACACTCTGTGGCACCAATCACCCATGCCACCACCACCAGATGTTCCTTTAAAAGAACTCTCTAAAATTCATAAAGAACTTTTAGCAGACGCTTCTAAAATTCATCCTGGAGACTGGCAATGATCTTAGATACCAATGCCATTTCAGCCATGGCTGAACAAGATTCAAAAATTGCGAACGTATTGGGTGCACCACAGGAGCAATATCTTTCTGTTCCTGTTCTGGCTGAATACCGTAGTGGATTAATAAAATCACGTTATCGCAAAATCCTAGAACCTTGGTTAGATCAATTAGAACAATCTCGATCCATTCTTATCATCGATGCTATAACAGCTCGTCACTATGCCACTTTAAAAGACCAATTAAAGAGCATCGGGCGCATGATTCCTATTAATGATATTTGGATTGCTGCTTTAGCACTTCAGCATGGACTACCTCTTCTTTCTGAGGATCGTCATTTTGATCAAGAAATTATCGGCATTAGACGTATTGGCTGGCGTTAAAAAATTTCATACTTCCTGCGTTCTTTGTGGCTGTTAATTCCACACAGCTACGAAGCCACCTAACATCATCCTTTCAACCCTTCAACCTTTCAACACTACCAAGGTGACAACCTTGGTAGTCCTCTCCCCATGTTTCAAGTTATTTTTAATCCCATTAGTGCTGCTGAAATGAGCTCTCTTCCTAAAGAGCTCCAGCTTGACCTTCTTGCCGAATTTCAGGTCCTTCCGGAGGACCTTGATAAACTCGGTGGGGAACAGTTTGGTACCATTCGTCGCGAAGGCAGAACACTCTATCGTTATCGTTGCCTTGATTACCGGATCTACTTTGAATCTCATACTCAAGGCTTACTTATCCATCGAGTCCTTCATAAAAATACTCTCCGCGATTTTCTCTTCCGCTCCAAACTTCCGATGACTGAAGATGAACAAGTCGCTGATGCAGGTGCTTTCTGGCAATTGATTGATGCGGCAAAAACAGAAACTGCCTAGTAACCACAAAGAAAGGATAAAAAGAATTATTTAACCGCAAAGAACACAAAGAACGCAGAGAATAGACTGCAAAATGAAAGATTCTTAAAAATGAATTCAAGAAGTCTCTCTTACAATATACTCCAACGAATTATCAGAGCGATTCTTTAAATCTTAATCACGATCAATCAACATTCCTCCTCCCTCCTCTCACTTCCCTTCTCTCACCACTATGAGACCTATTAGCAGAATAGTTACTTTCATTCTTTGCGTTCTTTGCGTTCTTTGCGGTTAATTAAATTTTTATCATGCACCCACTATCAGCCAAACCTAAACCTACAGTAGATCTCCAGCCTGCTATCCCTACCGAGCACAACGATCCCATCAATGCGGCTATTCTTTCAATTTCTGAAGATAAGATTACTGGTTTTCATGAAGATCCTTTTTCTGTTATTGCAGAACAGTCCGGTCAGCCACTCGAAATAGTCTTAGAAAGAATTCGAGCCATGCTCGAAGCCGGAACGATCCGACGTGTACGACAAACACTCATTGCTAATAACTTAGCAGAAGGAGCCCTTGTAGCCTGGCGTCTTCCTGAAGAAAAGCTCGATACTGCTTTTAATTTCATGTTTAAGGAAGACCCTTTCTCTGGACATGTAGTCGTACGCTCCACCGACTCTAAAATTCCTGGTAGTGCCTACCGTCTCTGGACTACCCTTAAAGTTCCTGCTGGATTTTCCTTAACCGATCATTGTGAACTTTTGTTAAAAAAAACTGGCGCTGAATCATTCCTTCTCATGCCCGCCAAAGGCATCTTCACACTTGGTGTGGGCCATGTACGGCGTAAACTCTGTGAACCCGGAGATCTTTCTGAAACACCAGCCTCGATGATGAGCCCCTCAGTAGTTCATCTTTCCGATCTGGAATGGACAGTACTTCTGGAACTGAAAAAAGAATTCACTCCAAACGAAATCATATCCTTTCCATGGCGTAAGAGAGCCATTGCTGCTGGTGTTTCTGAAGAAGAGTTTTATGCCATTGCTCATTCCCTTCAAAAAAGAAAACTTCTCGGCCGCTTCTCAACCTTCCTTGAACATGTCAAACCTTCAGCAACCGGCGTACGCGTCACACGCTTTAATGGACTCTTCCATTGGGCCGTGCCTGCAGGACGTGAAGCAGAAGCTGGAGCAGAAATTGGCCGCCACGATATTCTCACTCATTGCTACTGGCGTGAAGGAGGTCCTGATTTTTACAATGTCAATATTATGGGCGTTGCGCATGGAACTGACCGTACACGCCTTCTAGAACACAAGGCAGCTATCGATCGCCACCTAGAATTAAAAAACATTCCTCTTCTCTACACCAACGTCTTCTGGGGCGGCCGCAGCGAAATCAAACCCTCGGAAATTTCACCACTGATTTATCAAGAGTGGAGGAACTACCAACGTCTATGAAGAAGTTGCTACTAGGAGATGGTAGATAGAGCCTGTCCGGAAGTGAAGTGATTTTTCAAAAATTGGAAAAAAAGGATTTTTTTCGTAGCAGCCCTCCCATAGTAGTAGTGCTTTTTTATCAAAAAAGCACTCAAAAAGCCAAAGTTATTCACAGTGCCATTCTTTAA
>DATEBV010000023.1:0-7993 GCA_035287205.1 Chthoniobacterales bacterium | reverse complement strand
ATAGTTGGAATGATGCTGCCACAGGTTTGCGTAATGCAGCAAAAAAACTAGTAGAAGCGATTGATGCGGAAACAAGCGGAAATCCTGCCCAAGCTCAAACCTTAAGAGAAGAAGCGGCGAAATATCAGCAAAAAGCGGAGGACTGTCAGCGGGCGGCAGAAGCAGCAGTCCAAGCCAATATTTTAGCCGAGGAAAGCAAAGCAACTGCAGCTGTCGAGACACTAGTAAATTTGAGTGACCTGTCGGTAGAATGTGCCACCGGATTAACAAATCATCAGAGTGATTCCAATAGACTTTTTTTCAAAACTCGCTTGTGCTGATGAAGTGCAAGGAGTCGACAGCGCGCAGAAGTTGAGTGTACAGGAGCTACTCGGTGCTTCGAGTACTGGCGCGACGCAGCAATTCACAGCAGAAGTAGAATACCAGGTGGTCGGGAGACCGCGGGATAGACTGCGAAGAGCAGAGCTCGAGCAGCCCGAAGGGCGAGCCGAGCGGGAGCGAGTGAGTCAATTTGGGAAGAAGTCTAATGATGACTGCAACAGTAAGCCTCTGATCCCATCTTCTATCTCCCATCTTCAATCTCCTGCCGCAGCAGCGGTATCCCAGCCTACAGCCTATAGCCTACAGCCTATAGCCTCTATTCGGCCTACCGGTCTAATAGGCAGCATAGAAGGGGATCAAAAACTAATAGAAACATGGACTTCCATGATACCAGAAATAAAGGAGAAGGAGGGAAGAGCTAATGCTGCAGGGAACACAGAGGAAGGTGAAATTTGGCGTCGTGCTGGTAATGCTTTGTCTGGTGCAGCAATAAACCTAGAAAAAGTAATTAAAGGAGAGAGTGAGGGCAAGTCGGAAGAGGCTCAGAAATGGCGAGAGGCAGCTGAGCAAAAAGCACGTGTCGGTGAGTTTTTTATCGAAGCCGCGAGAGCTTATGGGCAAGGAAAAGAAAAAGAAAGTGAGAATTGGCATAATGCTGGTCTGGAGTTTCATTTTGCAGTAATAGCATTAGAAAAAGCGATTGAAGCTGAGAGTTTTGGTAAGTCAGAAGAGGCTCTGACATACCGCAATGAAGCCGAGCAAAAGAAACCTACTGCTGAGCTTTATACTAAAGCAGCAAAAGCTTATGCCGCAGGGAAAACAACTGAAGGTAATTGTTGGGCAAATGCTGCTTATGCTTTGAATAACGCAGTATATAAACAAGAAGAAGTCATCAAAGCAGAAGTAAGAGGAAAAGTTGTCGAAGCCCAGATTTTAAGGGAAGAAGTTGCTGAATATAAGCAAAAAGTGAAAGAACAACAGTGGGCAGCAGAAAGGCTACAAGGACGGGATGTAAATGCAGCAGTAGATAATATTGCTCAAGAGGAATCTTTATTACGTATAGAGACCGATAGAACATTAATAGAAACATGGCGGACCATGATACAAGAAATGAGTGAGAAGATGAAAAGAGTTAATAACGTAGGGCATACAGATGAAGGTGGAGGGTGGAGAGATGCTAGTAATAATTTGAGAAACGCAGCAGATAATCTAGAAAAAGCTATCGAATTTGAGAGAAAAGGCAATTTAGAAGCTACTCAAAAATGGAGAGAAGTAGCAAATCATAGCAAATACTGTAGCGATCTTTTTGCGGAAGCAGCAAGAGCTTATAATGTAGGAAAAACAGAAGAAGGTAAAATTTGGAATCAAGCAGGTCAATTTTTTTATTATGTACCACGAAATCTAGAAAAAGCGATTGAAGCGGAGAGTTCAGGCAAACCAGAAGAGGCTTTAAAATGGCGTGAGGCAGTCGAGCAAAGAAAACATGCAGGTGAGCTTTATGCTCAATCAGCAAGAGCTTACGCCGCAGGAAAAATAGCTGAAGGTAAAAGTAGGAATGATGTTGGTAATGCTTTCAAAAACGTAGCGAAAAAACCAGAACAAGCAATCGAGGCAGAAGCAAAAGGAAAGGCTGCCGAAGCTCAAACCTTAAGAGAAGAAGCCACAAAATATCAGCAAAAAGCGGAGGAGCATCAACGGGCAGCAGAACTATTAGGCCAGCAGGATGCATAGAGGCTAAAGACTAAAGGCTGAAGGCGAAAGGTGACTTTTGGTCACTTCGTGACAAGAGTTAGTCGAATATTTATGTATGTAATCCGCCAAAGAAATTGGATATAATTGGACATAATTGGATATAATTGGATATAATTGGATATAATCGGATATAACTACTCGGCCAACAGGCCAATTATAGGCTATAGGCTGTAACCTATAGTTTAAAGCTCGCCTTCCGAAGAAGGAGGCTAACGTTTACAATCTCTTATTTTACTTCAGTCGCCGCGGAGCGGTGACTGAATGCTAACATGCTTCAAATAAAAAATATTCTTATCACTCCAGAAATTCTTAAGCTCATCGCAGAATTAGATGAATTTAAAGGCCGTTGGCAGGTGATGGAGCACTTGGCTCCTGAACGTCTGAGCATCTTAAAAAAGAGTGCTACTATAGAAAGTGTAGGTTCTTCAACACGGATTGAAGGAGTGACATTAACGGATGTAGAGATAGAACATCTTTTATCCGGATTAGGGAGGAAGTCTTTTACAAGCCGTGATGAGCAGGAGGTTGCAGGCTATGCTGATGCCATGGACATGATTTTTGCCAGTTATAAGAACATCAGCATTACAGAAAACCATATTAAGCAGCTTCATGGTGTCTTACTCAAGTACAGTGAAAAAGATGAAGATCACCGTGGAGAGTATAAAAAAATCACAAACCATGTAGAAGCGTTCGGAGTTGATGGGAAAAGTCTTGGAGTTGTATTTCAAACAGCGACGCCTTTTGAAACCCCTTTAATGATGAAAGCATTAGTAGATTGGTACCGTCAGGAACTTGTTGTGGAAACGCATCATCCCTTAATGCTGATCGGCATTTTTATCGTAACATTTTTGATGATTCACCCGTTTAGGGATGGCAATGGTAGGCTTTCGCGTATTATGACAACGCTATTTCTTTTACAGGCAGGTTATCATTATGTGCCTTACAGTTCGATGGAAAGTGTGGTTGAAGCCAATAAAGAAAATTACTATTTGGCATTGCGTCGCACTCAACAGAGTATTAGAACACCTCAACAAGAATGGGCACCATGGCTTCTCTTTTTTTTAAAAACGATGATCAAGCAAAAGAATAATCTAGCTTTTAAAATCAAGGAAGAGCAGTCGTTGCAATCGGAGCTTCCTGTGCTTTCAAGACAGATTCTCGATTTAGTCAAAATTCGAGGAGAAGTTGCTGTTAGGGAACTAGAGATAAGTACAAAAGCCAATAGAAATACGATAAAAGCGCATCTCAAACAATTAATCGGTCAGGATTATCTGAAGGCAGTGGGTCAAGGCCGTGGCGTAAGATATATTATGGCGTAGGTGGTTAGATCTCCCTCCTGTGGAGGAAGGCTCTGAACGACTAGATTACAGATTACAGGCTGAGGTGGTGAAAATCATTGAATATCCTCAACAGCTCTTGCTGATTTGCTAAAGCAATAGAGTTGCTTTCCAATCGCTAAAATTACTATGGATTGCAAGTGTTGCCAGTTTTATCAACGGCAAGATGTTGGTAATTACCGAAATAAAGAGACGTTCGTTGTTTTTACTAACTTGTCCACCAAACCGATAGGCAATAGGCTAGCCCTATGATCTTTATAGCTCCTAACACTAGTGCTGTTTGTGGTGCTATGTATGCTGTAGTATATAACGATGCTACAACAATTGTATACGCTACTCCTCCAGCGAGTTCTTTTGCTAGTAAAATATCTGCAGCATTTGATTTTTTTTGAGTATCAAAGGATGTGTTTTGTGGGGTATTGGAACTATCATGAGTTTTTTCTAAAGAAGGAGTTCTGTTTTCAGTGCTCTTGGTATCAGTCGATAATGTCGGTGGTTCTTTTGGATTTCCTTTGCTTTGAGTAAGATCAGTTGTTAACTCATCATTATCTGCTAGTTCTTCTTGAGGGGCTACAGCATTAAGAAAAGTGGCATAGTGGTGTTCTTCTGTCAAATCATCATCTGATTGATGATCAGTAGTTGAGATACAATCTGGTGAGTTGTAGTGTAAAGATGCTTGGTTTAGTACAAGAGAAGAGGGATCAGGTGCGGCAGTTTGAGAAGAAAATGCGTTGCAAGATAGTGCGCTGCAATATATTAACGCGATAAAAAGAGATAAGTAATGTTTCATTAAGAGGTTAACTGATGTAAGGAGTTTTATTAATAACCAGAAAAAATCTTGGTTATTTAGTTGTTGGTGATTAATTGTTTAGATTTCATTAGTAAGAATGAGGCTTTCGAACATAAGCAAGAAAGTCCATTCTTCCCAAGGAAGTCGTGGAGACTGCAAAGCATATTGCTCGCGCAGCGTGTTAAGGGGGGAGGCGCGGATGGTTAGAGAAGGTATAGCGTCCTGTTGAGATCAAGAGGACCTATACAAGCATCGGCATGCGCCATTTTATTCAGAATTCCCTTGATGAAGAGAGGGTTCTGAACGAGTAAAAGCCTTTTTTTCTAGAGGCTCTTTAATTTCAGGAAGTGGGGGAACCTGAAGTATTTCTCGTTGAAATTCTTCTTTAGCTTTTTGAAATTCTGCCATCGCTTTGCCAAAGCCACGTGCCAATTCAGGGAGTTTTTTAGGACCGAAGAGGATAAGAGCTAGGATTCCTAGAAAGATTAATTCAGGAGTCGCTGGCATTCCAAAGGCAAGGGGAGAAAGCATGAAGAAAAAGGGAACTTAAACTAAACAGAAGTAATAGAAAGAAGGAAGAAAATAGCCACAAAAGAACACAAAGAAACACAAAGAAACACAAAGAAACACAAAGAAATTTTATATTATCGAATATCTTTTTATAAAAAAGAATATAATTATTCGACTAATAGGCCAAATTTAATGAGTCGAATATCTAGGAGAAATTAAATTAACATTAATAACTGATAAGATGTTTAAAATTATTAAGCAACTAAGTTAGCACTAGCTCTTTTTTTGTGCTTTTTTGTGTTCTTTTGTGGCTATTGTTCTGTCTGTTACGTAGGCGTTAGTACATTAAATTTACTGCGGAACAGTAACAGTAGCAGGTGCTGCAATACGGAATCCTATAAAGTTACAGGCTTTATCAGAAGGATAGGTAGCGCAATATTTTCGATTGAGCTCATCACTCATTTGTAATTTCCATGAACCGCCACGAATCGTACGTGAACCAGTGCTTCCAGGTTTACAGCTTGTCCACTGAAAGACATTTCCTCCCATGTCAAAAGTGCCATAGGTGCCAGGAGAATCTTTAAAGGCTCCAACAGGTGTTAGGAAGGGTGCTTTTGCATTGGAGCTTTTATAGATGTTTGTAGGAATGTAGTAGTTTGCTTGATTTGTTTTATCGTAGTAAAAAACATAGCTATAAATAGTATTGCCTGGAGCGATATTGGTTTTTGTAGGGTAATCCCAATAACCATTATTAACTCCCTTACTTTTATAATAAGCGGCTTTGAACCATTGATCTTCTGTAGGGATGAAATACTTGGCTCCAGGACTTACTTCGCAGAAATTTTTTGATTCTGTACTGGTTTCAATGTCCTTCATGGCTCCATTGAGTTCATAAGCTCCAGTTTCTGTTGTGTCTGGTCCTTGATTTCCTTTTGGTTGGTTATTGTGAAGCCAGTTACAGAATCGTGCTGCAGAAAACCAGCTAACATAGACAATAGGAAATTGTTCTCTTCCTGGAATGACGGAGTAGTGAGTAAGCCCTGAGGAGACAGAACATTGGATAGAGGCAATATTGGGATCCTTGGTCATTTGCTCATTGTAAAGATGGTAGGTATCCTCTTGGGAGGCTACGGCATTAAGGAAAGCGCAATATTGCTTTGCGGTAATATCAAATTTTCCGATATTAAAAGGTTCGGCAACAGCGCCCAAGCCCGTAATGCGGTCTTCAATGTTACCTCCATCACCCACAGTAATAAAATCCACATTAATAGTAGGAAGTGCACTGTTTTGTGAGTCCTTATTAACATCTTTTGCTGAAGTTGCTGATGCAATGAGTAAGCTGGAGCCTAGAATGAGTGAAAGAAGAAGCTGTTTCATATACAGTAAGGTACCATTTTTTTTATTAGATTCAACTAAAATTTTCATTGACTTTTTATGGCATTAGTGGGAAAAAGTGGGGCGTTGTGGAATAAAGTGGTTTTGATTTTTTAAATGTCGGTAGTTGTTCAGCCTTCGCTGTGCAGCGACTGAAGTAAAGACTCCTAAATTATCAAATAAATTTAAAAAATTTATTTGAAATAATGCAGTCCTCATCCCTCAGCCACATCCTAATCCGATGATATTAATAGTTACGTAAACAGAACAAATATATCAATTCAGTTTAATCTTACAATTTTTCAAGAAAAGGCAACGATACAAAAAAACTTCTTATTTTATTTCAGTCGCCGCGCAGCGGGGACTGAACGGCTATAATGTCTCAAATCTCTTCCAAAGTTACTATTTATGCAGGCACGTTTGAACGTGTTATGGATGCGAAGCATCGTGTAACGATCCCTGCAGCATGGTTGGGAGAGGGCCCTAATGACTTCCATGCAATTCCGAGTCCCGTAGGAGAATGTCTTATTATTATGCCTCCTGCAGAGTTTAATCAGATGGAGGATCGTATTCATCAAAGTGCTGCGCCAGCAATGGAACGGCGTAAGGCTATTAGGCAGTTTTATAGTCAAGCACGCGTTGTTACGGCTGATGCCCAGGGAAGGATTCTTTTCGCTGAAGAACAGTGTAGGACTCTTGAATTGGGTGGGGAAGTGGTCCTTGTTGGAGGGAGGAGTCGTTTTGAGATTTGGAATCCGAAACGTTGGTCTTCTGTTGCTCAAGAAGAACATACGTCTTTCCGTCACGTTGCTGAACTCATTGGACTCTAAAAATGAAGCAGCAGATTTCATCCTTTAAATTTACCCCCTTTCACTTCTTTTTTCATGAACCTACAATTGCCTCCATTATGTCAACACTCTGCTTATAAGCAGAATAATGACACTATTGAGAGGGAAGGTTTTTTTCATAAGCCGGTGCTGTCTCAAGAAGTCATTGACTTTCTAAAGCCTCAACCAGGTGCTGTTTTTCTTGATGGTACTCTCGGTGGTGGAGGACACGCTCTCTTGTTGCTTCAAGCAGGAGCGACGGTTATAGGTTGTGATCGTGATAAGGAAGCTCTTATGCATGCTCGTGAGCGCTTGGCTTCTTTTGGTGATCGTTTTTTAAGTATTGAGAGTAACTATGCTGACATTCCTCGTCATCTTGCTTCCATGGGAATTAAGGCAGTCGATGGTGTGTTACTCGATCTAGGCGTCTCTTCCTATCAATTAGACACACCTGAACGTGGTTTTTCGTTTCAAAAGGAAGGACCTCTTGATATGCGGATGGGGCTTTCTCCTCGTACCGCTGCAGAAATTATTAATACAGCAGAGCTCAGTGAGCTTGTGCATATTTTTCGTGCTTATGGGGAGGAACCGCGAGCTGTTACTTTAGCAAAACGTATTATTAGTGAACGTTCCCAAAAGCTGATTACCACAACAACAGAGTTAGCTGCTCTTGTAGCTCGAGGGGTGCGTCCTGGACCACGTCATCCAGCAACGCGTATTTTTCAAGCCTTACGTATTGCGGTTAATGAAGAGATAGAGGGCCTGGAACGAGCCCTGCCTCTCCTTTCGGAGTTGTTAGCATCGAAAGGACGTCTTGCCGTCATCTCATTTCATTCGCTAGAGGATCGCATCATAAAACACTTTTTAAGAAAACATTCTGTAGTTGAAGTTGATGATCCTACTTGGCCTGCACCTCGTCCGAATCCTTACCGGCTTTTTAATTTATTAACACCTCGATCCATTACTGCCAGTGAGGAGGAGCTTCATAACAATCCTCGTTCGCGGAGTGCGCGGCTACGAGTCGCGGAGAAGTTATAACCTTCACTTTTAATTTTCTGAAACCTGTAATTTGCAACCTAATT
>DATEBV010000022.1:0-5266 GCA_035287205.1 Chthoniobacterales bacterium | reverse complement strand
TATAGACTGCTGTTAACTCTGTGTTCCCGTCTTCTCCAGCTTGAATCGCTTTTACCTGATAATTTGCACTTGAATACATAGACCTGCCTACACAAGTACAATAAGAGGCTTCATTATCTTTGTCTGCTAAGTGAGCCTTTGAAGCTTTTCTCTCATAATCAGCAGCAATTTTATACTGCTCTGCTATGTTTCTCCATAACTCTTTATCCTTATTCACTACTTGATTTGACATCTCTAGTGCTTCTTCCGATTTCAGTGACCAAGTAAAAGCATCTGATAATAAATAAGCACTCCATACTTCTTTTCCTAACTGTTCAGCTTCTTCTTCGTTCCCTATAATATAGGCATTAATAACTTTCCTTCTTTCGTTTGCCGCAGCTTCTGATTCTTCAGCCGCTTTTCTCCAAAGAAAGGCTTTTTCGAGTTTTCCTTGGGCCATTAACGCACTCACTTGATGCCAACTGTCTCTTGATTGCTCTAATTTTGTTGCAATACGCTCCCAATTATAAGATTTTTTTTCTCCTCGGCCTTCCTTAAAAGCTTGTTTTGCTTCTTCTATTTTTCTTTCTATTTCTGCAGCCTTATCTTGAGCTCCTCCAGGAAGTTTTGCAATCTCTTCTCTCTCTTCAGCACTAAGCTTACCTAATCGAAGGGCTTCTTCTCTTTCTAGATTAACTTGTTGCAAGACAGTCAATTCAGCCTTTGATTTTTCTAAAGCTTCATGAGCAAGTTGTTTGCTATGACTCATTCCCACTGCATTTTTTACAGAATATTTTCTTTTCTCTACTTCTCTAAGAGCTTGAGCTAAACTCTCTTCAGCTAATTCTATCATGTTTACAACTTTGATTTCATAGTTCCTATTCGCTTCAGATATTTCTCTATTGTAGGCATCTCTTTCTTGAGGAGTAAGCGTCAGCCAAGCAGCTTTATCTCCTTGTTCATAAGCAGCAGCAGCATTTTTAGGCCTTATAATAGCAGCCTTTTTTTTGGCTTCTATGACAGCCATCCAGAGAGTTTCTATATCACTAAGACGCCTTTCTTCCTTCTGAAAGCTTCTGACTGCTTCTTCATCGGCTGCAGCAATCGCTGTAATGCGTAGAAAATCTCGTTGATTTTCATTAGCCCATCGATCTTGACAAGGCACCTTAAAAAGAAGAGAGTCAGACAATCTCCCTTTTTCTCTTTCTGATTGAGTCTTTTTTTCTACCCATACGACTTCGATTCCTGGAATTCTTTTTCGTGCTGATGCTAAAGCATCATTTTTAACTGTTTCTGCATAATTCTGCAGAGCATTTAATTCAAGCTTATCAACTTCATCGTAGAGAAGTTTTGCAGCTGCTTTACTCTCAGGAGTTTTTGCTTTGACATAGAAGCTCTTAGCTTTAATTCTGGCAGCAGTAACGTTTTCAAAACAGGAAGCCATATCAAGTATTCGTTTCAATTTATAATCGGCTATTTCCTTTTCCACTCTCTTTTGCTCCGTATATTCTTCTTCTGAATCTCTTCTTTGATCTTCCGTGTAGAGACTTGTTAGATTATACCAAAGATCTTTTACTGCAATATCGGATGCTCGAAGCTTTTCAAGAGCGTCTTTAATAGCTGCTTCTCCTTGGCTCTCTACTGTTATTAGAGAATGATGATTCATTGCTAATCTATACCAATCTTTTTCAGCATTGAGAGAAGCCGTTCGAGCTAAAGCCGCTTCGTTTTTAGCTACGGTAGCTTTTTCAATGGCGTTCTGTTTCTCTTTTTCTTTAGCTCCAGGTTTCACCTTGATTTCAAGCTCTGCTTCAAAAAGTTCAGCTGCTTTTTCTTCAGCTTCGTAAGCAGTTTTAGCTAGTTCATCTGCCTGTATTCTGGCTTTCCAGCGAGCGGTGTTAGCATTCCAATTTTTTTCCCGCCTTTCTGCTATAACTTTTTCTTTTTTGTTTTTTTCTTTTTCTTTTTTAGTGGAAATAGCTTTTGTATCTGATTCCATCCAAGCATCTATTACTAATGTAGAATCAAGAAGAGTTCCCCCTTGTTCTATTCGAACCTTTTCGGCATCTTCCACTAACCTTTTCCATTCCTCTTCAGCTTCTTTGGCCTCTTTGATAACACCTTCTAAGTCTTTTGAGTTGGCAGTGAATTCTTTAAATTGAGACGCATTTTTTATCATACCTGTAACATTAGAAACAACACTAGAAACTCCTAAAATGCTTCCACTAATTTTGCTGATCATACTATTCCTATCATCATGATCAGTAGCTTGGACATTCTCTTCAGACTTTTTTTCTCTCGCTACTTTAGCAGATTTAACCATTGCAAGAGCTTCACCGTAAAGCTGATTTGATTTTTCTCTAACAGTCCAACGAAGAATATTTTTGAGTGTTGATTTCTGACTTTCTGCCATAATTTCGGCTAAGGCTTGTTTTTCAACTTCAATAGAGTTAGTTCTAACCTCTACTTCTGCTGCGAATTGCTTCGTCGCGCCGGTGCTCGAAGCATCGAGTAGCTTCTGTACACTCAACTTCTGTGCGCCGTCGACTCCTTGCACTTCATCAGCATAAGCGAGTTTAGAACTAACTCTAATAGGATCTATGAATTTTAAGTTTTCATCACAACTTTCTTGATTTATTTCAATAATGGACGCCCTCCTAACGCTCGATGTAGAATTATTAAAAACAGGCCTTTTACGTTGCATCTCTCGAAAGAGTCTTTTGCCTAGCATTTCAGCCTGTTCTAAAAGAATTTCCGGAGGATGAATTTCTTCTAAATTCTTTTCTTCTGTTTTTTGAAAAAAAATAGATTCTAACGCTCCAGGAAGGGCCCAATGCTCGTAGGCATGTGGATTGTTATCACCCCATGCGATTTTTCTGAGAGCTCGTTGATGTTGAATTCGCTCTTCTTCCAATTTCTTTAAATAAGAAGCATCTATTTCTTTATGAGACTTTTGCGAATTTAAATCAAAGTCTTCTGAAGTAATCGCCAGTTTTTTGGCCCATTTCTCTTCAGAGGAGAGTTTTCTATTTCCTGGCCATAGATTATGGTTTTCAAATTCTTTTTTGCTTGCTTCATTATCAGCATATAGGCTAGCAAGATATGCTAATTCATATTTTTTCTCAAGTGCTTGATGGATCAACTCATCAAGATTGACCGAGTTCCAATCCCAAGTGATATTAGGATGATTCTGCTCTAACTTATTTTTCATTCGCTTTTCTTGCTCTAATAATTTACCAGCAACATTGGCCGTTCCTAGCGTTTCAATGTTAGACTCTATTTCAGCAAGGAGCATGTCTTGTACAGTTCCATAACCATATAAGGAACTTGCCTCTTGATCACCAGAAGAAGGAATCATTATCCTAGAAACGGGAATAGAACTGGATGAAATTTCGTAAGGACTTTGTTCCAAAATGGTTTTTACGGAGCCGCTGCATACCTTAACGGTACGTAAGGGTTCGGGAAAAACATTTTGGGGCAAAGTATATTGCGAAAGATCGCGAGTCTCTATTCCCGTTTCTAGGATTATGGAAGTTGCCTTGTTTGACTCACCCACTGCAGCTTTTGGAGCAATCGATTTCAGAGACTTTATTGAAGATCTTCTTTCATTAAGAATCAACTCAATGGCTTCCTCTGTCCCTTCAATCGCAGGGTTCATCATTAATTTGGGCGTAACGTCCAAATTAGAGGCAGAAGCAATAATACTACTAAAACTTGCAAAGCTTATAAAGATCCCTAGGAAAAGGGAAAGGAAGGTTTTCATCATTTTGGAAATTAAATCTTTACTTCTTCTTGAGTGTTCTTTTGTGGTTAATTTTCTACTCTCTTTAGTGGTTGTTTCTGTCTAAAAATCAAAATCACGATCTATATTACAATTTATTGCATTACTTAATCCCTTACTCTTTTGCTCCACAGCAAGTTCAGACTGTCTTTCTGCTGCTTGAGCTAAAACATTAGAAGCGGCTTCATCTCCTGCAACGAAAGTTTCAGCTGCTTGTGCAAATTTATTAGCAGAATCTTGTAGCGTTTCTGTCATAATAATGAGATACGTATTATAATCTTTTTCACCCATGGTTGCCATGATCTCCTTTGTTTTGCTTTTAGCAGCCAATTGAGATTGCTTTACAGCCTTATCCCAAAGATTAATTAGTTTTTTATTTTTTATGCTTTGAGCCACACGAGCATTAGCACGATACTCTGCTGTCTTAACAAATAGATTCACAACATCTTGAACAGGATCTAAATTATTCATTTGATTTTTAACTTCAATGCCTTCAAACACTGCTGCTACCTTGGCTAATTCATCACCAACAGATCGAGCAAAGTCACTAGCTCTATTATCATGATCTAAAAAATTATCATGAAGACGAAGAAAAAAACACTGTGTGCTCTTATTAGCAATCTCCAGTTGCATTGCTGCCTGAGTCCAAAGGTCAGAAGCTCTATAATTTTCTACTGATCTGCATGCTGCAGCCTTAGAAAACCTCTCAGCTGCAATCTGAAATTGCCTAGCCCTTTCCTCTAACAGATCATTTGTAACATTAGTTTTAGTTACTCCTTCTTCGCAATGTTGAGCAACCTTAACAGTAATTTTAGTTGCATTCCAAGAAGCTATTGCAGCTTGACCTAGAAGATCAGCCTCATCCTCATTTCCATTGATAAAAGCCTGAGCAGACTGATCCTCATACTGGACCGCCCCCAGTGATTGTTGAACTGCCTGACTCCACCAGCAAGCCAAGTTCTGATTACCTGCAGTCATATTTTTTTGAGCTTTAGTAGTATATTCAGCAGCCAACGCCAACATATGTGCTCTGCTCTTAGCAGACCTAATAATATTACCCATATCATCCGAAGTATAGTGTAAAGCTTTCTCTAATTCTAGAGCTCCCTGTGTCCAAAGATTGGCTGCATCTTGATTTCCAGCAGTTCTACCTATTGCTGCTTGAGTGAGGTAGTCAGCAATTTCAAATAACATAGGAATAGTATGCTTTTCATGCACTTTCGACAGTTCTGACAAATGTCTTGATTCTTGATAATTATTCATATAACCCGCTTGAGCAGCTTGATTACAAAGATCTGCAAGAATCTGCGTTTCTTCTGCAAGGTTATTCCAAGCTTTCTCTAACTCTTGATTCCCTTCTAATCTTGCTGCTATTGCCTTATTTTTATAATCTTCTATATCCTCTAAGTTGTAAATAAACCCAAAAGTTCTTTCTGCAGCAGATTCTTCCTTTTCAGCAGCTCTCTCTAATTCTCTAACTTTATCTTTCATAAGATTATTATCTTC
>DATEBV010000021.1:0-6614 GCA_035287205.1 Chthoniobacterales bacterium | reverse complement strand
CCAGTTGGTAAAATTTTTCTAGGCGTGCAAGAATCCTTTACTGAAACGACTTCGAGAGCAAAAAACTAAGTGCAAATAAAAATATCGTTTCACTTTTCGCATTGTCACGAAGTGAGCAAAAATCAACTTAAACTTAAACTTAAACATCTGACTCCACACTCCCCAAAAAATCAACAAAAGACCTAATCCTAGAAACAAATTTACTCATCCCGCCTTTGGCCGCTTCTTCTGCTCTCGTTGCTTTCGCGTGTGCTTCTCTATTGATTTTCTCTCCTAGTTTGTCAAATCCATGAGCTGTCAACCATTTTCCTAGTGCACGAGCCTCAGCAGCTTTTTTATAAGATTCTGCTGCCCTCTCTAAGGTTGCTGCAGCTCTATTATATCCAGCAGTGAGGACTGCTTTACCATTTTCTTGCGCTTCACATGCTTTTGCTTGATAATCTGCTTTAGCTTGGAGACACGCACTGTGATTACTCCAGCTTATACTCTCACGTCGTTTTTCTGAAAACAGTGCCTGAACTGATAATTCGAACTGATCTGCCGCACGTAGTGACGTTTCAGCAGCTTCTCTATAACCTGCTGCGAGCATTACTTTCCCTGCTTCTTGTGCTTTAATCGCTTTTATTTGGTAGTCCACCTTCGAGTAAAGAGATTCTGCTCTCCCTAACCTTTTATTAGCCTCATCTTGTTTTCCTGCAATTATAGCTTCAACTGCCAAGCTAAATTGATCTGCGGTATATTGTGATGTTGCGGAGGCCTCACTATAGCTAGCCGCGAGAGCAGTCTTGCCATTTTCTAATGCTTCGCATGCTTGTGCATGGTAGCATCCACTAACATGAAAAGAGTAGGCAACCCAATCTAACCCCCTGCTTATACTCTCTCGTTTTTTTTCTACAGCCATTGCCTGAGCCGATAGTCTGTACTGATCTGCCGCACGTTGTAACATTCCAGCAGCCTCGTTATAACCTGTTGCAAGCATCGTTTTCTCTGCTTCTTGTGCTTCAATTGCTTTTACTTGGTAGTTTAACTTCAACTGAAGAGAGGTAGCACTCCTTAACTGTTCATTACTCTCATCGTGTTTTCCTGCAGCCATAGTTTTAGCGGCTAAAAAAAATTGATTTGCAAGATTCTGTGATGTTACAGCCGCCTCACTATAAGAAGCAACGAAGGCAACTCTGTCTTCTTCTCGTGCTTCTATTGTCTTTGCTTCGTAATCTGCTTTCTCTTGTAGAGATCGGCCTGCCCTATGCAAGGCATCGCCCTCACCCATTTTTCCTGAAGAATACGCCTGAGCTGATAGTTTCAGCTGGTCTGTAGCATATTGTGATGTTACCATAGCCTCACTATAACCAACGGCAAGGGTGGCTTTGCCTTCTTCTTGGGCTTCTACAGCCTTTGCTTGGTAATCTGCTTTCGCCTGCAGAGACCGACCTGCCTGATACAAGGCATCGCCCTCACCCATTTTTCCTGAAGAATAGGCCTGAGCTGATAGTTTCAACTGATCTGTGGCACATTGTGATGTTGCCGCAGCCTCACTATAAGCAGCTGCAAGGATGACTTTCCCCTCTTCCTGCGCTTCTCCGGCCTTTGCTTTGTAATCTGCTTTCACTTGCAGAGATCGACCTGCCCAATACCAACTTTTACCCTCATCTTTTTCTACTGCAGAATAGACCTGAGCTGATAGCTTCAACTGATCTGTGGCACATTGTGATGTTGCTGCAGCCTCACTATAAGCAGCTGCAAGAGTTACTTTACCCTCCTCTTGAGCATCTAAGACTTGAAGAGCATATTTCTTACCCATTCCTTCTGACTGAAGAGAGTATCCTTTGCGCGCAAAAATAATAGCCTCATGCTTCTTTCCATCCATCAACAATTTGACGACTTGCACCCATGAGTCTGAAGCTTTTTGAAATTCTTCTGCCACCTCGAGATATTCTTGAGCTTTTTTCTCATCCCCTATACTTCGAGCTTGAATACGTTTGATTCTGCAATCAACACTTAACTGCATTGACTCTCCAGCTTCTCTCCATTGATTCACTTTACCCTGCTCCATTATTTTTACTGCTTTAATCCACTGTTTTGCGGCTTGATTTGATTGTTCTGCTACCAAGCAATATTCTACCACTAAGGCCTCCTGTACTTCAGAAGCTTTTTCCCAATATTCAACGCTCTTTTGTAATGAGTTTACTGCTTTTTTCCAACAAAATAAGCTTTCTCCTACTGTAGTACGAACGTTCTCTTGTGCTTTATAGATTTTCCTTTTTTGTTCAGCCAAAACAAGCTTTCTCGTCCAAGGATCGATTTTTGAGAAACTTTCATAGACTTTTTGATTTTCATCAATTTCTTTAGAATCAATTTCATTCCCTTCAAAAATAGTCATTTTTTCATTTTCTTCTGCATGATTTTTTCCATTATTTATTGCACTTGATAATACTATTGAACTATTTGAAAAGAGTAATGGGTTTTCTGTTGGTGTGTTTATAGACGAGTCAGGCAGGCATACCTTTTTTTCTGAAGATCTAAAAATTTCTTTAATATCTTCTATTCCTTCTTCAATTTCCTTCAATTCTCCAGGGATCATCATCAAGTAACAATCAGGGTAATCACCTTGATTGTTACAGTTGGGAGTTGGGAGTTGGGAGTTCGTAGTGGGTTCTTCAGTCTGCGCAAGAAGGAGGCTAGAACTTGCTGCAACGGCAAAGAGGAATAAAATAATTTTTTTCATAAAGTCTAACTATTCGGCCAACAGGCCGAATAGAGGCTGTAGGCTGTAGGCTATAGGCTGTAGGTTGATGAATACGCTGATCAAAGTTTGAGAGATCGCTCTGATGATCAGTTGATTCTCTATCACAGTTTACTGATGGGTTAACCGAATGCTTACTAAATGTTTAAGGGTTTAGGGGAAAGTTTTTCTGTAGCTCCTACACTCTTAAACAACCAACTCTTTACTTTGCCTTCATCCATCCCTTTCATCTCTTCCATCCTTGTTAATATTCTTCTTTGTGTTCTTTTGTGGTTAATGTCTTGCTGCTTCGGTTACGTTGGTAGTTACTCCAACGTATCATCCAACCAGGTAATAAGCTGAGAAATTGACTCCTCCGTTTCATCACCCATATTAGAAATGCGAAAGGTATTGAATTTGAGTTTTCCATAGCCAGGATCAAAGATACAGAAATACTTTTCTTTGAGTCGGGCAATCCAAGCCTCAATGTCAACGGCTCTATTATTTTTTACGCATGTTAGTGCAAGGGAGCGGTAGCCTTCGGGAGCAAAAAAATCAAAACCCTGTTCTTGGACCCAATCGTGCACGAGTTTGTTCGTTTGCGCATGACGCGTATAACGATTGGCAACTCCTTCGGTAAAAATATCGTCGAGTTTTGACTCGAGAGCATAAATATGGGAAATCACAGGAGTACTCAGAGTCATATTCCCTTCATGGTTTTTTTCGAATTCAAGAAAGTCAAAATAATACCCCCTCCCCTTCACCTCTGCCGCACGTGCAAGTGCTTTTTGTGAAGCAGAAAAAAGAGCCATTCCTGGCGGTAAAGCCAAGCCTTTTTGACACCCTGTGATCATAACATCGATACCCAATTCATCCATTGGAATGGGCATTGTTGAAAAGGAAGAAACCGTATCAACGACAAAGAAAATCTCTGGGAATTGCTTCATCACTACAGCAAGATCTGATAGGGGGCTAAGCACCCCTGTTGAGGTCTCACTATGAACAAGCGTTACCACATTAATACCTCCTTTTTCTAAGCGCCTCTTAAGTAATTTCGGAGTGATCGGATTCCCCCACGCAACTTGTAATGCCTCGGCTCTATAACCACAACACTCCGTCACATCAAACCACTTGTCAGAAAAAGCGCCATTCATGCAATTCAGTACTTTTCCCTCTTGTCCATCGACAAGGTTACGCAAGACTCCTTCCATTACTCCCCAAGCAGAAGAAGTAGAGATATAAACAGGACGACGAGTTCCAAAGAGCTCTTGAAGGCGCGGCTGGCATGCAGCGTAGAGTTTCTTAAAATCGCTACTGCGATGACCAATCAAGGGCCGCGCAAACGCTGCTCTTGTTTTTTCAGAAACTTCGACTGGACCAGGAATAAAAAGTTTGATGTGAGGAGTCATAGAACTATTTGGTCTATTGGCCGAATAGAGGCTGGAGGCTGTAGGTAGAATTTGTTCGAAAGTGAACCGATTTTGAAAATGAATTCTTATTTTTAATTGACCATCAAGATTGCTGGACTTAAAGGCTGAAGGTGATTCTACTTGAAGATTAATTTAGTGTACAAATAATTATTTGTTGTATACTACGAATTACGCTAATATCACCGACTCATGAAAAAGGCACTCATTTATCAACAAGGTTCTTTAGCTGGCATACTTGAGCAAACTGAAGGAGGCACCTATCAGTTTACCTATACTGAAGGATATCATGGCGAACCAGTATCTCTCACCATGAGTACCGAAAAAAAAATGTATCATTTTGATCATTTCCCTTCCTTCCTGGAAGGATTACTCCCCGAAGGGGAACGATTAGAAGCCTTCCTCAAATTATGCAAAATTGATCGCAACGATTATTTCACACAACTGCTCACTCTCGGTGAAGATCTTGTTGGTTCACTAGAAGTTTATCCAAACTATTCGGTCAACAGGTCGAATAGTTAGTTCTATCTCCCATCTTCCATATGCTACTGCAGTAGCGGTATCTCCAGCCTTTAACCTACAGCCTCCATTCGGCCTGTTGGTCAAATAGTTACCATGAAACGTTGCCCTATCACCTACGATGAAATACCTACTTCGAAGGAGTATTCTATTCCAGGCCTTCGGCTACTTGATCCTCAATTAACCTTATTACATCGGCTTCCTTATACAGCCCTAGAACAACGCCAAGAAGCACTACAGCGATTAAATAAGATGTCAATTCAAGGAGTTCAGTTAAAACTGAGCGCATGCTTGAGAGTAAAAGAAGGGCTCTTTGAAATAGTTGATCACCAAGGAGATTATATTTTAAAACCACCAAGTCTCGATTTTTCCCAATTACCTGAAAATGAAGATCTAACTATGAAGTTAGCATCTCTTGTAGGGATTGATGTCCCCCTTCATGGCCTTGCTTATGGAAAAGAAAGTGCTTTAAGCTATTTTATTAAGCGTTTTGATCGAGTAGATGGAAAAAAACTTCCACTAGAAGATTTCGCCCAATTATTGGGAGAAAACCGTGAGACCAAGTATGACTCCTCTATGGAAAAAGTGGCTTCGGTAATTTTTCAATACACTACAGATCCTTCCAAAGAATGCAAAAAACTCTTTGAAAGAACTCTATTTAATTTTCTCATTGGAAATGAAGATATGCATCTGAAAAACTTTTCCTTAATAACTATTAATGGGAAAGTAACTCTTCCTCCAGTCTACGACCTCGTTAATACAACGATCATCTTGAAACAGGCACGTGAAGAAATAGCTTTGCCAATCGCCGGCAAAAAATCACGACTCACTAGAAAAGATCTTTTTGACTACTTTGCTCATGAGCGCTTGAAGCTTTCTACATCGATAACGGACAGCATTGCCAATCATTTCCTTAAAATTCTTCCTTCATGGTATACTCTGATTGATCAAAGTTTTCTCTCAACAGAAAATAAAAAAGCTTATCACGATCTTTTAGACGTGAGAGTGAGTAGAGTTTTGCTATAAGTAGAATTTTACTGTCCGAGAGTGAACGGTTTTTAAAAACGATTTTTAATTTTATTTGGCAGAAAGAAATTAACCACATTAGGCATTCAGTCGCTGCTGCGCAGCGACTGAAGTAAAATAAGGTTTTTTTACCGTTGTTCTTCTTTAAAAAAAATAGCTTCCAATAAATTTTAATTAACTTACTGAGAGCGCTAGAAAAAAAATCTTCACCCTCCTTACCACCAATTGTTCAACTATCAGTTAAGTAAACATACTAAACCAAACTGTCACATTTACTTCAGTCGTCGCGCAGCGAAGACTGAATGACTGGTGTGGTGAATTTCTACTCTTCTCGTGGGCTAGATTTCGTTAAAACTTACATTAATTCGGAGCCCCCTACTCTTCCTCAATAAAAATACAACGAGGATACTGTTTACGATAATGGTTGCCTTTAAATCGACGTAGCAGGTATTCGATGTCTGTTGTTCCGTTGGAAAGAGAGTAGAGCTGAGTAATAATCTTTGTTCCATGCTCTTTAAGTAAGCGATGGGCAAAAGCGGGACTGATGCTATCCGCTTCGATAATCTCCTTCAAAGATTTCAATTCGTCTTCGGTCAATGCCTCAATACTTTTCTTTATGAGAGCAGAGCGAACAATATCATATCCAGCGATCATTTGAACTCCGACTCCTTCTTGGAAAAAACAGGCTACTTCGTCACCATAATTAAGAAAGTCCCTATCGTAAGGAATTGTCTTTTTAGGTGTCTCGATGTTCTTTTTTTTGAATGACTTCTCAAGCTCTTTGCTTAGCTTAATCTCACGTCGACGTTTTGATTCTGAAGCAGCAACTGATAAACCGTCAGTAAATACCATGAAATCGGAACCATAGAACTGAACAAAGCTCTTAAAATCCTCTTCCATGAGTCTCCTGGCTTCAATTT
>DATEBV010000020.1:0-8953 GCA_035287205.1 Chthoniobacterales bacterium | reverse complement strand
AATATGCTTAAACAGATAGCAAGAGTTTTGAATGTATTTGTTTTTATGGTATTTTTCATAATAATAAGAAGTTTTGAATAAGATTTTTTCATCGTTTTTAATGGTAATTGTTCATTTCTTTCTTATAAAATTTAAGGTCTGCTTCATCCTAAAACTCACCCGACTTATCCTCCTCCTCATCATCTAATTCTCCGATTGTTTCTTCTAGTACTTTCGCTATGTCAGCATAATATTTATCCGCTTCTTCTTCTTTTTGTTGAGCTATTTTTTGCCATAGAGCAGCCTCTTCTTCTTGGTTTGCTGCTTTGGCTTGAACAGCTTTCTTCAAGGCTTCTGAGGCTTCTTCTAATGCATTAGCACTCTGAGAAGCAGAGGTATCTGCTTCAATAAAGCGATAGTAATCGGTTTCATTTCCACTTGATTGAGCTTTTGCCATTTGAGCTAAATACTCTGCTTGTTCTTCTTTTCGTTGAGCTATTTTTTGCCATAGAGCAGCCTCTTCTTCTTGGTTTGCTGCTTTGGCTTGAACTGCTTTCTTCAGGGCTTCTGAGGCTTCTTCTAATGCATTAGCGCTAGAATTAGAAAAGTTACCCGCGTTAGAAAAGCGATCGTAATCGGTTTCATCTTCGTTGAATTTGGCTTTTACTGCTTGGGCATAATACTCGGCAGATTCTTCATATTGCCGAGCTATTTTAAGCTGCAGGGCTACCTCTTCTCTCTGGTTGGCTTTTGTGGCTTGAGCGGCTTTCTTCAGGGCTTCTGAGGCTTCTTTTAATGCATTAGCGCTAGAATTAGCAGAGTAACCAGCACTATCAAAGCGATTGTAATTGGTTTCATCTTCGTTGAATTTGGCTTTTGCTGCTTGGACGTAATATTCGGCAGATTCTTCTTTTTGTTTGGTGATTTTGAGCTGAAGGGCAGCCTCTTCTCTCTGATTTGCTTCTTTGGCTTGAGCTGCTTTCTTCAAGGCTTCTGAGGCTTCTTCTAATGTATCAGCGCTAAAATTAGCATACTTACCCGCGTTAAAAAAGCGATCGTAATTGGTTTTATCTTCGTTGAATTTTGCTTTTGCTGCTTGAGCCTTATACTCCGCTTCTTCTTCTTTTCGTTGAGCTATTTTAATCCACAGGGCTACCTCTGTTTCTTGATTTGCTTCCTTGGCTTGAGCTGCTTTCTTCAGGGCTACTTCTTCTCTCTGGTTGGCTTCTTTGGCTTGAGTTGCTTTCTTTAGGGCTGTTGAGGCTTCTTTTAGTGCATGAGCGCTAGAATTAGCAGAGGAACCAGCACTCTCAAAGCGCTCATAATCGGTTTCATTTCCACTTAATTGAGCTTTTACTGCTTGAGTTAAATACTCTGCTGCTTTTTCGTATTGTTGAGCTATTTTCTGCCATCGATCTGCCTCTTCTCTCTGGTTAACTTTTTTTGCTTGAGCGGCTTTCTTCAGGGCTTCTGAGGCTTCTTTTAATGCATTAGCGCTAGAATTAGCAGAGGAACCAGCACTCTTAAAGCGCTCGTAATCGATTTCATTTCCACTTGATTGAGCTTTTGCTGCTTGGTCATAATAGTTGGCAGCTTGTTCATATTGTTGAGCTATTTTATGCCATCGATCTGCTTCTTCTCTCTGGTTTGCTTCCTTGGCTTGAGCTGCTTTCTTCAGAGTTTCTGAGGCTTCTTTTAATGCATGAGCGCTAGCATTAGCAGAGTAACCAGCACTCTCAAAGCGCTCGTAATCGGTTTCATTTTCACTTAATTTCGCTTTTACTGCTTGGTCATAATAGTTGGCAGCTTGTTCATATTGTTGAGCTGTTTTATGCCAGTGGGCAGTCTCTGTTTCTTGATTTGCTTCTTTGGCTTGAACGGCTTTCTTCAGGGCTTCTGAGGCTTCTTTTAATGCATGAGCGCTAGAACTAGCAGACCAACCAGCGCTATCAAAGCGCTCGTAATCGGTTTCATTTCCATTTGATTTGGCTTTTGCTGCTTGCATGTAATATTCTACTGCTTTTTTTGCTGCTTCACTAAAATACTGGAAGTCGGTTTTATTTTCAGTTGATCGAGCTTTTGCTGCTTGAGCATGATACTCTGCTCGTTCTTCACATAGTTGAGCTCTTCCAAGCTGATTGGCAGCCTCTGTTTCTTGATTTGCTTCTTTGGCTTGAGCGGCGTTTTGTAAGGCTGCTGAGGCTTCTCTGAATGCATGAGCGCTAAAACTAACAGACCAACCAGCGCTATCAAAGCGCTCATAATCGATTTCATTTTCACTTGATTTGGCTTTTGCTGCTTGAGCCCAAAGATCAGCAATTCCATCACGACCTTCTCGTACCTTTATGGTAGCTTCGGCTGCCCTACCCCAAAGAGTAGCTATGCCATTTTTTTCAGAGATTTTTGCTTCGGCTGCACTTGCTTCAGCTGCTTTTGTCCAAAGATCGGCCTCTTCGTAATGACCAGCAGTTCTCGCTTGAGCAGCCTTTGCCAAAAAATCTAGTTCTTCTTGATTTTGTAGTATTCTAGGTTCCGTGGTCTGAGGAATATGCTCAGTGAGCTGCTGAACGGTACCTTGCCCCTTCTCCTTTATTGCGGTTTCTATTGCTTTCCCTGTTTCTATTAACTTCCTGTCGTCCTCTATTTGTAATAAAGTTTTCTCTTGAACCATACCACATGAGGCTGTATTGGGTCGAGTTAGTGGTGGTAGTATTGCTTTTGATCCTTGGATATCGGGTAATAAAGTAAGGGAGGTATTTTTCTCGTGGAAGATACTTCGTAATACTTGAGATGAGCCGGGTCTTCGTTGAGAATCGTGAACCTTCCTAGTCAACGCAGCAATTTTTTGAGTTGTCTCAGTAGCCCAACGAGCTTCGGCTTCTAAGGAGGTACCGACAAGTTCGTTGGTCAAAGCTGCAATATGTTCTGCGGCTTGAGCTGCTGTTTGAGCTGCCTCGGTAATTTCATGGGGAATAGCTTTTGTTACTGCTAAGGAAACCTGATGAAAGGTTATAGCGGTTTCCTCAGCAATTTTTTGAAAATAAGAATTTTTGATTGTATCCTCGATGATTGAGGTTGAGGAAGGAAGTTTGGTTTTAATTTCTTCTGAAATCCTAGCAATTTCTTCTGCCTTAGCCGCAAGATCACGGCTATGATCAGGGTTAGGTGTTTGAAGAAAAGCCTCTGCCGCTTCATTAAAGGAATCCCACAAATCTTGTACTGTGGCAAAGTGGATTAGTCGTGTTGTCTCTTGATTCCTTTGCATTTGTTTTAATTGTTTTTCTAATGCTTCAAGTTCTTGATTGGCTTTTTCTAATGCTATGAGATAATGCTCTTGTATTGAAGCAGCTTTTACTTCTTCTGCCTTCATGCCTGCTCTTGAAGTATCGGTATTTTTAAGCATGTCCCAATGATCGCGCGCTTCTCTAAGAGCGGCTGTCATTTCACAAATCTCTTCTCGTTTCTGATCTATACGATCCTGTAGATCTCGGATTATTGTTTTTGCAGAAATCAAAGTTGGAGTGGAAGTAGTTTCTATTCTTTCGGGCATTCTTAATAGGTTTGATCTCGGAGAAATTTTAACTGAAGAAGTTTTTGTTTTTTCTTGAGTTATGAGCCCTTCTATTCCTTCTTGAATCCCTTCTACTATTTTAGGGTCCATTTGTAATTGTGGTTTCTCTAAATCTAAGATTTCTTGCACTTCATCAGCATAAGCGAGTTTGGAAAGAACTCCATTATTGCAATCTTCAGTATCATTCTCTGCTATTTGATAAAATAAGCTTGGAGAAGCCTGTTCATTGTAAGCAAATAACAAGTTTAAACTTTCGAGAGTAATAAATAATAGTAGTAGAATTATTTTAATTTTCATAATGATTTAGAGTCAGTTAGATACAACTCATAAGGAATCTCCGAATATAAGCTTTAAGATCTCTCCTTCGGAGGGAGGATCTGAAGCAAATATTGTACTCCGAAGGATATGCTTGATAACCCAGACGAATTGAATGAGATGTTTTTGTTTTCACGGTGGAGTTTCTACCAACGTCCTTGTCATTTCTGCACAATGAAAAGGACGTTAGTTAATTTCTTCCTAAAATCGGATGTGGGGTCAGGGTCTCGAATCTTAACCAATGGAAAGTTTTATTTTGAAAGCTATCTGAATGTGCAAACTTCTCTGGTTTTAAAACGAAGTAACCATTCTTTGGTCAAGATTACGAACCCTGACCCCAACATCTAAGTTTTTTTACAATTGGTTGATAATTACGTTAATAAAATAATCGTTTTAATTTAGGTTGAATTCATTTAAAATTGAACAGTCGATCACAAGTTAGGCTCGTTGTATCAACGTCATTTTTATTTCGCAGAAATGAAATGACGTTGGTAGTCTCACTAAGGCTGCTTCACAGCCTCCTGGGCCCTCTTAAAGGCTGCAAGAGCTCGATAAAATTCTGCAACCTCACTCGTTACGGAGACAGAGAAATTGATATTTTCTTGCTTAAGGAGATCCCAATGATCCAGATTATTCCTTTTTTCCCTGGCTGCTGCATCAGTAGATGCTTTAGCAAAAACTTCGGCTCCTTCTAGTGCTTCCTCTGCCTCAGTGGTACTCATGGCTATAAGTGCAGATTTACCAGTTGCCTTCAGCGTGGCTTCACTTGGATGCAACATAAATTCTTTCATCGATGGTGATATCGGTGATCCAAATTTTTCTCGTGTCATTTTCACGATAGCATTGGCCCTATTTAATGTTGACTCCCAACTAACAGGACCAACGGGGCTTGTTGTCAAGGCTTTGATTTCAGCAAGATTGGCTTTCCCTGTCCAATAGTCTCTTTGTTGTGCGGCTTCCTCTCTACTCATTCCTTGAGTTGTCTGATTATTTTGACAGATAGTCATAGCTTCTTTGGCTGCTACTTTGGCTTCGCGCCAGGTGCTTTCATTCTTCGCTGCTTTTGCTCTAGCAAAGAGGGCTTCTATGCGTGTTTTCCATTCAGGCACTGGCCTTGCACCGTGAGCATGGGCCTCTTGTTCTGTTTTGTATTTTGCCACAGCACGTGCAAAATCTGCTGTTTCGCGTGTAACGCGTATTGAAAAATTTATTGTACCTTGTGCATTCCAATTAACTGCAGGTTTTTTTCTTAATATCTCTACAAAACCCTTGGTGTCATCGGCCACGTCATCGGCCACACTGGCAATCTGGAGGGCCTCGGCGGCAGAGGCGTAGGCGTAGGCGTAGGCGGAAGCGGAGGCATAGGCGTAGGCAGAGGCGTAGGCAGAGTCGTATTCAGAGAAGGAGACGGAGTCGTATGCGGAGGCAGGGACGGAGACTGAGGCGTAGGCGTAAGCGGAGGAGTAGGCGTAGGCGTAAGCGTAAGCGGAGGCGTAGGCGTAATAGGAGGAATATATATAGGCGTAGACGGAAGCGTAGACGGAGGCGTAGGCGTAAGCGTAGGCGCTCTCACGTACAGCGAGCATCCTCGCTTCGCTCGGATGCTCGATGAAAGCTTTCATAGCTTGTGACACTGTTGGCCATACTTTATCTTCAATCATTGCTACCATCGCATCGGCTCTATCTCGTTTTGCCTTCCAATCATCAATGCAAGGAGATGTTCCTAAGGCTTTAACTTCTGCTACACCTGCTTTTTCCATCCAATAATCTTTTTGTATGGTAGCTTCTTCTTGACTCACTGCTAGAGGACTTCTTCCTGCTTTAATAGCCTCTATAACTCCATTCCAATAATTTGAGACTTCATTGGCTGCTGCTTTGGCTCTATTCCATCCGATTTCGCTCTTTGCTGCGCGTGCTCGAGCAAAGGCGGCTTCTCCTTCCCCTCTCTTTTCTGCTATGATACGTTGCACTTCGGCTTGTGCGGCAGTTTGGGCTTTCTCTAGGGCAGATTTTTCTTTCTGAAGGTATTGTTCTCTTTGTTCTGTAGCTTCTTCTTTTGTGAAAGATAGTAGACTTCTTCCTGTTTGGATATCCTCGATAACTCCATTCCAGTAGGCTGAAGCTGCACTTGAAAGGCTTGCTGCTTCGCGCCAAGCATTAGCACTCCCTTGCTTGTTTGCTTGAGAAAATACCTCTTCAACTTCTCTTCTCTTTTCTTCTACTATAGTTTGTATTTCTATACGCTTTTGCTCTAAGGCTTTTTCTCTAGCTGCTTTCTCAATTTCAGCCTCTTTAGCTTGCCTTTCTTTCTCTTTGGTATTTTCAGCACGCTCATGATCTACTTTTGCTATAGCTTCGGCAACTCTTTGATTTCTATCATATTTTTTTTGATCTAACTCAATCCCTTCGACAAGATCTTTACCAACTTCATGAAATTGAGAGTAGATAGTTTTTAAAGCATATTCTTTAGCTTCTTTGGCTTTCTGAATCGCATTTTTTGTTTGTACTGCAACGTCTTGATATGTTTTGAGAGTATCTTTGCATTGTTGTACTTTCTGATCAGCTAAATCTCCAGCAGTTTGTAATTCTTGAAGGCGTGCTTGAAATCGCTTTTTTATAGCTATGAGTTTTGACTTAGCTTCTTCGCTATTCTCTTCTTGTTGAACCTGTTCTTCTATTGCTTTCAATGCTTTCTTCGCCTCTTCTAGTTGAGCAGAGGCTGGTGCGATTTTCTCTAGAGCTGCTGTTTCGGCTCTTTCAGCTACCTCAATTTGTTCATCATACCAAGTTTTAGGAATAAAGGATGATGACGAAAATAAAGAGTTATCTGCTTTTTCTTTTCCCTGAGGAGTCTCATTAGACTGAATCGGAGTTGTTGATTCTAACGACTCTTTCTCTATTGCTATTGTTTTGGCTTGTGGAGGTAGTGGAGATGTCGGCACTATTCTCTCTACAGCTTGTTTCACTGTTCCTGAATTTAAGCGTAACGCTTCGGCTTGTTTTACTATTACCTCAGCTTTATCGTAAGCAGTCTTACCTGTAACATCAAAATTATTACCTTCATTTGTTTTCCCTTCAGCATGTGCTGTAGCTGCCTGAGTATAATCTTCACCAGCTTGTGTATTGAGTAAAGCTGCTTCACGCCATAATGCAGCTAGTTCTGTTTTTCCAACTGCCTCTGCTTCGAATGCTTTTCCTGTTTGTTCAGCTGAACGCCTTAAGCCACTACTTACATTACTCCAACTAAAACCTTCTGCTGTTTTGCCTGTAACGTATGCCTCAGTTGACTTAATAGAAAACTCGCTCAATTGCACGGTTCTTGCTGCTGCTTTATGCCAGGACATACTTAGCCCTGTTTTCCCTTCTATCTTTGCTGCAATGGCTTTTCCTGTTTGTTCAGCTGCGCGTGAATACCCAACACCTGTATTATATAAACTAGTAGCCTCGCTCGTTTTTGATGTTGTTCCTATTGCGTATGCTGCAGCTGCCTCAGTATAATACTCGATAGATTGCATATTTTGTGAAGCCGCTTCATGCCATAATCTGGCTAATTCTATTTTCCCGGCTAGCGCTGCTTCAATGGCATTTACTGTTTGATCAGCTGCACACCTCAAAGAACTGCTTGCACCATTCCAACTAAAACCTTCTCTCGTTTTTCCTGCAGAGTATGCCATGGCAGCCTTAGTAAAAAGCTCACTAGCTTGAATGCTTTGCTGGGCTATATTACGCAAGGATGTAGCCAATTCTGTTTTTCCACTTGCTTCTGCTTGAATTGCTTTTCTTATTTGTTCAATGGCACTCAATAAAGCACTTCTTACACCACGCCATTGACTAATCTCTTCTTTTTTCCCCGCAGCGGTTGCTGCGGTTTCTTTTTTTTGGGCTTCTTCCGCAGCAACGGTCCACTTGGTTATTTCTGCTTGCTCTTTTGCTCGGTTATAAGCAAGAACTGCGTTCAATTCATTCTGTTGAGCAGAAGCAAGCTCGGCTTCTGCAGAAGCTCTATAAGTCGTATTCCCTGCCTTAATAGCCTTTAATACTGAACGAGCAGTTCCTACTCTGGCGTCAGCAAGTGCTTCCGCCAGTTTTTTAACAGAATAATCAGCCGATCCTTTTGATTCGTCTGCTTCTCTTTTCGCCTTATCATAAACACTCTTACATTGATCTAGATCTATTTCTGCTAAATCTTTTGCAGCCTCCCACTCTCTGGCTTCTTGTAGAGCGGCTTCAGAACTGCCACCAACAACAAGACCTCTATTCTGTGACATCGCTGCTACTTTGGCAAGGCAGCTCGTATAGATGTTATTGCAAATTTCATCCTCAAGGAATGTATTCGTACTGTTTTCTTCAGCCACTTCGTTGGGAATCGATGTTAGCGCTATATCGGAACCACTCTTACCTAACAACGCTGCACTCGAAGGGCTAGGAGAATGTGCGGAAGCAGTTGTACTAACGGCTGTTTTTCCAGGCGACTCACAAACTCCTTTCAAGTCTTCTATCCCTTCTTGAATAGTTTTTAATTCTGCAGGGTCCATCATCAGGTAACAACTCAGGTCCTTACCTGAGTTGTTACAATTCGTAGTTGGTAGTTCGTAGTTCGTAGAGGGTTCAGTTTGTTGGCTAACCTGAAAATTTAGCCTATTTTCATTTTGCGCAATAAGGAGGCTAGAGTTTGCTAAAGTAGCAAGGAATAATGAAGGAATAATCTTTTTCATAGGATCAATTTAATTACTCGTTTCGTTTCTAGAGAAGCGAACGAGCAATTGTTTTGGAGTTTTTAGGAGTTGAGAAGTTAAAAAGTTAAATTTTAAAAAGCCTTGTTTCTATCGATTGTAAATATTCGGTTAACCCATCGAGAAAATGCGCCAGAGAATCAACTAATCACCAGAGTGATCGATCAAATTCTAATCAACCTACAGGCTATAACCTATAGCCCCTATTCAGCCTGTTGACCGAATAGTTATTACCGATGCACATAACAAGCAATAAGTCAAACCGACCTTTTTGAACTTTTAATAAATTAATTTTGTCAATTAAAAAAATATTATTTTTTGAGATATTTTTTCTTGTATTTATTTTTTAAAAGTT
>DATEBV010000019.1:0-5341 GCA_035287205.1 Chthoniobacterales bacterium | reverse complement strand
TGAATACTTTCTTCTTCCTTGTTTGCCCCAATCGCTTCTGCTTGTTTCTTATGGCTATCTGGCAAACATACTGATGATTTGTTATTAAGGGAATTGTACTTTACTTCATTTTCTGCTGCTATTGCTGCTTCTTCTGATCGCTTAGCACTAGTCCTGGCAGAAATACCTGCCTTATAAAAACGACTACAGTCGGTAGTATTTCTACTTATTGCAGCATTTGCTACTTGGTGGTGATATTCTGCAGACTGTTCATATTGCTTGCTCGTTGTGAGCCATAGAGCTGCAAGTTCTCCCAGCCCTGCTTTCGTGGCTTGAGTAGCTTTCTTCAGCGCCGTGGAAGCTGTTTCTAATTGATAAACACTATACTTAACAGAGTCAGCTGCATCTTTAAAGGAGCTATCGTAATTGGTTTCATTTCCGCTTAAAAAGGCATTTACTGCTTGGTTCTCATACTCGGCTGATTCTTGATATTGTTCTACTATTTTTAGCCATAGAAGTACCATTTCTTCTTGATTTGCTTCCCTAGCTTGAGTAACTTTCTCGTATGCAGTAGCGGCTTTTCCCAATCGTTCACCACTATTCCTTGCAGAGCTATCTGCACCCTTAAAGCGATAATAGTCGGTTTCATTGTTTCTTGCCATAGCATTTGTTGCTTCTCTATAATATTCGGCTGATTTTTTATATTGTTCGACGCTTTTTAGCCACAGAGTTGCCACCTCTTCTTGGTTTGCTTCTTTAGCTTGGGTAGCTTTTTCCAAGGAAGTAGCGACCTTTTCTAATCGATAAGCACTAGCCTTAGCAAAGTCACCTGCTTGCTTGAAATGACAAATTTTGGTAGTATTTCGATTTGATCCAGCATTTGCTACTTGGCTATAATACTCGGCTGATTTTTGGTTCTGCTTCGAAATTTTAAGCCACAGATTTGCAAGTTCTTCCTGATTTACAATCTCCGCTTGAGTTGATTTCTCCAATGCAGTAACGGCTTCTTTTAATTGCAATGCACTAGAAAAAAAATATTTGACTATATTACTACAATATTCATTATCTTCTTTATTTTTTAATTTACTGGGTTCGAGAGTCTTTATCTCATACTCAGAAGCAGCCTTCATATGATCGGCTCCTTTTGTCCAAAGAGTAGCAATTTCTTGTTTTCCTTCGGCCCTTGCTTCAGCAGCCTTGGTCAAATATTCTGCAACTTTAGATAAAAACATTGCACTACCTCTAGGCTGGTCATAGTGACCACCAAGAGCTATAGCAACGCTCTGCCAATGTTTGAGCTCTTTCGTATTCCCTAATACATGAGCGTGGGCAGCTCTACTCCAATTTTCAGCAGCTTCTTGGGCTTCTGTAGCAGCTTTTTTCCAAAATTCGGCAATTTCTTGATTTCCTTTTTCTAGGGCCCCTTCGGATTCTGCCAACCATCTATGAGCATTAGATAGATGATAAGCGATCCAAGAATTTTTATCTAAACGTTCTGCTTTTTCCTCATCTCCTTCAGCAAAGGCTAAGACTATTTGTTTACATTCTTCAGCAAAAGCACTTTCTTTCTCTGCGGCCTTTCTCCAGAGCGAAGCTACTTCTTGATTTCCGCGAGTAAGTGTTTCGCTCACTTTATCCCAACTTTCACTGGCTTGCCCTAATTTAAAAGCGACTCTATCCCATGCAGAAGATTCTGAATCATTATCATCTTCTTCAGTTGCTGCTTTTGCTTTGTCTGATTGCTCCGTTGCCCGGATCGCTTCTGTTTTTGCAAAGGCTGATTGATCTCGAGCTTGCGCGATTGCTTTATCTTTATCTCCCTCTTTCATTTCAACTCTCTGAGTAACTATTCGGTCAACAGACCGAATAGAGGCTGTAGGTTGTAGGCTGTAGGTTGAAGATACCGCTGCTGCCGTAGGAGATAGAAGTAGATGCCTACTGCTGCAGGCAGAATTAGAAGAACTCTGATGATTTATTGGAGCACATTCTACAGATGGGTTAACCGAATGTTTACAATCAGCCTTAACCCCAACATCGGTTTTTCCAAAAAAGCCTAAGCCTTCTCCTAATGCTTCTGTCCCTTCTTCAAGCGTTGATGGGTTCATCATCAGGTAACAACTCAGGTCTGTACCTGAATTGTTACAGTTCGTGGTTCGTAGTTCGTAGTTCGTAGTAATTTTAGCTCCTTGTCTAATCTCTCCTATTGGTAGTTCTGTTCTTCTGCTACCTATAGTCTGGTCAGCAGCTTGATTTGCTCCTACAACCTGTAACCTACAACCTGTAACCTGATTTGTGTAGTTCGTAGTAATTTCACCTCCCTGACCAATCTGATCTTCTAATGGTAATACCTTCTCACTGCTGTTTCTTACCTGTACCCTGTACCCTATTCCCTGTTCCCTGCTTAGCGCCTGTAGTCTGTAACCTGTAGTCTGTTTTTCACTTTGTGCGAGAAGAAGATTAGAACTTACCGAAATGGCAAGAAAAACAGTTGGAATTATTTTTTCATAGAATTGCAAACTCCCAAGTCAGAATCTTTTCTGACGTTGAAATGTTGAAATGTTGAATCTCAGCGGTCGGAAGACCGTGAAACTACGAAGAGTAATTTCACTCAGACAGCCCGAAAGGCGACCTGAACGGAAGCGAGGGAGTCAAGGAGACGTTGCTCCCTCTATATCAATAAGGAATCTCCTAATTAATAATCTACAAACTAAGAAGAATTAAGACGACTGTAAGCCGAATAATTAAATTTCATTTTACATTTTTCCTCAATGGTGGCAAGAAAAAATAATCTCAAAAAATATTTTTTTATTGAAAAATGGATCTCGCATTTTTGATAATTTACTAGAAACGGGAATAGAACTGGATTCTGATGAGATGAATGGTAAAGATCAACCAGAAAGTCTCTGGATGCTTGCGCACAGAGGCTGGAGCACATGACTTCGCTGTAATCCGTTCTTTTATTGACACTGTTAGGAAACACCAGCTCAACATTTTGGACTCCATCAAACAGGCCCTCCACAAAAAAATTGAATTCGCTGACATCTTTCCCATGGAATATCCTCAGCAGCTCTTGCTAACTTGTTAGAGCAGTAGAGTTGTTTTCCAAACTCGTAAATGATGCCTGGATTGCAAGTGTTGCCAAGTTTATCAACGTCACTTTATTTCGTAGAAATAAAGTGACGTTGTTAATTACTGGTGTTCAGTAATTTGTTTTAGGGGTGTTAATTTTTATTTTAAGAAATCCCTTGACAGGTTTTTAGTTTGTCGATAAAAATTTAGCATCAACTTAAATTCTGATTTCGTTGATCCATTGTCCCTCAACGCTAGTCAAATTAACCATCCAATCTTAGTCATCCAACCATCAACTCCCAAGGGGGGGGGGAGTGAACGGTTACAGCAACGAATGCTAAGATAAGCGGAAACAATACTGACTACTATAGTCTTAATACGATGGGTCGTTCTGCTGAAAATACAGCTTTTAGTATTATGGGGCAAGTAAAGATATTGCTAATTTAAGGATGAGAGTAAGGATTTTAAGTCAAAAATTCAAAAACCGCCGCAATTGGGATATGCTCTATCCACCAGTCCGAATTTTAGAATCCACCTCTCTGCAAATAGATTAGTATCTTTTTAATCTTCTCATAACATATTACAATGACCCTTCATTCTCATTTTTTCCTCATCTTACTATTGTTCTCTTTTCTGCAGCCATGGAGGCTAGTGGCTTCAACTTCAGGTGCAGAGGATTTTTTAAAATATGTCTGCGAAGAAGGGGCGCGTCTTGTTGATGAGATTATCGAAGAGGAAGACTCCCAATCTCCCCTGAACATAGAGCAGACAACAGTGCAGACAGATATACATTCGATTAGCCCATCTGTAGAATGTACTCCAACGAATCATCAGAGTTCTTCCAACTCTGCCTCCAGTATCAGCTCTTTATTTTCATCTTCCATCTTCCATCTTCCATCTTCTACCGCAGTAGCGGCATCTCCCACCTCTCTCCGGCTTCCATCTTTCATCTCCAATCTTTCATCTCCTACCGCCGCCGCAGTACCTCCAGCCTTTAGTCCCTCTATTCGTCCTGTTGACCGAATAGTTATGGTAGAACAGTCAGTTGATTCCCTTGATGATAATATTGAAAATCTAGAAAAAGCAGCCGATGCTGTTATTAGACTTTCAGAACAAAAAAACCGTTGCCTTGCTTCTGCTGCTGAAGCGACAACAGAAGAAAACGTTTACATTGCAAAAGAATTTCAAACTGCAGCTAGGACTTCCGAAGAAGCCATTTTTTCTTACTGTGAATTTAGTAAAAAAATGAAGGAGGGAGAATCTACTACTGCCCATCAGTTTCTCATAGAAGGGTTTTCTTTAGAGTGTTATGCCCTAGAACAAGAGTATTATGCACGAGCTACTGCCAACAGAGGAAACGCAAAACAAAGTTGTTTTTCAAATGCAACTAACAATATTAACTATGCAGCAGAGTCACTTAAAAATGCTACTCACGCAAAGAGTTGCAACAAAATAGAAGTTGCAAACACATTCGAAAAAGCAGCTCAATATTACTTTCAAGCAGCCCAAGCCGCTGCTAATGAGGATAACACGAAAGCAGATTATTTTTCAAATATAGCTTCCAAAGTTTTCGATACAGCAGATGCACTTAAAATGGCAGCTCAAGCAAGAAGTGAGGGAAAAATAGAAGATGTAAAAGTTCTAGAACAAGAAGCATACTATTATTTTTTAGCAGCTCAAGCCGCTGTTAACGAAGATTACATGAAGGTAGAAAATTTTTTACGTGCGGCTTTAAATACTGCCTCTGCAGCAAAGCCACTTAAAAACGCAATTCGAGCAAGAAATGATAACTATATAGAAATTGCAGAAGCGTTCGAAAAAGCAGTTTACTATTACTTTCAAGCAGCTCAAACTGCTGCTCATGCAGATAGAACAAAGGCAGAAAACTTGTTGTGTGTAGCTTTCAATATTAATTACGCAGCAGAAATACTTGAACAAGCAGATCAAGCAAAAAAGGACGGCTATATACAAATTGCAAAAGCTCATCAACAAGAAGCTAACTACCATTTTCGGCGTGCTGAGGTTTATGCAGAAGGAGGAGTCGAAAAAGGAGATGTCTTTTTTCGCCAAATCTACGATGATGAATTGAAATAGCGAGCAACTTTTCAAACCAATTGGCGCACGCAAGCAACAAAATAAACTCGTTACCCTTTTACGTATAGTTTGCAAAAATCGGGTTAAGGCTGCTTCACACCCTTAAAGGCCGCCACAGCCCTAGCAAATTCTGCTACTTCACTCGTTACGGAAGCTGATAAATTGATACTTTCTTGAATAGAGACATCCCAATCCTTAC
>DATEBV010000018.1:0-4272 GCA_035287205.1 Chthoniobacterales bacterium | reverse complement strand
ATCACTCAACTCCTGAGAGAAGAGATGGGATTTGAAGGACTCATCATGACTGATGATCTTGATATTGGAGCTATCTTAAATCACTATGGATTTGAAGAAACGCTTCGACTAGGGCTCGCTGCAGGTAATGATCTGCTCATGATCTGTCATCGCATGGAACTAGCAGAAGAAGCTGTAAAACATTTAGCAACCTTTCCTCAGAAACAAATTCATAGAGCTCTTGATTCTATTGCGCGTTTTAAGGCCCGCATGGTTCCTCCTGATCCTTTCTCAGAAAGTGCCTTTTCCGAGCTTAACAATCAAGTCTGGCAACTCCGTGTCGATACCCTTGGGGAAAAAGATGCTCTTGGAAAAAGCGCCGAAGATGGAAAACGTTCCCCTGTGGAAGTGTATTAACTTTTGAAACTACAAGTTTCAAGAGTTAATACACTTGTTGCAAGCGTTCAGATTCCCCTCCTTCGGAGGAAAATCCGAACCAAATTATCTAACTGCGAAGTCATAGTTTAAATGCATTGCATAGTTTATTGATTGGTTATACAGAGCAATTTTTTAAACCAATTGCTGGAGGCAACAAAGTAAACTCTTTACCCTTTACTCTTTACTCGTTACTTTTCTGTTGTTAAGCAAGGTATCAAGCAAAAATAAAAATCCATTACAAAATCAATTCACTTTTAGACAAGTTATAAATACAGTCCCCGTAGTTCAACGGATAGAATAGAGGTTTCCTAAACCTTAGATGTGGGTTCGATTCCCGCCGGGGACAAAGTAACTACCGAAGGTAGCTACAGTTGACGGTTGTCAGTTGACTTTTTCGCTCCCGCTCAAAAGTCTATCAAAGCGCAGCAACGTTCTTATTTGATCGAGTTTTTTGCTCTCAAAATCACCACCAACGTCTATGAAGACGTTGATAGAAGGTAGAAGATAGGAGTTTACACAACGACTTCGCAATCGATTCATTTGGTTCAAATCCGTCCTCCGAAGGAGGGGATCTGAACACCTACGAATGGTTCTTAGGAACCATTCATTGCTGGTGCCACCAAGCCTGCTGACATAACAAGCTTAGTAACTTGCTCGAGCGTAAGAGAACTCTCAATGACCCTTGAGTTTTCTACAATGATAAGAAATCCGGTTAATGGATTGGGCGAATGAGGCACAAAGACCATCGTCATTTGACCACCAAGTTTTGGTTCGTAGATCTGGCCTGTAACATACCCAACAAGCATACAACCTGTCGAAGGACATTCTACGTAAGCAACACGCTTGAAATTTTCAGTAGATTTTATTGTTTTAAATGACTCGAGGGCTTGCTTAACAACACTGTAAATTTGAGCCACGAGAGGGATACGACGAATAAATGCTTCAAAAGCTTCTAAAATCTTATTACCAACCACATGGCTTGCCATGAACCCCAAAAAGATCAGAAGGAATAAAGTCGTTACAAAGCCGATACCAGGAATATTAATCTTAAGCGCTCGGTAAAGTGGTGCAGTAACTCCATTAATAAAATTATAGGCAACCTCCAAGACAAGAACGGTAGCAATTAAAGGAACAGCAACAGCAACACCAGTCAGCAAACGATTACAAAGATGACGAAAAAACGATACCGCCTCCTGACTGCTAACGGTTACTGTAGGCAGTTTGTCTACAACTACTCGGTCTTCAGGCCTCGTAGAGGTTGGAGGTTGATCAATAGGCTGATTGAAATTTGAAAGATCGCTCTGATGACTAGTTGTCTCCCTCTGAGATTCTACCAATGGGTCAATCGAATATTTACGATTGTCTAAGGGCTCTTGAGAGGAGGAGTTAATGGGATCGTTCATGGAAGAACTAATCTAACATTTCACCATAGTGAAAGGAATGTTTAATTTGTTATTTCTATTATTTTGACATTACTCTGCCAGAGTTGCTTTGACTTCATTAGGGACACCTCTTATTTTACTTCAGTTGCCGCACAATGAGAAGTGCATGCTTATCTTTCATCGTAAATCTTCGGCGAAGCTAGTAAGTAAAATTTTTCTAGATATGTTTGAAATCCTTTATTGAAGCGACTGCGACAGCAAAAATCTCCGATCCTCAACTTGTCACGAAGTGACCAAAAATTAACTTAAACTTAAACTAACTATTCGCCCTGTTGGCCGAATAGTTACTTTCCAATGACTCTCTATCTTCGCGTCTTTCGCTATTTTCATCAGTTTTTTTGGCAAACACTCTTCTCCATCTTTTTAATGACTGTTGGCGTCGGTTTGAATCTTCTTAAACCATGGCCTTTTAAATACATCGTTGATGGAATTCTTGCCAACGATGTAGCTCATGAAAGCGCTTCATCAAAGGCTTTCATAGCACATTGGTTTGGATGGACAACACCGATAGGAGCCATTGTTCTACTTTCAGGAGCCTTAGTTCTCATTACTCTTTTATCGAGTGGCGTAACCCTCATAACAAATATTCTGCTAATTCGTATTGGACTACGAGGCACATTAAAGCTACGAACCGATCTCTATAGCTGCCTACAATCATTACCACTGAAATACCATGATGCACGTCGTAGTAGCGACTCTTCTTATCGTGTTGCCTATGATTCACAATCAATTCAGACAATGTATAACAAAGGGTTTTCTACCGTTTTCAGTGCCGTACTCACCCTCATCGCTGCCTTTATTGTAATGGTTCGGATGGATTGGAAACTCACTGTTGTCTCGTTGATTATCCTTCCTCTTCTCGTCTTAGGAATTCGCTACTATTCTGAACGAATTCGCTTAGAGTCAACCTCTATTCAAGAACGTGAGAGCGATCTTTTAGCCACCACTCAAGAAGGACTCAGCTCCGTTCGCATGGTCCAGGCATTTGGAAGAGAAGCTTTTGAAATCGATCAATTTCTGGGCCATGCCACACGAAGCCTAGAAGCCAATTTTCGTTTAAACATTACCTCCACCCAAAGTGCTTTAGTCATCGGCACCTTAATGGCCCTTGGCACCTCACTGATGTATGCAGTCGGTGCCTTACAAGTTCTTAACTCCACCTTAACTCTTGGTGATCTTCTTGTCTTTGCCTCTTACTTAACACTGCTCTACCAGCCTATTGAGCAACTCACTAACACAGCATGGGCTCTTGAGGGTGCAGCAGCAGGTGCTCAACGTTGCTTTGAAGTTCTCGATCAGGAAGAAGAGACGAAGGATTCTCCAGAAGCTCGCCCCTTAGAAAAGGTCCTAGGAGAAATCTCCTTTAATGATGTGTCTTTCTCTTATTCGCCTGCAAAACCAATTTTAAAAAATATCAACCTTACAATAGCTCCTGGTGAAACGGTAGCCTTTGTAGGAAGTACAGGAACAGGAAAGAGCACACTCTTAAGCCTCATTCCACGTTTTTATGATCCTTCTCAAGGCACTGTTCGTATCGATGGACATGATCTTCGCAATCTTACTAAGTCTTCCATTCGTCAACAGATCGGCATGGTTTTTCAAGAAACAGTACTTTTTTCTTCAACTGTCAAAGAGAATATTGCCTATGGCCGTGAAGGAGCCACTGAAGAGGAAATTATTGAAGCGGCTCGCCGTGCGAAGGCTTATGATTTTATTATGGCAATGCCGCATGGCTTTGACTCTCCTGTAGGAGAACGAGGAGGTCATCTCAGCGTAGGACAACGTCAACGTCTTGGCATTGCACGCGCTTTTCTTAAAAACGCTCCTATCCTTCTTCTTGATGAACCAACCTCTGCCCTTGATCCTGAAACAGAGCAAGGTATCATGGAAACTATCTTTGAATTAATGAAAGGACGCACCACGCTAATCGTTACACACCGCATTGCCACCGTCCATCGTCTTGACCATATTGTCCTTCTCCAGCATGGAGCCATTGCAGAACAAGGAAGTGGCAAAGAACTCCTTACTGCTGGGGGGCTCTATGCTCGTTCGTATCAAGCAGCAGGGCATTGAACTGTGTGAGCTTAAACTAAATTAACTAACGTCATCGTAACAGGCAGAAGAAATAGCCACAAAAGAACACAAAGAAACACAAAAAAGAAACTTAGCGGCAAACTCGATTGATTAGTTCGCCTAAGCTGTTTCGCAGCTATTGGTGCTCTATGTTTCCGCAGGATTTCAATACCTACCCCCACTTATTTTTCACGATAGCGAACATTCTTTATCTTGAGTTCTTAAAATCGGATGGAGTCACGGGGATTGCGCCCCGTGACCCTTCCACACCACCGGACATGCGGATCTCGCATCCGGCGGTTGAGCAGAGCAGAGGTCATTTGACTGCCTCCGCGAGTTC
>DATEBV010000017.1:0-3354 GCA_035287205.1 Chthoniobacterales bacterium | reverse complement strand
TTCTGAAAAATTATCAAAATCCTGAATTTCAGCAAGCAGCCGTTGAGCAAGAAGAGATAGGGGAGGCCATCATGGCTCTCAAAGATCAACTCGAAGAAGCCTATCAAAGTAGTTTTATCACCTATAGAAATGAAGAGGCTTTAAACCATTATAAAGAACTAGCGTTCAAACGAGCTTTAGAAAATGCACGCAATCATCCGGAAGAAATGGCAGAAGCCTGGGATAAGATAGCAGCAACTCAAAAAGGGATGACTGCATCACAACAAGAAATTAACAAAGAAGCAGCAACCGTTTTTAAAGAAGAAGTGAAGCGCCTTGAAAAAATCGAGAAAATTTGGCAAGGCATCTTAGAACGAGAACAAGAAGAGGCAAAACAGAAAAGCGAACAAGCTGCTCAGAAGTATTATCGAGGGAATCTTACCGATTGGCATGCCTTGAGTGACCAAGAAAGAGAGCGTTACAATAACGACGTTAGGAAGGCTAATGAAGAGTACGAGCAAAAAAGCGAAGAACAGCAAGCGCTCCTTCCTTTATTAGAAATAGAGTTACAAAAAACAGGGAAATTATTAGAGGTTGTTAAAACGAAGCGTAAAGGCGATTGGAGAGCTAGCTCAGCACAAAGGCACGATCAACAAATCATCGACCTTGGAGCACAACAAGAGAAATTGCTGAAAGATCAAAAGAAGCTTCAAGAAGACCTTGCTCAACAAGCAACAGCACTCCGCTTTGGCAAAAAAGCCACGCAAAAAGAGAACTACTATCAGGCCTTAAAACAAGCTCAAAGCAGTGAAGGGAAAGCAAAAGAGGGTAAAAATCCTTATTGGGAAAAGGCTGCAGAGTGCTACCGTCATGCAAGCAGTTATTGGAAAGAAGCCGCCGATGATAAAACTTCGGGACTTCAACAAGCGCAGAAGGAAAAAGTGGCTTCCTTCTATGGCAGAGCTGCAGAAGCCTATGAAAAAGCGGCTCAAGAGCAGACAGCCTTGGCAACAACACGAAATCGAAGTAAGGAAACTTTAATTCAACTCTACCGTGAAGAAGCAATATTGCGTGAACAACTAGCCGAGCAATGGGGGAAAGGTGAATCAACCTCAAATGAATCAAACATTGCCGATATTCAAGAAGCCCTCTACCAACTTGAGAAAAAAATCGAACGCTATCTTGGTACTCGAGGAGCTCAGATAGAAGAACTTCAGGAAAATCTTCCCCAGTTAGAGCGCCGTTTAGAAGAAGTCAGCAAAGAAGTTGTTACCCTGCGGCAGCAAGGGAAAGAAGTCTTTGCATTAAACAAAGAAACATTAGTTGCTGCTCAGCAAGAGATCATTGCTTCCTGTAAAAAATCGTTAGAAGAGCTTCTTCAGGAAGTTCCAGAAAGTGGAGAACGAGCAGCAACGCTTCTCTCCTCCATGCAAGCTCATAAAATCAAAGATCAGCAGCTTCAACAAAGTATCGAGAGAACACTTCAACTCGACGCTAAAGTACTTCCTTTAGAGCAAAGAGCTGCGCTCCTTCCATCGGAAATAATAGCAGCACAAGGGCGAGGGGAACTCTTTTTCAATAAAGGTCAACATCAACTCACTGCTCAACTTAACCAAACTTTGGAACAGGCTAAGAATGTGCACGAGAAACTGGTATCTCAATCTGAGAGAACTGAGGATATGGCCACTCAGTTTCAACTCTGTATGAGTATGTTGCAGCAGGTTGAGGAACAAGATCGCTATCTTCAACGCATGATGCCTCAACTCCAACAACTGGATGAAAGTAAAACACTCTTTGCAACACGAGTTGGAGATTTAAGAAACAGCATCAAGATAGCTCAATCTGAAGGGGAGACCTTCCTTATCCAAGGTCAGGAGAAACTTTTAAGCGATGCAACCAAGTTGTTCTCAGAAATCGATTCAATAGCAGAACAACTTCTTGCAAAGGCAGAGAAATCTTCTGAACGAGCCAGTGATTTGCTTCTTCGAGGTGCTCGTTTTCAACAAGACGACAAAGCGCTTCAAGAAAACAGTCTCTCCTTGCGAGAATTTGGGCAGAAGAAAAACAGTCTGCAAAAGCATATAGAAGTTCTCACGAGAGATATTGCTCTTTCGCAAAGCAGAGGTGAGGCACTCCTCGGTGAAGGACAGCAACAGCTCCTCCATGATACCACTCAGGTTTTGTCAGGTATCGAGCAGGTAAGTAAGAAAATTTTGGCAGGAGATAGTGATGCCTCCGAACAAGGCATAGCTCTTCGTTCCCAACTCAAGCAAATTGAAGAACGCGATCAGGCGTTGAAAAAAAATGCTCCAACACTGCTAGCCTTAGAGCAAAAAAAGAATGCCTTCCAAGTGCGCTTGAAACAGCTCACTGCCGAAATTAGTACTTCTAAGAATAAAACCTATCTCAGCGAAGCTCAAGAATCGCTTGCGAGGGAAATAACTCAACTCCTCTCCAAGATTGATCAAAACACCAAGCAGCTACTTGCTAATGCCAGTGAAGCTTCTGCAGAAGCTAAAACTCTCTTGACGCAGCTAGAGCAATTGGATCAACGAGATCAACAGCTCCAAAGAGTTGCTCCTGATTTAGGAAAACTCGATGAAAAAAAGAGTTTCTTTCAAGGGCGTCTGGAGGCACTTGCCACAGAACTTAAATCTGCTCAGAATCAGCAATGTTACCTTGTTATTGAAAAACAACGAGGGCTTGTGAGTGAGATCACTCAAGCTCTTGCTAAGATTGAGCAGACAGCCAAGCAATTCTTATCTCATGCATCTAGTGCTGCAGAAGAGACCTCGCAGCTCCTGAGTCAACTCGACCTGCTGGCACAACGAGAGCAACGCCTCCAACAGCACTTCACACAACTCCGAGATCTGACACAAAAAGAGTCACACCTTAAGACACGCGTAGAGACTCTTGAAAATGAAATTATTACTTCTCAAATTCGTAAGGAAATAACGCTCGCTCAAGCGCAAGAAACCTTGTTCAAAGAAATCAGTAAAATCCTTCAGGAAGTCTCTCAAGCAGCCAAACAACTTCTTGAAGAAGATGAAACAGCTTCTCAAGCAGCCTCCCTGCGCATTAAGGAGCTGATTGCTCACTTAGATCAACTGAGTTTGCGCGATCAGCGATTGCAAGACAATGCTTTTGCATTACGCGATCTGGAACAAAAGAAAAAACTCCTTCACCAGCGAATGGAGACTTTAAAGGCTGAGATTGTTTCTTCAGAAAAAGCAGGAGAACCACTCCTTGAGAAGCAGCAGCAAACTCTTTTAGAAATCTTGCAACAAGCACTTGATAAAGCTTCTGACACAACCACGCAACTGATGGCAGGAGCTGAGCACGCTTCAGAACAAGCAAAAGCATTTTTTAACGAGG
>DATEBV010000016.1:0-3662 GCA_035287205.1 Chthoniobacterales bacterium | reverse complement strand
AGATGACAGTCGACAAATAACAGGTAGAATCACAATACCGATTTGCTTCTCACTTTGTCACGAAGTGACCAAAAATTAACTTAAACTTAAACTTTCAACTTAAACTCACTGCAAAGCAGTGTTGATATACTCGTTACTCTTTACTCGTTACTCGTTACTTGTCTGTAGCTAAGCCGGGCACCAAATAAAATTAAAAATCGTTTACAAAAATTGTTCACTCTATGACTCTAACTATCCTCCTTATCTGAAAGATCATTTACAAAAAAAATCAGATCAGCTTCCATTTTAGCTTCATCAGCACTCTGCTTTGAAGATTTGGCTGTCCGATCAAGATTTTCACCTTCTGTTTTATTTTTTTGCGCGTAAGCATCTGATGCTTGTTTACTATACTCAGCAGAAACCTGATTGAGGTCCGCAGCTTTTCTACATAGAGAGGAAAGATATTGATTGTCAGCTTGCTCTGCTTTAATAGCTTTCTCAAGTGATGCTGCTGCTTCTTCTAACTGATGAGCACCATTTTCAACAGACTCGACAGCATGATAAAAACGAGTGTTCTTATTATGATCAACTTGCTCGCTTCCTTGTAAGTAGGCCTCTTTATCTTTTATCTTATATTTAGCAGAAGCTCGATTGAAAGTGCTTGCTTTTCTATAAAGAGTAGAAATGGATTGGTCACCTTTCCTTTCGACTTCAAGGGCTTTTTCAAGTAATTCAGCAGCTTTTTTAAATTGAAGCGCGCTAGACCAAGCAGATCTTCCAAGATGATCGAAGTGATCAACTTTTGGAAGTAATTTGGAAGCCTTTTCATACTGACTAGACCAACCTTCAGATCTTAAAACACTATCAGAAGAGTCATGACTTACTTGTTCGTAGAATTCTAAGGCTTGCCTCATATATTCGGATGCAGCTTGCCATTGTTCGGATGATTGTAACCATAGAGTCGCAAGAGGTTGGTTATTGCTTTCCTCAGCCTTGATTGCTTGCTCAAGTGAAATGGCAGCCTCTCTGAACTGATCAGCACGGGATTCAATATAGTTAATACTCTTTTTTACACTACAAGATCCTTGATCTTGAAAAGCTTCTACATCTCTTTTATAACTCTCAGCAGCCATTTGATTTTGTTCAAATGATTTTCTCCAAAGAGAAGAAAGGGGTTGGTTACCGTTTTTCTCTGCTTGACAAGATTTCTCAAAGGCGATTGCAGCTTTATGTAAATGTTTAGCACTAGATATGGCAGCATCACGAGTTTCATAAAAACAGGCATTCCCTTTTTTTGAGGCATATGAGTGTGCAAATTTAAAAACAAGATTTTCTGCGTGTTTGCGCCCGTATTCAACAGCCACTTGATTTTGCTCTACTACTTTTCTCCAAAGGTCAGCAAGAAGTTGGTTGTCATTCTGCTCAGAACCTTTTTTCAAAGTCGCTGCAGCTGATGAAGGACAAGGAATACAGGTGGCAGGGAAGTCGCTGGATAGACCGCTAGAGCTTGTCTCAAGCAGCTCCGTAGGGGTGAGCCGAGCGGGAGCGAGCGAGTCAATCGACGGTTCTTGAGCATTCGAGTGGCAGGAGCTACTCGATACTTCGAGTCCCGGCGCGATAAAGTCATTTGCAGCTGAAGGCGACAGTGAAGACAGGTTCTCGGCTTGGATGGCTTTCTCAAGAGCAATTGCAGCATATTCTAACTGCTGCGCAATATTCCAAGCAGCGTGAGCTTCACACATTAATTGACGCGTTTTTTCGTCCCCAGTGAAGTGCCCTGATGCAGCAAGAGCTACTGCATGTTTGCTGCTACATTCAGCTGCAACTTCGTATTGCTCTGCAGCTTTGTGCCAGAAATCAAAAAGAGGTTGGTTTTCTTGCTTCTCCGCTAAGATGGCCTTTCCAAAACACTCAACGGCTTTCTCTAACTGAAAGGCACCCTGCAAAGCACGACGCCCACAACCACTGTTAAATTCAAATCCTGAATCTAATCCTTCCCAATCCCCGCCAAAACGCTGTCCCTCTTTCCACCCCTCTTTCTTACGAAATACCGTCATGACCCTACAATCACGTTCTCTATCATATTCCGTAGCATTTTCCATAGCATCTTCAGTACCATCTTCTATACAATCTGATTCATAGGCTTCAGCGCTTTTACTATAATACTCTGCTGCTGATTGATACTGCTCAGCGGTTTTTCTCCAAAGGGTGGAGAGATGGTTATTACCAATCCTTGAAGCTTCGTTAGCTTTCTCTAACCTATCTAAACTAGACCTAGCAGCATCGACTGCAGCTTTATTATATTGAGCAGATTTATACCATAGCGAAAGGTTTCTCTTATTTCCTGAATTGTGTCTCTTAGTAACCTCTGCTAAACACCTTGACGCCTCAGATAAAAAATAAGTGATTTGAGCTGTTTTTTCTAAACCCTCACATTTTTCGTCATCTCTCTGTGCACTAGAAACTATTCGGCCAACAGAACAAATAGAGGTTGTAGGCTGTAGGCTGTAGACTGTAGGCTGATCAATATGCTGATTGGAGCTATCTGTGATACTCGGTGGCATGTGAGGAGTAGAGGAGGCAGAGGTGATTTCTTCTCTTACCGCAGTTCCTAGGCTGTTGGATCCTAAGGAGTTTGCCGGTCCTGTTGCACTAAGAGTTAATCTCTCGATAGCTTCTTCTGCTCCTTCAACCGAAGGATTCATCATCAGGTGATAGTTAAAGCTTCCAGCTGAATTATCACAGTTGACAGTTGGCAGTTCGTAGTTCGTAATTGTTTCAGCTTGTTGCCGTATCTGATCTCCTAATTGTAATACTGTTTCCCCTTTGCCATATCCTCCCTGTTCCCTGTACCCTGCACTCTGTATCCTGATTGGTTCAACCTGACTATTAAGATTGCTCAAACTTGTAGAGGCTATCAAGCCCCCTAACAAAATTGGGAAAAAGATTTTCATGGTTTTTATAAGGTTGATTTAAATTTTCTCCCAAACATTCTAAATATTTATTTTATTAATAAAGAATATATTACAAGCTTTATATTTTATCTTGATTTGAGATTTGAGCACTTCCCTCATTTCAATTCATTTTTAAATTTCATGAACTGGCACCAAATTCTACAATTTCAAGGACCCCTTTCTGACCCCTTTCTTAGTACTATTCGTTGTCCTCAGCCCTCTTTGCTATCGCATTGGCTTCGGCTTGAGTTGCTTTCGCTCGATCTAATGAAAAGTAAAACGTACTTAAATTGTCTAAAACTGCTTGTTTATACTGATCTGCAGCGTGTTGGGATCTTGTTGCAGCATCGCGGTAGGCTGCTGCAAGCTGTGTTTTTCCGGCTTCTTGCGCTTCACTCGCTTTTGCTTGGTAGTCTGCTTTTGATTGGAGGGATCCGGCTTCATGAGACCAGCCCAAACTTTCGCGCTCTTTTCCTGAAGCCCTGGCCTGAACACCTAGTTTATACTGATCGACAGCGAGTTGGGAGGTTTCTGCAGCCTCACGATACCCTGCTGCAAGTGTTGTTTTTCCGGCTTCTTGAGCTTCAATTGCTTTGGCACCGTAGTCTGCTTTTGATTGAAGGGAATCTCCTGAAAATCTTACACTAAAACTTTCAATCTCTTTTCCTGCAATTATCATCTGAACTGCTATTTTATACTGATCGGCAGCAAGTTGAGAGGTTGCTGCGG
>DATEBV010000015.1:0-3440 GCA_035287205.1 Chthoniobacterales bacterium | reverse complement strand
TGAATAGAGAATGGCAAACTGACATAATCTCTTGGTTTCAAAATGCTTTTTCAAATGTCTTACGTACCTAAAGGTATGCCGCGACCTTTTAAAAAACATTTTTAAATCCAATATCTTACGCCATTTTATCCATTTCTATTCACGTTTTTAGGATGATGCTACTACAAGAAACTATTTTTCAGAAAGAGCCGCGAGAAAATCGGTCATCTCTTATTTTTAATACAACGGATGCAGAGGAAGAAGCTGCCTTTCTAGCAGCACTTTATGTTGCAGAAGAAGATATCAAGGCAGGGCGTCTTGTATCGAATGAAGATGCTAGGAAACAACTTGAGTTGTGGACTTCAAAATAACCTGGACAAAATCTGCCATTGAAGATTTGGGCTCTATTGTTCATTATCTTGCCTTGCAAGGTGGTTCCGATCATGCCGAAAAACTTGGTTTTGCTATTTTTAATAAAGTTCAATTACTAGAACATTTTCCTGAAATAGGATCTCTTCTTTTAGAAAAAGATAACCCTTGTTGGAGAAAGCTGCTTTTTAAGACTTGGAAAATTGCCTATAAAATTGATTGGAATACGAATACCTTTATCGAATGAATTTTAGGAAATTTTACTGGTTCTTTTTGGCGCTAGCGGCGTTATCATCGCTACTGTTACCTCAGTAGCAGCACGCTCTGACGTCTGGCTAGCCTCAAAAACTCCTGCGTAAAAAACTCCTAAAATTCATCCGACAAAGGTATATCAAAAAGCGAAAGGTTGCAGTAAATTTTAAATCCAGTTATTGTAAATCGGATGGGGGTTAGGGTCTCAAATCTTAACCAATGGAAACTTTTATTTTGAGGCAACCTGAAAGTTTAAACTTCTCTAGTTTTAAAATGATGCGGCCATTTTTTGGTCAAGATTGTGAACCCTGACCCCACATCTAAGCCGTTTTATTATTCGATAACGTTGATTCAAACAGGGTCACTTCCGGAAAAGCTCTATCTATGTCGACAGGCTCTACTTCGCAGTCCGATCATTTTCTTCAGATTTCTCCTCCTGTGGAGGAGAGATCTGAGAACCCGCCTTCACAGTCTACTGAAGCTGCGAAGGGCTTCGTCACTCCGGTGCTCGAGTCCTCAGGTATGCCCTATACATTCAGAGCTCTGCGCTCCGAGGCTCCTTGCCCCTCATCAGCCTCAGCGACTTTGAAAACAGGTTCTGAAGACCTAAATTATCTTGAACGCGCGCGTCGTGTTCTTGCCATTGAAAGTGAAGAGATTCAAAAGCTCTCGGAGCGTTTGGATGAGCGTTTTCAACGTGCTGTGGAGATGCTTCATAAGACGATTGATGCTCGTGGCAAAATTATTGTCTTAGGGGTTGGTAAGTCGGGGCATATTGGTGAGAAAATTGCTGCGACGTTAACAAGTACCGGAGCACCTGCCGTGGTGCTTAATTCTCTGAATGCTCTTCATGGTGATCTTGGAGTGATTGCTGATGGGGATATTATTTTATTATTGAGTTATAGTGGTGAGACGGATGAGCTCTTAAATGTGCTTCCTGCGTTGGCTCGCTTTGATGCACGTCGTATTGCTCTGACAGGAAATCTTAATTCTACCTTAGCGCGTTCGAGTGATCTTGTGCTGGATGTGAGTGTTTCTCAGGAGGCCTGCCCACATAATTTAGCGCCTACTTCAAGTACCACGGTGATGCTTGCTCTGGGAGATGCTTTAGCCATGGTGCTCTTAGAATCTCGTGGATTTACGCGTGAGAACTTCGCGCGTTTTCATCCTGGTGGACAGCTTGGTCGATCGCTTCTTTTGCGTGTGCGTGATATTATGCGCATGACTGATCAAGTAGCTGTTGTTCCTAAGGATACTCTTGTTATTGATGTGCTCCAAGAACTCACCGCAAAACGGGCTGGTGCTGCCTTGGTGGTGGAGAGTGACGGAATCCTTGCGGGGATCTTTACCCATAGCGATTTCGCCCGTCATTTTCTTGTGAATCCTGATATTGGTCAGCAACCCGTGGGAGAACTCATGACCGTTTCTCCTGTGACTATTGATGCGGACAAACTTGCCACAGAGGTGCTAGTCGTGTTAGAACAGCATCGTATCGATGATCTTGTTGTGACCGATGCGGAGGGGAGACCCCTCGGGATTATTGATTCGCAAGATCTTTCGAGGTTAAAACTTTTATAGTCGCTTCGCGACTATGATGAATAGCCACAAAAGAACACAGAAAAACACAAAAAAGAGAACTGATGGTAAGTAGTTAATAAGTGATTCTAAGTTGCTTCGAGTTGTTATGAACTAAGTTAAAACAGAGTCACCGTTTCTTGACATGATGTTTTATCATTAGATCTCAATGCTCTTCTGTAAGAATATTATCGATAATACAAACTTTTTTGTGTTTTTTTGTGTTCTTTTGTGGCTATTTTCTTTCTTCTTCCTATAACTTCAATTCAGTTTGAACTTAGCGTTCTTTAACTCTTCAACTCTTATTATTTATGGCACTCGCAAATGATCTTCGCAAAGGAATGGCAATCAAATATAATAGCAATGCAGCTATTGTTCTGGAAGTAACGCATCGCACACCTGGAAATTTAAGGGCTTTTGTGCAATGTATTATTCGTTATATCGGTACAGGAAAATCAGCTGATATTCGTTTTTCTTCGACTGAGAAAGTAGATCTGGTTGATGTCAGTCGTAGTAGTTTGGAATTTAGTTACGGCGATCAAGAAGGATATCACTTCATGGATCCTGTGACTTTTGAGACACTCACGTTGCAGGGTAATTTTATAGGTGACGCCAAAGATTACCTCACAGAGAATATGCCTGTAGAGATTCTCTATGTCGAAGGACGCGCTGTTTCTGTAGAACTTCCTGCTTCAGCCAACCTCAAAGTCGCAGAATCACCTGAAGGGATCAAAGGAGATTCTTCAAGTAATGTGATGAAGCCTGCCACGCTGGAGACAGGAAAGGTGATCAATGTTCCTCTTTTCATTAAAGAGGGAGAGCTTGTTAAAGTTGATACGCGGACGGGAGATTATATGGGAAGGGCCTAAAGTGGAAGATAGAAGATAGGAGATAGAAGATGGAAGATAGGGATTGCGTCTGCTATCACAGGCCAGATTAGAAGACGGAAGATAGGAGTTAGTAGGTTCTTTATCTTCTAGTTTTTGTCAAAGGCGTCAGCTCCTATCTTCTTTCTCTTATCTTCCGTTTTTTAATTTTTGCTGAAGGTCTCGATTCCTATCTTCTATCTTCTATCTTCTATCTTCTATCTTCCATTGATATGGTTCCTAAAACTTGGGTGAAGTTCATTGTTGGTCTCTTTCTTCTTCCCGTAGCATGGGTGCTAACAAAGAGTTTTGGAGAGACGCTTGTATCAGCTCTCCAGCATGGGTTACTAGGAACGAAAGCGTTTCTTTTTTTTCTTGGAGGGATTGTGCTTTGGGGGC
>DATEBV010000014.1:0-12560 GCA_035287205.1 Chthoniobacterales bacterium | reverse complement strand
ATTCCTGTAATTTTATTTAATATTCTCTTTGCCCGTCACGCTAAGGCATTTTTCCTCGCCTTTGATCATTTCTTCGATCCTTATCAACGCGAAGATGGAGAAGATAGAGGAAACTTGCCTCTCCAGCCACCAACACCGATCTTACCAATAGGAGATGCTCCACCTGTCGTGCCTCCTGAAAAAACATTGGAAGTGGAATTTAAGTAATAAAAAAACTTCTCTACAGAAATTAACCACAAAGAGCACAATCCCTGTGGTCGGAGGACCGTGGAACTACGAAGACCTTTGCTCGAGTAGCCCGATAGCGCGAGCAGAGCAAGAGTGAGCGAATCAAAGCGGCTGAAGAGGTATGGGAAAATTGGGGTTCGCAATCTTGACCAAAATAGGTTCCATCACATTAACTGCAGAGAAGTTTGTACCTTCGGATACCTCCAAAATAAAAGGTCCCATTGGTTAAGATTCGAAACCCTGACCCCATTTTCCTAACTGGATTAGCCTAATATTTACAAAAAACTTTAAGATATTTTCTTTGTGAATTCTCTGTGATCTTTGTAGTGAATTCTTTGAGTCTTTCAGTTTAGTTTAAACTCACAAAAAAATATTTGACTGCATTACAAAAAAATGATGCAGTGAAAAACTTTCTTCAAAATTTGAAGTCTTGCCTTCGTCAGCCTGTAAACATTCGGTTAACCCATTGATAGGATGCACTAAGAATTCAACTCATCATTAGGATAATTCTTCAAATTTCAATCAATATATCAATCAGACTCCCTCCTCTCACCTGAGGTGGTGAAAATTATAATAATATCCAACGCATAATTAGTGCCTGTTTTACGACTGCTAACGTTTCTCAAGTAGGAAGAAATTAACCACAAGGAGCACAAAGCCGCTACGCGGCATCACAAAGAACACCAGTAATTGTGAAATATAAATACTCGTAACTACCAACGTCTATGAAGACGTTGGCAGTGTTTAAATGTTTAAAGGTTTAGAGGAAAGTTTTTCTCTAGTTTCCGCATTTTATCCCCTAAACTCCTCACCTCCTAAACTCCTAAACACCTACTAAGGCACCTACCTTGGTAGTTACAACTCGTTACCCTTTACTCGTTACATGGCTGTAGCTAAGCCAGGTGCCACGCAAAAATAAAAATCCATTTCAATATTAGGTCACTTATATGAAACATACCAATCCTTACTTGCCTATCAATCAACAACCTAAAGCCTCTATTCGACCTGTAGTTATCCTAGCAGGAACCTTATCCCTTGTTGTTTCCTTAAATACCCTTTTTGCAGAGTCTCATCATCAGATAGCCCCCTCCATGATGATGAATCCTTCCCTAGAAGAGGAGGCAGAGGTTTTAGGAAAAGCAGTCGGAATATTGAAGAGAGATGATATTAATTCTGAAAGTGCTGTGCTTGGGAGTCAGGACGTAGAAAGTGTAGGACCAGAAACTAGTCAATCTCAATCTATGGGAATAAGTAGTGAGGGCGAAGGATATCAGAGTAAAGCTCAAATTCAATCTCTTCGATTAGAAGCAATGTGTAAGAAATATAAGCTTCAAGAACAAGAAGCTCAAGAGGCTGGGAAAACTACACTTGCAGCAGTTTATCGAGAAATAGCAGAGACTTCTCAAGGAGCAGTTGATACATATAAACTATCTGTTGAAAGCAATGCTATGGGAAAAGAGAACGAAGCTATTGCTTGGAATAATAAAGCAGCAGCTTTAGATTCGAAAGCTGATTGCCAAGTTAAAGCAATTGAAGCGGCGCAGGCTGAGCAGAAAGAGCTTGCAGTAGATTATCGAGAAGTAGCAGAAACTTATCAAAGATCAGCTGATGCAAGTAAGCTGTCTCTTGAATGTCTTGCTCCTGAAAAATTTAATCAAGGGTTTATTTTGAGCGAACTAGGACGTTCTTTTAATTTAAAAGCTACGTATCAAGTTAAAGCAATCGAAGCTCAGGAAGCAGGGAAGAGTATACTTGCAGCTGTTTATAGAGAGGCCGTTGGAATTTTTCGAAGGACAACTGATGAGATAAAATTAGCTCTTGAAAGAGAAATTGCAGATCGAATAGACGCAGGTATATCCAAACAGAATGAAGAAGAGGATAGTTCTTCAGAGGAAAATCAAGTTATGTATATATCTTGGCCTCAGTATATTGATTATTTTATGACGAAAGCTAATTATCAAGTTAAAGCAATTGAAGCGGAACAGGCTGGACAAAGAGAGCTTACAGTAGATTACCGAGAAGCAGCAGAAACTTATCAAAGATTGGCTGATGTATGTAAACTAAGAGTTAAAAGATATGATTCATATTATGGTATTTTGTGGACTAGCTGCACACTTAATCTTAAATTGAAAGCTGATTATCAAGTTAAAGGAATCGAAGCCCAGAAATCAGGGAAAATAGAGTTTGCTACGAGCTACCGAGAAGTAGCAGAAACTTATCAAAAAGCGGTTGATATATTTAAACTGTCTGCTGAACAATATGATAAAGAAGAATCTTCACTGTTTCGTCAGATCAATTTAGGAAAGATTTTAGAATCGAAAGCTCGGTTTCAAGTCAAAGGGATCGAAGCTCAGGAATTAGGGAAGAGAGAGTTTACTGCTTGCTATCGAGAAGCAGTAGAGACTTATCAACAAGCTGCTGATGCATGTAAACTATCTATTTCAAGAAACACTGTACAAGAAAGGGTTGAGGATCTAAATTGCAGGGAGAAAGAACTAAATTTTTGGAATGACCAAGGAGTTTTTCTTGGAAAAAAAGCTGATTACCAAGTTAAAGCAATTGAAGCGGAGAAAGATGGAAAAAAAGATCTTTCACTAAATTTTCGAGAGGTGGCAGAGACTTATCAAAGAGCAGCTGATGCATTTAAACTAGGTGGTGAAAGAATTGCTGAAGGCAAAAAGATTAAGAGTGATTGTTTAAATAACCAAGGAGTTTTTCTTGAAAGCAAAGCTGATTACCAAGTTCAAGCAATTAAAGCGGAACAGGCTGGACAAAGAGAGCTTACAGTAGATTACCGAGAGATGGCAGAGACTTATCAAAGAGCGGCTGATGCATATAAATTAGCTGATGAAAAAAGTGCTGAAGGCAAACAGAGTGAGGCAGATAGTTGGAAATGGCAAGGACGTTGTTTTAAGGCAAAGGCTCATTACCAAGATAAAGCAACCTGGAAGAATAAGAGATTTGCAGTTGATTATAGAGAAGTAGCCGAAATGTGTCAAAGGGCGGCGGATCAATATAGGGAATCAGCTTTAGCTAAAGCTACAGGTAAAGATAATGATTATAATTGTTTATGGAGAGCTGCAGAAATAACTCGAGAAGAAACTATAAGAAAAGCAATAGCTGCAGAAGAAACAGCTTTAGCTAAAGCTACAAGTAAAGATAGTAATTATAATTGTTTCTGGAGAACTGCAAAAATAACTCGAGAAGAAACTCAAGAAGAACCTTTAAGAAAAAAGGCTAAGGATCAGGTGTTAGATGAAGTCCTTGAAACTTTTAATGTTCAGTGTGCATGTATAACAAGAAAGTATCAATACGCTTCGGATATAACATTTGGTATGAACAGGTGATATTTACCCCATTAGAAAGTCAAGGGAGCTAGGGATCATATTATGATTTGGAATAATAACTATCATCTATAATATTTGATATTTGACGCCTGACTCCATATTTGAACCATATTCTCGAGTGAGTGCTTGTAAGTTAGAAAAAATTGCTCAAAATCTTAGAAGTCGATCGATGCACAGTTATAGAAAAAAATAGCTGCATAGAGAAGTAATTAGTAGTGAGGAGAGCATCCTTGGAACTAGGCTATCTCAAGCTTATTTCCCAATTCCCAAAACAGCATGGACAGGGTTGTGTTGTTGGGCAAAGTTCGTTTTTTAATCTCTTAGCACGACACCAAGTCAAATTGCCTACTCTATCCATTTTTTTTCCCATGTTTTGATTTCCGGAGGCATAGGCTTCTATTGCTTGTCCATAATATTCTGTTGAAACTAGTGATTGTTGAGCAACCTTAAGGTAAGGAGTGATAGTTTTTAAACTGTCTTCGCTTATTATAGAATTAATTTTTTTCATTCCCCATTCTGCCGTATGCAATCCTCGAACTATACCCTCAATCGATTGGTCTACTTTATCCCATACCTCTTCTGCAACTTGATGAGCTAAGATATAGGCCTCCGTTGCTTGTTGATGATATCCAGCAAAGACTCGCAATTGTTCAACAGATTGGAGATAAAAAGTAGCAATTTCTAAGTTGCCTTTGTTTTGTGCAGTAGTTGCCCGTTTTAAGTTTTCATCCGCCATGGCAGTTGCTTTTTTAAATTTTTCATTTATCATAGATAATTTATCAAATAGAGTTTCAGCCGATTTGCTGGCTTTATCCCAGATTTTTTTGTTCATTTGAGTACTCGTAGCATAAGTTACTCCAAGCTTTTTGAGATACTCAGTAACAGTTTGAAAATTTTGTGCATTTTTTTTCAAAGCATTAACAGTTTCTGGCTCTTGGAGAGATTCTTCTGCTAGAATATATTGTTCTCTATATTTAGCTAAGCATCTCATGGACCAGGCAATATTTCCCCAATACTTGCCTAATCTATGCTCGTTATTTTTAAAAGCCTCCTCCTCTTTAAACTTGCTCGTAATAACTTGTTGAATATCTTCAGTTACTTGAGTGAAAGCAAGAGCTAATGGATAATTTCCTAACTCAAAAGCATCATGAACGTTAAGGTATGACTGCTCAAAAGCATTAATAAGATCATGATCTGCTCCACGTTTAAGAATCTCTATCACATAATTTGATAAAGCCTCACCAGGTCTTCTAATAAATTTCTCTTGTGATAACCATTGCTGACAGCATATAGAAAGAGCCATGTTTGCTTTTGTGTTATTTACAGGCCTCTTTGTAGGAACCTTCTTACTAGATAAAATATTTGCATTATGACCATCTTGTTTACTTTCAATAGTACAGATATCTGTTTCCTTAAGTTTTTCAGTAATTTCTATTTGCTTTTTTACTTTCGATATTAAAAATTGTACTTTTGACTCAATATATTTATTAACATTTGAACAGTTAACACGTTCTTGCTCATTTCCCGCAGTAATTGCCTTTGCTTGTAGACAATAATATTTTGCGGCTTCTTGTAACATTTCTATGAGTTCCGCATAAACTACTGGAATTGATTGACCTACCTCTTTAGTCTTATTTTTTTGCTCTTGGTAAGCAGCTCTTAAAGAAAGTGATAATGCTGCCTTATGCCAACATTCGCTTTCATGATTTTTTCCTAGAGCATAAGCTTGCACACTCCGTTCAAAATAATCTGCAGCCCCCTCTAAGGTAAGAGCTATTTCTAGATAACTCGCTACAAGTTGCATCTTTCCTGCTTCTTGTGCTTCTAGTGCTTTTATTTGATAATTAGCTTGCTTTGCAAGAGATGATGAAAATAAAGTATTAATTTTAACCCATTCGTCGTCTGTTGGATCCCATATTTCTTCTATAACTGGATTTTCTGAGATATAGTCTTTAGCTGCTTGTTGGTAATATTCGGATAAGGTCTGCGTTGTTTCAGCAGATTTAAAATAGAGATCTGCAATTGCTAAGTTGCCTTTGTTTTTTGCTTGAGTGGCTTGTTCTAATCTCCAAAATGATTCATATATTTGATCAATACTAGTCATAGCTAATGTGGCTACTTTATCCCATGCTTCTTGCTCACTTTGATTTTCTACAGGATAGGCTTCTCCAACCTTTTTAAGAAATTCTGCAGCAGGTTGCAAAATTTCTATTATTTTTTTCCAATGATTAACAACTTCTGATTCTTGAAGAGATTCTTCTGCTAGGATACATTGTTCTCTAGATTCAGCTAAACTTTTCCTGATTCTAGCAGTATTTTGCCAAAAATTACCTAATTCGCATTTATGATTTTTAAAGGCTTCTATTTGTTTAATTTTACTTTCAATAACTTGTTGAATATCTTCAGCTACTTGAGTAAAAGCAAGAGCTAATGGATAATTTCCTAACTCAAAAGCATTGTGAACTTTAAGGTATGATTCTTCAAAAGCATTAATAAGATCATGATCTGCTCCCTGCTTAAGAACATCTATCGCATAATCTGATAAGACCTTCCCAGATCTTGCAGTACGTTTCTCTGCTAGCCATTGCTGGCAACGTATAACTAGACCCATATTTTCATCTGAATCATCGATTTCTATTGCTTTTCGCTTTCTATGAAGATTTGTTTTTCTTTCTAAAGCAATATTATTTTTAACTTTTTCATTTTCAAAAGATAATGTACTTTCTCCTTGCTTAACATCTTCTATTTGTTTTTTAATTTTTGATTCTAAAATTTTTGCTTTTGATTGAAGGTATTGGCTCACATTCGAATAGCTGCTACTTTTTCGTTCGTTTCCTGTAGTAAGCGCCTCTAATTCTTGATAATAAAATTTTGCTGCTTCTTGCAGTATTTCTATTACTTCTCTATAAGGTGTTACTAAAATAGTCTCTTGAGACTTATTCCCCCTTTCTTGGTAAGTTGCCTTTAAAGCAAGTGATAATCTTTCCTTATCCGAGCACTCTCTTCCATTATTTTTTTTAAAAGAATGAACTTGAGTTTTTTGTTCAAAATAATCTGCTGCATATTTTGATATAAAAACCATTCCCCGATAACTTGCTGCAAGTTCATTTTCTCCTACCCTTCGCGCCTCTATTGCCTGTGTTTGATAATTAGCTTGTTTTACAAGAAATTCTGAAGATCTAGAAAAATTAGAAGCTGCAGCTATATTAATTATGCCCATACTCAAAAGTTCCTCTGCTTGTTTTTTATTTTTTTCAGCTTTTTTAAATATTTTTGCTATATTTTGATATTCTATAGCAAGTTCATTTGCTATGTTTTCGTTAGGATATTCATGATCATCTTCAATAAGAATTATTTCTGGTTTTTCTAAAGAGCTTTTTAAATCTTTTCCTCTACCTTTTTCATCTGAAGAAAGTGCCTCACTTTTTCCTTTTGTCTCTGAAGTGAAATTATTCAGAGCAATGTTTTCTTGGCTATCACTGATAATACTTGCTAAGCCATCCTCTACCCGTTCTACCATTGGAGAGAGAGTTAGAAAAGATTGATGTAATCTTTGTGCTTGTTTTTTAACTGCTGCAATCTTTTTTAAGATTTCTGTTAGATTTTGATCTTCTTCACCGAATTCATTCGCCATCTTTTCTCCATGATCTAGATCTAATGATGTTGGAGTTACGTTTTTATTAAGATGATCATGATTATCCTCAATACTGTTTATTTCAGATCTTTCTAAGGACCTTTTTAAACTTTTCGATGCTCCTTTAGCAATCAAATCATTCTGGGGAATCTGTGCTTGCCCATAGTTGATACTACTTGTTAACTGCTCTTCTGCTTCCTCTATCATCGGAGGAAGTGCTAGAAGTGATACTGTACTTATAAGGAAAAAAACTCCTTGGAGAATAGAGAAATTTATTTTCATAAATTGGTCACTCATAATTTATTGTTAATCTTAAAAAATAGACATCTAAAAATCAATTTTAATCTTCAAGAAATTGGAGTCAGGGAATTGGGGTCGGGGTCGAATGGCACTAAGTTAAGGGGTTTTTGGGACGATTTTCGACGCCGTCATTTCGATGGGGCAAAGGGCCCATTTCGTGACGGGGCTTAGTAAAAAGGCGGTAATTTTTCGGACGGCGTTTTCGGACACGCGGTTCGCTGCGATTGGGCCGGTTGGGAAGTCGATCGCAAGCAATGGCCAAGAGCATTGCATCGACCATTGCGGAAACTGTTCGCGGTTTGTTTTCGGCTCCATGAAGGGCATTAGCAAACTGACGCACGGTGTCTAGGCTACCTTTGAAAGAGACTCGGTAAAGGTTAGTATTGTGAGTGAGTGCAGCTTTTTGCATCACACAGCGAATGAGGTTGTAAGCAATGAAGTGCATGCGCAGTTCGCGTTCAATCATGTGTGGCGTTAAGCAACGCAACACGTCCATATTGAGATGGACTTTGATCTCACGAAAATGGAGTTCGATGTTCCAGCGACGGAAGTAAAGATCTGCTAAGTCTGATGCAGGAATGGCGGCATCGAGTAGGCTGGTTACCAGTGTTACGCTTTGGCTTCGAAAGCCAGGCTGGGCAACGGTGTAGTGGACGACGCGTACGGGAACACTTTCAGGAAGAAGGTCGAATTCGGTAAGAGTCATTCCAGGAGGACGTTCAGATGGTCGCTTCCAAGTCACTGTCACATCGAAGTTTGGAGTTTTTGGAAGTTGGGAACCAATGGCCTTGCGGATCTTTTTTTCTGGTAGACGCATCACGGAATCCACTCCGTGAGCAAGCAGTCCGGCAAAGGTACCAAAGGAGCAGAATCCTCGGTCGGCAACAATCAGATCGCCAGAGTTCAATGTGCCCCAAAGGTTTTTAAAAAGCTTGCTTTCATGGGTATGGCGATCACTGCAAGCTGTCTTAATCAGAGCCCCTGTCTGCAGGCAGAAAATGCCGACCAGGTTCATCAAGGGGAAGCCACAACCTGGCTTTTGACTTTTGCTCTGCGGCCAACAGACCTGATTAGCTTCGGTGTCAGGCATGGAGATGCCGGTGCCATCCACGATTCGAACGTGACGTCCATGCCAAAGTCCATCGGAAGGAATATGAATTTGAAGGCGATCAACAAGATGAGTGTTGATTTTATCCAATGTCTCGATGGGAATTTTGGCACGAGCTTGACAGTAAGCGCTGGTATTATGACTCATGGACTTGCCTTTTTCGTGCGGGAGTTTTCGACACGCATGAGCCATAACTTTGCGCACCGCTTCGCGGCACGAAGCATTAGGTATTTGAACCTGGTCGAGAAAACTCCAGAAGATAACATCGATAGAAAAGAGGCGCTTACGGCTTTTATGACCGGAAGGGCGCTGATCAACCAGTGTCTGAGGGATGTAGGAACCAAAGACCTTACGAAGCTGGGAAAGAGAACTGTATTGTGAGAACTTGGCAAAAGCTGCTGCGAGAGGTGAAGCTGGAGGTTTGCCAAAAAGTAGAGAGCCGAAGCCTTGAAAGAAAGGTGTTGTATTGCACATACATAATAAGTATATATACTTATGCTTGACATCAAGTATATAATGCAAGAAAAGTGAAAAATCCACCTCTAACAGCCTTAAAAATCCAGCATCTCAAAGAACGCTATCATCTTCTCTCATCAAAGCTTGCGAGTTTTGAAACTTTGAGCCAAGGAAGCGTCTTACCTCAACTTCCTAAAGCCTGGAGGTGGACGAGAAAAGTCCGTGGAAAAACGGTCACCCTTGGATTAACACCTGGGAAAGCGCAAAAAATGAAACAGGCCATTGCTAACCACCGAGCCATGGATAAAATTATCGATGAGATGCGTGAGATCTCCCAGAAACTTATTCTAGAAACCCCTGAAAACACTCAAGTTTTCGAACTCGAAAATCATCCCAAAACCCCCTTAACTTAGTGCCATTCATGCCTGACCCCATATTAAGGTGACAATTCAGGTCTGTATTTGAATCGCTACTTTTCAATCCTATACCCTGTGCCCAGTAATCTTTAATCTGATTATTATCTTGCGCTATAAGGAAACTAAAACTTGTTGAAACAGCGAGGAGAAAGAAAGGGATGATTTTTTTCATAGGATGTAACTAATTCATAAGCACCGTTGGTGATCATGTGTGAAACTGACCCACTTTTTGGTGAATGCGAAATTATCGTTGGGATGAGGTACTAGTGTCTAATTGATTAAAAGAGTGGTATTATGATGCTGAAATTTTTGTCTCTAGCAAGGCGGCGAATTGAAGCTGGGGTGGTGAAAATCGTAGAAATATCCACCCTATAATTAGTGCTAATTTTGTGACTGCTAACGTATCTCAAACAGGAAGAAATTTACCACAAAAGAACCTTCGGAAAAGTGAAGAGTAAAGAGTAAAGGGTTAAGAGTTCCAAGGCGCAATTTTCTAAGTTAACACTATACCGCGCGCAGTATACATGACTAACCAGGGAGAAGAGCAGAAATTCACCACAAAGAGCAATTATTTACGATAGGCCTTAAGGCCTATCTAAGTGACTTAACCATGACTACTTTTTGGATAAAATGGCGTAAGATATTGGATTTAAAAATGTTTTTTAAAAGGTCGCGGCATACCTTTAGGTACGTAAGACATTTGAAAAAGAATTTTGAAACCAAGAGATTATGTCAGTTTGCCATTCTCTATTCACGTTTTTAGGTTTAATATGTTAAGAATTCAAGAAGATTAGCACTCGTAAATAATTGCTTAAATCCCTTTCATCGCTTCCATCCCTTTTAATATGACTACTTCTCGCTGGCAAATTGCATGGCTTTATTTTTATCGTGCCCTCGCACTACGCTGTCCTCTCTGCGGTAAATCTCCTATTTTTATTCCACTCAAAAAGACACGCTCCCTTCGTGATTGGTTCATTCCTCTTGATGGATGTCCTCGCTGTGGCTATCCCTACACACGCGAACCAGGTTATTTCCTCCTAGCCACCTGGGCAGGCAGCTATGGCTCAGGAAGCCTTCTTGGCCTTGCAATTTATTTTTTCTTAGATTGGAAATATAATCTGGAAATCTGGACACTTTTAACTTTTGTTCTGATTCCTGTAATTTTATTTAATATTCTCTTTGCCCGTCACGCTAAGGCATTTTTCCTCGCCTTTGATCATTTCTTCGATCCTTATCAACGCGAAGATGGAAAAGATGGAGGAAACTTGCCTCTCCACCCACCAACACCAATCTTACCGACAGGAGATGCTCAGCCTGTTTTGCCTCCTAAAAAAAAATTGGAATTGGAACTTAAGCGATAAATAATAAAAACCAAATACAACCGATGAAGCAAAATAATAAAAAAAGAGAACTTAAATTTGATGCCCATATTTTGTTGAAACGCATCGAGAGATTTTCAGTAGGTATTGAAGAAATACAAGAACGTATTGTTAATAGAGATTGCCCAGACCGTAACCGTTTATATTCCTCTCCTTCGGAAGTGGGCTCTGAACTATAGGCTACAGACCACTGTCCACAGGCTCAAATAGCTGTTTAGTGGCTTCTCAACAAACTATGCATTCCATTTAAATTATGACTTCGCAGTCCGATCATTTAATTCAGATCCTTCCTCCAAAGGAGGGGGATCTGAATACCTACCTCTATTTCGATTATAACGCAACAACGCCCATTGACCCATCGGCGCGCGAGGCAATGTTGCCTTTTCTTACAGAAAACTTTGGAAACCCTTCTAATCTTTATGAATTGGGAAAGCGGTCGGCAAAGGCAATTGCTAAGGCTCGCGAACAAGCAGCAAACCTTCTGGGAGCTCAACCTTCTGAGATTATTTTTAATAGTGGTGGTACAGAATCCATCACGACCGCTATTCTCTCAGCCCTCGCTATTGATCCTAAGAAGCGTCATATTATTACTTCAACTGTTGAACATAGTGCTACAATAGCACTTTGTCGTGATCTGGAACAACGTGGTTATAAAGTCACTTGGCTTCCTGTCGATACTCAAGGCAATCTCTCTCTATTAGATCTCGAACAAGCGATCACTTCTGCCACGGCCATTGTCTCACTCCTCTGGGCTAACAATGAAACGGGAGTCCTTTTTCCTGCAGAAAAAATCGCAGCTATCACAGAGTCAAAAGGGGTTCCTCTGCATCTTGACGCTGTTCAAGCTGTTGGAAAAGTTCCAATCGATCTTTCTCAAATTACGGTTCATTACCTCTCTCTCTCTGGCCATAAGCTCTATGCTCCTAAAGGAGTTGGCGCTCTCTATGTCCATCGTCATGCTTTGTACACACCACTTCTTAGGGGATCCCAAGAAGATCAACGTCGTGGTGGCACTCAAAACGTTGCTTCCATTGTGGCTCTAGGCCAAGCCGCTTTCATAGCATACAACCAACAATCTTCCGAACCTCAACGCCAAGCGGTTCTCCGCGATCGTTTGGAAACAATTCTTCTCAACACTCTTGAGGATGTTCATTTGAATGGAAACGGCAAAGAACGCTTACCCAATACCAGCAATCTTACTTTTAAAGGCATTGAAGCTGAAAGCGCCCTCTTTCTTTTCGATCAAGAAGGTCTCTGCTGTTCCTCTGGCTCTGCCTGCAGTAGTGGCTCCACCAAACCTTCCCATGTTCTTACCTCGATGGGACGAAGCCGTACAGAAGCAATGGCAAGCCTTCGCTTCTCCATAGGCCGTTTTACGACAGAAGCAGAAATCGATCGCGCTTTAGAAATTATTACAAAAGTTGTTAAGAAACTACGCCACCTTTAAGAAAAAAAATAGCCACAAAAGAACACAAAGAAACACAAAAAAAGAAAGTTAGCAGTAAGCTGAATTGATTAGTTCGACTAAATTGTTTCGCCGCTATTGGTGTTTTCTTTATCTTGAGTTCTTAAAATCGGATGGAGTCACGGGGATTGCGCCCCGTGACCCTTCCACACCACCGGACATGCGGATCTCGCATCCGGCGGTTGAGCAGAGCAGAGGTCATTTGACTGCCTCCGCGAGTTCCCATG
>DATEBV010000013.1:0-11240 GCA_035287205.1 Chthoniobacterales bacterium | reverse complement strand
AAAGTTGAGAACTGCTGCTGTAGGCACCATTGGAAACATTCTGATGATTCGTTGGAGCACATTCTGCAGATGGGTTAAGTCGAACATCCTGAGATTCCCTAAAAGCAACAGTCGTTGCAGCAGTCCTAATAGTGGTGGGAGATACCGCTGCTGCGACAGGAGATGGAAGATAGGAGATGGAAGTTGGAAGTTGAGGACTGCTGCTGTAGGCACCATTGGAAACACTCTGATGATTCATTGGAGCAGATTCTACAGATGGGTTAAGTGAATGTTTACGAACATCCTGAGATTCCCTAAAAGTAACAGTCGTTGCAGCAGGCCATTTGATAACATCGCGTGCCGCTTTCATAGCCGCTACAGCTACTTCTACACGTTCTAGAATGTTATTATTTTTGGGAGAAGCAACCTCACTTACTGCGGCTTGAGCTTGTTCGAGAACTTGCTCTACTTCAGCAATTTCATGATTCCAAATTTGTTGAGCTGCTGCTTCCTGAGTTTGGATGATTTCAGCTAGCCTTCTATTAGCAGCTTCAACACAAGCCGCTCTTGCAGCAGCCTCTGCATCGCGCGCCTCTTTAAAAGAGGCCTTTCGACGAACATCAATGGCCTCTTTGAGAGGTCCTTCGGGAGTTTTCTTGACTTCAAAACAATCTTTACCGTTTTGCGCCCAAGCTTGATCAGCGACTCTGAATATTTCTTTTGCAAAAACAATAGTTCCAACAGTAGAAGTTGAAACTGCTAAAGGAGATGGGGGTGGATGGATTTTCTTAAACCCTCTGGAAGGGGTCGTTTTTTCTGACTTATTCGGTGTTGTTGGAGGAGTCACTTGAGCTGCCTGATGATTAGTTAACACTTTACCACATGCTTCAGATGGGTTAACTGAATGTTTATCATCCACTTTTTCAAAAATCTTATGAAGTCTCGCCGCACTTAAAGAATCGGTACCTATACGAATTGTTTTATCAGATGAAACTTGATACTTAAGCAATGGATCATCGACAAGTTCTTGAGGGAGCACTTCCCTGAGCCTGTTAATGATTTCTCTATTTTCATCTTGATGGATACCACGAATATCCTGTGCGCTACCTCGAGGTCGAATAGAAATACTCCCTTCTTCCCTATGAATAACAAACCGTTCTGCTGTAGGGTAAGTTTTTAGAGCGGTCTGAAACGAGTCAAGTCCTAAGACGGCTTCTACGTCTTCAGCCATTTCATCAATAACAGCAGGATTCATCATCGGATAACAATCAAGGTCATCATTTTCACTTTGAGCAGCGAGAGATAGTGAACTCAATAAACCTAAGAAGAGAACAAGAGAATTTAACCAATTTATTTTCATAATGTTACTTTTATCTCCGAACAAGGTGGTGACTCTAAACTCTTTACTCTTTACCCTTTACTCTTTTCATTTGCCTATCTTCCTTAAAGGTGCCCCCGAAAGCAAATTACTCTCTATTTTTTCAAGCGAAACCCCTTTGGTTTCTGGAACAAAAAAGAGGAAGAACAAGATGAAGAAGGCTTGGAGTCCACCATAAAATAGGAAGGTATTGCCATTACCTAGTTTATCAAGCATTGTGAGGAAGGTTCCTCCTATAATGGCGTTAGAAACCCAGTTGGCCGTCGTACTAAATGTGACACCAAGATCACGTCCTGTAAGGGGAAAAATTTCCGAGCAAATCACCCAAATAATAGGTCCTGCACTCATAGCAAAGCCAACAATAAAGAGTAAGAGTGCAATAATGGCGTAGTACCCCAGGACGGGAGACTGCTCAAGATCGCTATTAAAAAGCAACCCAACGCTGAGCATCGAAAGTCCCATGACAACAAAACCTAAATACATAATTGGCTTGCGCCCTAACTTATCAACAAAAGCGATGGCAATGAATGTTGCCAGCATGTTGGTTACTCCTACAATAACTGTTCCCCACATTTGACCAGAGGTTGTTGCAAAGCCGGCAATTTTAAAAATCCGTGGAGCATAATACATGATCACATTAATTCCCGTTAATTGCTGAATAAATTGTAGCCCTATTCCAAGGACAATAGCGCGTCGAAAATTGGAGTTGGTCAAAAGCAGTTGAAAACCATTTTGTTTCTGCTGAAGGTTAGATTTTATTTCAGCAACTTCACGCTGAATCTCCTCTTCGGGAAGAAACATTTTGTGCAAAACATCAATACCACGGCTCTGAAAACCTTTAAGGAAAAGCCAACGAGGGCTCTCTGGCAGGATGAGCATACCAAAAAACATAAAACTGGCAGGCACAGAAATAACACCTAACATCATACGCCAATGACCACCAACCTGACCGTGAAAAGAGGCACTGGTTCCAAAGAACATGTTACTCAAATAGGCCAACATGATGCCAATGGTGATCATCAATTGATACATGGAAATCATGGCTCCACGCACTTTTTGAGGTGAAACCTCTGAGAGATAAAGTGGCGCCGTAAATGAGGCCAAACCAACTGCTATTCCAAGAATAAAACGAGCACTCATCAGCATGTGTGGTGATGTGCTTAAAGAACAAAAGAGTGATCCTCCAATAAAAATAAGAGCACTCAGTAGCATGGTCATTTTACGACCTAACTTATTAGAAAGAATCCCAGAGATCAACGTCCCAAAAACAGCTCCCCAGAGAAGTGCACTGACAATAAGCTCAACAAATTGATCATTGATCTGAAAATCTTTTTGAATGAATTCAATCGCTCCGGAGATCACCCCTACATCAAGACCAAACAAGAGGCCTGCAAGAGCTGCTGTAAATCCAATAAAGTAAACAATAGGGTTAGTTTTTGATTCAGATATCGATTCAGATGGTTGCATAAGGTATCAGGAGGGAAAATAGGGGGAGTAATCTGAACGATTACGATTCTAATAATTCTTTGGAATATTACAGCCAACAGGAAGAATCGTCAAACCATCAATAAAGTGACTAGAACATTTCTTCATCCTAGCACGATTTTTCTTGTCACCCTCGAAGATATATGATAGCCCAGCAGGAACAACAGTGCGGCTTCGCTTCCCACCTTGTCACACAGTGACGAAAAATCAACTTAAACTTAAACTCTTATTAGGCCTGTTGGCCTAATAATTCTCCCCCTATGTTTTTACCCCTTTGTTTGATTGCAGCTGTTGCTATACCGCTTACTTCTACTAATGAAGTTTCGCCTCTCTCTAAATTACTTTATAAAAAACCGGTTTCAGCATTAAACCCAAAACAACCAACGTTAGCTTCAACAAACAGTGAGGTGGATGACGTAGTTACCGAAGCCGAGGAAGCCATGGAGAGCACGTTTTATGATCCGAAGCTACCACAATACTGGTACTGGAGCCCCTATGATGCTCAGGCTGAAATGCCACACACCATTCAAGAATTTAAACACGCTTCAGGAAATTGGTTGGGCTTTCGTGATACTTTAGATAAACGAGGCATCGAATTCTCGACAACCTACACGTGTGATATCGCAGGTAATCCCGTAGGAGGTAAAATTCCAGGAGGGTTTACTTACATGGATAACCTTGCTCTGGGCTGTCTTGTTGAAACAGAAAAACTCTTGGGATGGCATGGTGGTTACTTTATGGTAAGCGGCGCACAACGTGATGGGATTAGCCTTTCTCAAAAAAATATTAAGAACCAATTTATCGTTCAACAAGTTTCAGGAATCGGTGCAGGAGCTGAAACATTTCACTTCTACGAGCTCTCCTATCAACAATATTTTTTGAAAGATTGCCTTGGAAAAGATCGCGTCGGCCTCAAGTTTGGCCGTGTCAGCGCCGGCGATGAATTTGCCATCTCTCCCCTTTACTTTCTCTATATGAATAAAGGAATTGATGCCCATCCTTCAGCCCTTGCTACTAATGGACGTTTTTCAACCTACCCCAATGCAGTTTGGGGTGGCCGATTAAAAGTGAACACCACCTCGACGACTGTTGCTCGACTCGGTGTTTACCAAGTAACTAACCCTTCTGTTAATGGACTGAATTGGAATATCTACCCTAGCAATGGAGCCATGGTTGTCGGCCAATTAAACTGGAATCCAGAGTTTTTTAAATCCTCTTCCTCTACTACTAGTTCCAGTAGAGTTCTTTCCAAACTCGCTTATGCTGATGGAGTGCAAGGAGCCGACGGCGCGCAGAACCGGAATGTATATGGCATACCTGAAGGTTCGAGCACCGGAGCGACGAAGCAATCCGCAGCAGAAGTAGAGATTCGAAAGAAATCTAAAAAAGAACCTTCCTCCGACAACCACTACAAAACCACCACCGAAGTAAAAAATGGTAAAGGGCTTATTGGCCATTACTGGATGGGAGGCTATTACTCTTCGTGGGAGTATCCTCAATTCAACAGTAAATTAAAAACTCCCAATGCCTATGGTCTTTATTGGCATGCTGATCAGATGGTTTACCGACCTAATCCTAAGGAAGACACAGGCCTTGTTCTTTGGTCTGCTTATACCCTCTGTCCGCAAGAGAATATTTCCTTGCTTCCATTTCAGGTAACCGGTGGTTCTATTTACACAGGTCTTATTCCTGGGCGCAAAGAGGATTTTACTATCGCTGGCTTTACCTATGGAAACTTCAGCACAAGCTACGCTGGGGTTCAACGAAAACTTCTTAAACCGAATCCAACCTATGAACTCGTTTATGAATTTGGATACCGCGTTAATATGACAAAATTCTTCTATGTTCAACCTGACCTCCAATGGGTTATCAATCCTGCAGGAACAGGAACGATACCTAATGCTGTTGTACTAGGCGCCCAAATGGGAGTAATCTTCTAGAAGCGGCATTGAAGCTCTACTGAGGCAGCGAAGAGCTTCGTCGCGACGGTACTCGAAGCATCGAGGACGTCTGTACACTCAACTTCTGCGTGCCGTCACTCCTTGCTCATCATCAGCCTCAGCGAGCTTGAATGCCGCTTCTTAATATTCTTTGAAAACTCTATTTCTACTCATAAATCGTTTTATTGAGCTTGAATTCTGACGACGGTATTGAAATATCCACTCATGAAGCATAGAGTACGTCTGTACACTTAACCTGGTTATTTCATACACATCGTAGCGAGACGCAGCATGAAACTTGATAAGACAAGGCGGACGAAGAATTTTGACGCAGTGGCTGTAGGTAATGAATCATTTTATGCGGAGCGAAAAATTCAAGTCCAACGCAGTATTTATCAATTTCTTGCAAGTCGTAGTAGATGGGTATGAAATAACCAGGTTAACTTCTGCGCGCCGTCACTCCTTGCTCTTCATCAGCCTCAGCGAATTTAAAAACAGGTTTGTAGACTTCTTTGATACTGAAATTTAGTCGTTTTTTAAGATGTATAGTTAGGTTAAAAAACAATGTGTATTTTAAAATAAAATGTCGCTACTCCCTGTTGTCATTCCCACGGAGGCGGAAATCCAGGACGCGTACAGATGTCCTTCAAGCTTTCGCAGAAATGACATATTCCCGCAAATGCGAGTAGGAAAATAACGTGTTATTTGACTCCCTTCATTCGCGAGAATGGAGTTTTTTTCGCAATCAAGAGTAGTCATGCTCATCCTCACACAGCCTCTATTTATGAAACAACTTCCTCAAAGCTCTTGGAATCTTGCTCAATATGAAAAATTTAAAAAAGAGCGATCACAACCTTTTTGGGACTTACTAGCTCTTATTCCTCCTCATCCAAAAAGACGTATCCTGGACTTAGGATGTGGTTCGGGCGAACTAACGCAACAAGCTCATCAAAGATTAGAAGCTCGAGAAACTCTTGGTATTGATAGCTCCGATACCATGCTTGAGAAAAGTCATTCCTTTAAAAATTCCTCACTTCATTTCATGCAAGGGGATATTAACATATTGGATGAGGAAAATCCTTTTGGATTAAAAATCCAAGGACCTTTTGACCTTATTTTATCCAATGCAGCACTCCAATGGGTCCCTGAACATGAACGCATTTTTCTCTTTTTGAGAAATTTGCTCAGCGAAAAAGGAGAAATAGCCATTCAAGTTCCTTCTAACTATTATCACCCTTCCCATCGTATTGCTTTTGAGATGGCTGAAACATCTCCTTTTAAAGAGGCTTTAAATGGGTACCGACCTCCACAATCTGTTTTAGCTCCTGAAGCATATGCCCAATTATTATATCACTTAGGATTTCAAGAACAACTTGTTCGTCAGCAAGTATATCCTCATTTCCTAGCTTCTCGAGAAGACATTGTAGAATGGATTAAAGGAACATGGTTAACAGCTTATAAAGAACGACTCCCTGAAAAACTTTATGATCTCTTACTAGCAAACTATCAAAAAGCTCTTTTTGCAGAACTTCCAGAACAAGGTCCTATTTTTTATCCTTTCAAACGTACTTTTCTGTGGGCACGTCGATAAAATATTGACACTTTGAGTTACCTAGGCTAGGAATATCCCGAATCCCATCCTTTCTTAAGGTTGATGCATTCGGTTGCCTATACTCATCACGGATAAAGGCAATTTTTAATAACCATTAAATCACGGAATCATTATGCCTGTAACAATTGTCAATGGAGGTCAGTTTGGAGATGAAGGAAAAGGGAAAATCGTCGACTTGATCGCACCCCATTTTGATCTAGGAGTGCGCCCTACTGCAGGAGATAATGCTGGGCATACCGTTGTAGCTCGCGGTCAAACGATCAAAATACGCCTCACTCCTTCCGCTATTATTGCCGGCACGCCAGTAATTATTGGCGATGATGTCATGATCAACCCATTGACGTTGGCTAGCGAAATCAAGACGCTCAAAGCAGCGGGAATTGCAGCTGATGACCTTTTAACAGTCTCTACTAACGCTCACATTGTTTTACCTTATCATGTCTACCTTGATGAGCTCAATGAGGCTAGTAGCTCTCCTATTGGCACAACAAAACGTGGTATAGGCCCAGCTTTTGCTGATAAAGTCAACCGCACCGGCATACGCATGGAGGACTTCATTGTCCCTGCTCTCTTCAAAGCCGCCTTAGAAAAAACGGTAGTACGAGCCAATAAGATGATCTTGGCATTCGAGGGCAATAAACAATTTTCAGCACAAGAGATCTATGATCAATTTGCGCCCATTGCCGATGAAATCAGAAGCACCATTGGCGCAACCGCTCCTAAAATTCACGCAGCCCTCGAACAGGGCAAAGAAATCCTCATTGAAGGGGCTCAAGGATCTCTCAATGACCTTGTGTTTGGTACCTATCCCTATGTAACCTCTTCTCGCCCCATTGTAGGCGGCCTCTTGGCAGGAAGTGGTATCGGACCACGTCACGTGGAACGTGTTATGAGTGTTATTAAACCATATCAAACCCGTGTTGGCATGGGTCCTGTCGTGGCTGAAATGTTTGGAGAGGAAGCTGACCATCTTGTACAACGCGGTCACGAGTATGGAACAGTTACAAACCGTCCTCGCCGCATTATGGCCTGCGATCTTGTAGCACTTCGTCATACATGCGCTCTGAATGGAACAACTGTTTTTGCGCTCACCAAACTGGATGTTCTGGATCAATCTTCCGAAATTAAACTTGTTATTGGATACCGTATCGATGGGAAAAAAATTGACTCCTTTCCAACGAATACCGACTACGCCAAAGTAGAACCAGAATATCTGACGCTCAAAGGATGGAATCAAGAAACCTCAGCCATGCGCCATGAGGACGAACTTCCTCCTGAGATGAAACATCTCATTGAAACTATTGAAAGTTTTACAGGTGTGGACGTCGGCATTATTTCTGTTGGTGCCGACCGCGAAGCGACCATTATAAGAAGGCCTGATTTGGTGCTTCCGAAACGAGCATTAGCGTAATTGACAGAAGGAATAGCCACAAAAGAACACAAAGAAACACAAAAAAAAGAGGCTTGATGGCAAACTTGATTGATTAGTTAGGCCAAGCTATTTCGCAGCTATTTATTACTCTAAGCAGGATCTCAATTCTTACCCTCCTTGTTTTTTCACGATAGCCAACATTCTTTATCTTGAATTTTTAAATCCTTTTTTTGTGTTTCTTTGTGTTCTTTTGTGGCTATTTTCTTTCTTCTTGTTACTTCAATTTTCTTCTTTCGTGATCTTTGTGGTGAATTTTTTCCTGTTTGCTTTTTTTAGTGCTTTAGCACTTGGAGCAACCGCAGCCACCCCTGCTTGAGTTGCTTGTTCCTCTGCGGTAATAGAATTTTTCAAGCGATAAGCACTAATCATCGCTGATTTCCCTAGCTTATTAAATCGCTTACGGTCGGCAGCATTACTTCTGACATTTGTCGCTTGATACTTATACTCGACAGATTCTTGAAATTTCTCAGCAACTGTAAACCATATCGTTGCAAGTTCTATCTGGTTGGCTGCTCTAGCTTGAGCTGCTTTTCCCAGTGCGCTAGAGGCCTCTTCTAATTGCTTAACAACTCCTTTAATAGCATGATAAGCAGCCCAAAAGGACCTGTGTTTACGTTTATCCACATTCCCATGCGAGTAATCACTTGCATCTTGCCGATGATACTCAGCAAATTCCTTATATTGCTCGGCAGTTTTACGCCATAAAGCAGCGAGTCCGCCCCCATCTGCTGTCGCAGCTTCAACTGCTTTCTCCAAGGCATGGGAAACATTCTCTAATTGAAGAGCCCCTGTCTTAGCATATTTACCTGCCGTATCCAAGCGATCGTAGTCGGCATTATTTCCACTGGACAAAGCATTTGCTGCTTGACGCCTATACTCAGCAGATTCTTCATACTGTGTCGCTATGTTGCGCCATAGCACCGCCTGTTCATGATCTCCTTGAGCACGAGCTTCTTCCGATTTGGCAATGCTTGTCGCAGCATGAGATAAACAAAAGTCACTATAAGCACGAGATGTCATTGCTTTAACCGTTTCTTCATTTTCTGAAACACAAGCTTGCAATACCCTCTTCCATTCTTCGGCTGAAGCCTCAGATTGCTCTGCCGCCTTTCTCCAAAGAATGGCTCTTTCTGACATTCCTTGAGCAAGTGCTTCGCTTTCCTTTTGCCTACTTCTTACCGCTTGTTCTGTTTGTGCAGTTACTCTATCCCTTGCATTGCTCTTGGACCAATTATGCTGAGTATGAGCTGTTTTTGCATCTTCTTTGACGTTGAGAGCTTTCACTTGTCCTTCAAGTTCTTCTAGATCTTCACTTTGTTCATCCTCCTCATATTCCTCAAGAAATGTACCAACCTTTTCTTCTTCACTCTCTTCAGCAGTCAGTATCGTCGACACCGCTTCTACTGCTCCTTGTTCCGATATAGTTGCGCTCGATGAACTGGATGAATTGCTCCCAACAGGAAGACGTATTGCAACGCTTGTTGGTACTGTCGCTCTATCAAGTAAGGAAGCTTTATGATCATTTTTTTTAGCCTCGTTCTTTTTCTCTTTCTGTTTTAATTTCTCTTTCTGCTTCTCTAGTTTGTTAGCACTTTTCTTCTCAGAAATAGCTGCTTTTTGAAGACGTTTATCATCAGGAAGATTTTGACTTATTACAGCATTGGCTGCTTTAGACGCTTTTTCTAATCGTTGGACACTTTCTCTTGCGCAAACAGCCTCCTGATCAAAGCGATCATAATCGTTACTATTTTGGCTGATCGCAGCATGTGCTGCATGACAATGACACTCGGCAGCTTCTTGATGTTTGTTAGCAATTTTAAACCACAAAACTGCAAGTTCTTCCTGGTTTTCTTCTTTAGCTTGAACTACTTTCTCTAATGCGGTCATAGCTTCTTCTAAGTGCTTAGAACTGCTTTCAACAGATTGATCTGCTTGGAAAAAGCGATCGTAATCAGTATCGTTGACATTGGACAAATCGCTTGCTACTTCGCGGTAATACTCGACAGATTCTTGATACTTTGTGGCTACTTTATTCCAAAGCATTGCCAAATCTTGATTTCCTTCAGCAAAAGCTTCTTCTGCCTTTTCGGAACTTGTTGCAATAATTGTTGCAGCATCAGATAGAAAATCAGCAAGATAAGCACGGGATAACATTGCTTTCACCGTTTCCTCATTTCCTGAAACGCACGCTTGTACCACCTGTTTCCATTTGTTAGCCGAAGTTAAAGACTGCTCAGCTGCTTTTCTCCAGAGAACTACTCTTTCTGACATCCCTTGGGCAAGTGCCGCTCTTGCCTTTTGGCAATTTCTTGTCATTTGTCCCATTTGTTCCATTGCTCTATCCTTTGCATTTCTCTTTGAACAATGATGCTGATCATTAGCTGCTTTTGAGTCTCCTTTAATGTCAGTTTCTTGCATTTTCCCTTCAAGCTCTTCAATGGTTTCAGTTTTTCCACCCTCCTCCTCTTTCTCAAGAAATGCATTAACATCATCTTCTTCACTCTCTTCAGCGGTCAATGCTGCCTCTATTGCCTCCACTGACGCTAAATTTCCTTCCCCTTCCATTGTTGCACTGGATGAACTGTTTTCAACAGATAATCCTGTCTCAGTGGAGTTGCTTGGAAGCAAAACTTTTTTTCTAATCACCGTCTTGACATCCCCTTCCTCACTTGTAATCACCATGAGACCCGTTGTCCCTGGATGCGCTATTTCAGCTTCGACCTCTGAAGGAAGAACGCCTCGTGGTTGAGGACCGTATGTGTACCACCATAATTTAAAAGGAGGAACTGGCATTCCTTTATCTCGAGGGCAATATACTTTCCACCAAATGGATAATGCATCTGGTTGATGAGCACAGCTCTGGAATGAATCCACATCAAATGTGAAACCTGCACTCTGTGCTCTTTTAATTGCACGAGATACAAGTATTTTCATAATTTCTGGTGTTTCTGGAGCCATTCGTTCCAAAGCATGTGATGTATACCATCGACCGTTATAAATTCCACCACCAACACTAGGAAATAAATACCCTCCTTCCATTGTCATCAGATCGCTTTCTGAACCCTTTTCTTGATTTGCTTTTTCCAATGCAATAGAATTATCTTCTAAAAACTCACCTTCTGCTTCTGTTGCTTCTACTGCTTTTTTCGGCATCGCAGCACTCGATGCACTGGAGGAACTACTCCCAACAGGCAAACGTGTTTTAGTAATTGCTCGTTCTGTTGAACTAGAATTTTTCCCAAAGATCCCTAAAGCTTCCTCTATGGCTTTCGTTCCTGCTTCAATCGCAGGATTCATCATCAATTTGGGCGCAACGCCCAAATAGGAGATAGAAGATGGAAGATTGGAGATTGGGACAGAATTGTTTGCTAAGAGCGATGATTGGTTATCAACATCCTTATACTCAATTCCATT
>DATEBV010000012.1:0-6297 GCA_035287205.1 Chthoniobacterales bacterium | reverse complement strand
TTTTTATCAAGTAAAAAAGATGGCAGAGCGTTTAGCTGCTGCTAGAGTTGAAACAGCACATGCTAATTGCACTGCTATTGACGTGATGGAAAGTTCCTATCGTGTACAAGCCGAAAACAATCTTAAAGAGGCACAACGATTAGAAGCTTTAGCTTTTGAAGAATATAATAAAGCGCAAAAAGAACTTGATACAGAAAGAAATTCACCAATCAAAGAGCACAAAAATGTCAGTTTGGGAATTCGTAAAATGACATTTAACCGTATGGATGATATTCGCAAACAATATCGTGATAAAAGAATGGGGAATCTAATGTTAAAACAATTAGCTTTGAAAGAAAAAGGAGATGAAATTGTTGCTGAAAAAGAGAGTTTAATAAAACAGCAAACTGAAATTGCTACAGAGAAGGCGAATTTAGTGAAACAACAGGCTGAATTAGAAGAACGAGAGAAAAAATTAGCCGAAGAACTGGAATCTTTAGAGATAGCTTTCAAAACAGCCACAGCTGAAGTACAACAAACTTTGAGTAAAAAGATAGCACTTTTAGCAGATCAACAAGCCACCTTGGCTCAGGAGAAGGAGGGTTTGATTAAAAAAGCAGCGAAATTGCAAGATGAAGATAGGTTTTTAAAAGAAAAGGAAAATGATTTGGACTTTCGAGAACAAGCCTTATTTAATAGAGAAAAAGAGTTAATAGAGGAGAGAGAGACAACCTCTCAAGCAATAGAATTTGAAAAAAACAAATTAGCTCAAGAAAAGCAATGCTTGAATGAACAAGAAAATAAATTAAGAAACGACCAAAGAGACTTAGATCAACAAATAGCAAACTTAGAAAAAGAAAGAAATGCTTTAGTTGAGCAACAGAAAGTTTTAGAAGCTGCGCAGAAACAAGCTTTAGATAAAGAAAAAGAGAATTTAGCTAAACAAATAAGAGATCTCATACAGCGACAAAAAGAGATAGAAACTCAAAAACAAGGTTTAGAGGAGCAAAAAAAAGATTTAATAGATCAAAAGAAAAATTTGGATCAAAAAGCAAAAGATCTTGATGCTTTAGGAAAAGAATTAGCTAAATCAAAAGAAGCTATTGTTCAAGAAACAGCTGATTTAGAAAAGCGAAGAAAAACTTTAGAGAAAGCATGGAATAAAAAAGAAGCTGATTTAAATGCTCAACAAGAAGCGCTTGATGACGAAACTATAGATTTAAAAACACAATTAAAAGATACCAAAGCGAAGCTGAGACAAGCAGAACACGATAAAAAAGCAGCTATAACAGCTAAGGAAGATGCTGAAGTAGAGCTTCAGTTGGTGAAGGATGAATCTAAAGAAGATGCTCAACGTCTCAAAACTGTAAAAGCCAATCTTAAAAAAGTAGAGCAGGAAAAGAAACAAGCTGAAAATGCTAAGGAAGAAATAGAAGAAGAATGTGATACTCTACAACAAGATAACGTAAAATTAGAAGTAAAGCTAACTGATGCTAAAGCAACAATTGAACATATGAAAATAGCTCAAGCTGCTTTAGAAAAAGCTCTTAAAGAAGCTGAAGATAAAGCTAAGATAGATGCAGAAGCACTTCAAGAAGCAGTAGCTAAATTACAACAAGCAAAACAGGATCAAACTCTGGCAGAAGCAAAGGCTGCTGCTGCAGAAAATGATAGAATTGCTGCTCTCAAAGCGGCTGATGAAGCTTTGAAAACTCAGCAAGCTACAAAACTTCAGATTGGCATTGTAGAAAAAGAGCTTCAAAAATTTAAAGAAGATCAGATAATAGTTGGAGTAGAAAAAGTAAAAAAAGAAGCAGCTGAAAAAGACGCAGCAAAGATTAAAATTGAAGCTGGAGAGAAATCTGCTGAAGAGAAAGCTAACGGATTACTTCGTGATCGAGCTATGGTGATTTGGAATAAGGGGCATGAGGCAGTTACCCTGGCAGATGAAATAAGTGCTAAGGCACAGGAAGCAGTGGATAAGGTTAAGGGTATAAAATTATGGAATGAAGCGATCAACAAGGGACAAGAAGCAGAAGCATCTTTCGCCCAAACAGTCGAAATTTACCGTCAAGGTCAAGCAGTACCAATCTCTGAAGCCTTTAAAGGATCATGGTTAGAGCAACTTGAAAATGCCGAAAAAGCAAAGAGTGAAAGGACTACGAAAATTAATCAGTGGGAGATTTTCAAAAAAGAAATACTTACCGTTGCTCAGAGAGAAGCAGAGCAGATAGCAGATAAAGCGCAAGAAGCATTGAATACAGCACAAGCAAGCACATTAGGGACTCAAGAAAGTGCAACTACGTGGGAAGAAGCTTTTAACCTAGCAGAAAAAGCAAAGAGCTTATGGGCCCAGGTTGTTGCAGTTATTACGGAAGCATTAACGGTTTCTGAGGCTGAAACAAGTTGGAGGAGAGAACTTAACAATGCAGAAAATGAGAAAAATCATTGGGAAGCAAGAGTTACTTGGTGCAAAGCTAATCAGCTCATCGATACTGCTGAGGCTACAAAATCACCGCTACTACTACTCGACCAAGGTACTACAGCTAGTGTAGAAGCTTGGAGTTTAGCGCTTTTACAAGCTCAAAAAGCAGAAGATGCTATGCAACAAACAGTAACAATTTATGAAGATAATTGTGCAAAAGCTCTTGAAGAATACCGAGATGATTGGATTCAATCATTGGATAAAGCTAAACAATTTCAGAAAAAGTTTTCTGCATACATCACTGAAGTATCTAACAAAAAAGAAGAAGATATTCAACAATATTTGTTTTTTGAGAGTAAAAACACAGCAGACAATGCAGCTCGTATTGCTAGTGAAGCACTGGCCGTTTTTGCTAACGCTGAGGTAGCTAAGACCGAGGTAACTTGGTTAGCTGCTGTTAATGCTGCAAAGGCTGTGGAGATTGCTTGGAATAAGGTGGTAGAGGCAAATGAGCAAATAATGTTAACGACATCTGGGACAACTGAAGAAGAGAAAGCAATATTAGCTATAGCGATTGAAAGTGCAAAGAGTCAGAAAGAGTTTTGGTTGCTTAAAGTTGCATTAGCTGAAGCTGAAGCTAATGTTATTCGTTCCAATATGAGTTATCTTGCTGCTATTGCCAAAACAAGAGGGATCTGGGCTTTTTTGTCAAGAGCAATGAAGATTTTTATTAACAATCCTAATGAAATTAATTTAAATGATGTTATGACTGCTGCTAAATCTGCTGAAAATTCAGTTGATATTACTAAAAGAACCATTGGTAATGGTCATGCTCATGATAAAATGACTTTAATATTTCTTAGAGCAGCAGCAAATTATGCTAGTTCTGCTAGTTCTGTACATCGTTATTATGTTTTACCTAACAACGGAGCTAATGTTCCTAAAGATTTATTATGGGTTAAAGATATTATGCAAGAAGCTGCTGATTTTGCTAAAGCTGCAGCGGTTTTTAAAGGTGTATCAGCTATCCCAGAAACTGCTAACTGTATAATTTTGTAGCAGTATATTATAATATTAATAAACAAAAATCTTATCCATAAACAACTTAATATCAAGCTAAACCATGAATAATTTATTGGGAATTGGGATCAGGGTTGAATGCAGGAGGACTTGATCTGAATCACTTAATAGGTTGTAGTTCCAAATTAAATCCTCCTGATATATTATTCCATTTTCCCATTAACCCATCCACATCAAACAGCGAGGAATTCATTATATTTCTTCGCTGCCCAAAGTGACTAACAATCAAATCCAACCAAAAACTAAAATAATGAAAAACGATACATTAAAAGCAGTTACTATCTCGTTAGGTCTCTTAAGCACTCAAACTCTCATTGCGCAAGCTGAAAATCAAATTAACCAACAAGCTGAAATCACTGTTAATTGCCAACTGCCAGCTACCAATTGTGACAACTCAAGTCAAGATTTGAATTGTCACCTAATGATGAACCCATCATCCATCGAAGAAGGAACAAAAGCAATGGGAAAAGCATTAGGAATTTTGAGAAAAGGAGAAATTACCACAGCTGAGAGAGTAGCAGCTGAAGAAGAAAGAGAAGCAGAAGCAGGCAGAGGTGAGGTTGTAAACGCCATTTCTAGTAACTCCTCTCATCAAGTTCTGAGACTAAGAGGAGGAGGGCCTAAACCAAAAAAACAATTAACAGGAGGATTCAAATCCACTGGAGATAGTAGTGAAGAAGAAGATACTATTGCAGATCCAGATTTAGAATCCGAGGATACTCAGCCAATGAGCGGAGAGGTCAATAAATACCTCAAGAATGAAATTATTAATAATATTTATACAGAGTGTCTTGCAGAGGTGGCAAAGTTGACGTTGGGAGGAGGTACTGCTGCGGGGGATATTTCTAAGGAAACAGCAGAATGGGCTGCAGCTAAAGAAGCGGCTGAATATTCCAAGAGAAAAGCTGAGAGAGCTGTAATAATTGCAACGAAAAAAACAGAAGAAGCCAAAGGTATTATGGACGAGGCAAAAAAGAGTGCTAAGACAGCAGCAAGAGTTCCTATGCAAGGGAGTGCAGCTGAGCAAGCGGTGATAACTACCACAATAAATTATGAAAAAGCACGTGAGGCTTATACTATTACTAATTATGAAGCCACAAGACTCGCTGTTACTCTTGCTGAAGCTCATGTTGAAACAGAAGATGCTGTCCTTTACGCTATTAGCGTTCGTAATACAGGGCAGCAAGCCACTGCTGAAGCAGGGATTGATACTGCGAAAGAGGTAGAGGAAGAGGCATTAGCAGCTGTTGAAGCTGCAAAAGGTGATGCTGAGTCTAAAGAAAATCGCATGAATGATGAAAAAAAGAAACTCGAAGATGTTAAGAATCTGCAAGGAGGAACTCAAACAAATATTACTCCTGCCATGCGGGCAGCTATGAAAGAGTTTGAAGAAGATAAAACAGTTGCTGAAGCTGCTAGATCAAGGGCCAAAACAGCTGATTTAGCTGCTAATGCTCTCAAAATCAAAGCTCAGAGGGCGATGAATGATGGTGGAGACGATGATGAGATGCTAAACCTTCAAGTGTACGCTGCTGCCGAAAATTCTTGGATTGAAACTGCTGAAGGTTACAAGATAGCTAGAGATAATGCGAACAAAAATGGACTCGATACTGCCGAATTAACTACTGTGATTGAAAAGGCTGAAAAACAAGCTGCTTCTTGGGCTTCTCATATTTTTTCAATTAAAAACGTTGAAAAAGCAAGAGCTGCTGAGCAAATGGCTCTTGAAAAAACTATCGCTGAAAGAGAAGCAGCCATTAAAAAAGAGGCTGATAAAAAGGCTGTTGCTAAGCAAATAGCTCTTGAAAAGGCTACTGTTGCAAGAGACCAAACAATTAAAAGAGAGGCTGATAAAAAAGCTGCTTCTGAGAAAGCAGCTTTTGAAAAGGCTGTCTCCGAGCAAGCAGTTCGTGAAAAAGCTGCTGCTGAAAAAGAGGCTGCAACAAGAAAAGCTGCTGAAAAAGAAAGAGCTGAGAAAGAAGCTAAAATTCAAGCTGCTACTTTTGCTTGGGAGGATTTTATTGCAGCACGTCGTGCGATGTTAGCTGCTACTGATGCAGTTAAAAATAATAGTGTTATTGCTCGTGCTATTACTGCTGCAACTTCTGCAGAAACTATTGCTAATAATTTTAATATTACTTTTCAATCTGCTTGGAAGGAATATGATAATAAGCATACACTTGAGCGAATACATAATCCTACATTTTTTAATGCAAATGCTAAGAAGATTGCTGGTACTGCTGCGGCTAATCACTTGCGTGATTTTCGCATGGCTATTGCCGAGGCTTCTGCGTCTGCTCGTGCTGTTCCTACTGCTATAGATGCTATAGCAAATGCTGTTGGTACTGCTACTACTACTATGCGAGCTGCTGCTAACAAGAGTACTGCTGCTGATACTAAGGCTGGGATTTCTCCACAACAACAGTGGAGTGTTCTTTTACGTGAATTGGATAAAGAACCTGCTTTTTGGAATGGTATTATGCAAGGCCTTTTGAATACCAAAGTTGTATGGGCAAAAGATTATTGGACTAATATTTTGGCACCAAGCGCGGGTGATAATGGTCAAAATCCATCTTCTTTAAATATTAGCTCTTCTGCTCTCGAGGGAAAAAATAAAACAATACAACTTATTAATAAGATAGGTGAAGTAGAAATAATCTCTCAAACAACAACACAAGCTATTCAAACCCTCGAAACTGCTAGAAGAAGAGCTTGTGATGCTCTTCGATAGCCCTAATAAACCGAATAGCTACTAACCATCTATACTATGCGCGATCAATTTTTGATATTTGTACACCACATTTTAAACTCAA
>DATEBV010000011.1:0-7777 GCA_035287205.1 Chthoniobacterales bacterium | reverse complement strand
AACTGAAAACATCTCTATCTCCCATCCGCCTAGTGAGCAAAATTTTAAGTTTCTGCCCTTGTAATGGGTGAAAAGGATGGGTGATAGTAGTATATCCCGAATATAGATTGGATATATGTGTAGTACGATCTGATCGTGCCCACGGTAAGAGATAGAGTGGTCCAGACAGCAGTGACGATACTGCTCTCACCAATCTTTGAAGCTGATTTTCACAAGAACAGCTATGCCTATCGGCCTAAGAAAAGAGCACAACAAGCCATAGAAGTCCTTAAAGAAGGATTATGGAGCGGCAGGACAGAAGTAGTAGACGCTGACTTAAGCGGCTACTTTGATACAATACCGCATGCCGGCTTGATGCAGCTAGTCAAAAGGAGAGTAAGCGACGGGAGCATCCTGAAACTAATAAAGGGATGGTTACGAGCAGAGATTGTGGAAGAAGATCCAAAGACCAAGAAAAGGAAGATAACAAAGAACCGCAGCGGAACCCCGCAGGGAGGAGTTATCAGTCCACTACTAGCAAACCTTTATCTGGATGGTCTAGATAAAGCTGTCAACGGAGGCAAGGAGATGAGAGCAGTTATGGTTAGGTTTGCAGATGATTGTGTAATACTATGCCGCAAGGGAACGGGAGCGGAAGTGTATAAAAGGCTCAAACAATGGCTAGAACGCCGAGGACTCAAACTTAATGAGGAGAAGACACGAATAGTGGATTTTCATGAAGAAGGTTTTGAGTTCCTTGGGTTTAGGCTAATCAGGAGAAAGGGAAGAAGTGGAGTATATTATCCCCACATCAGCCCAAGCCCTGAGAGCTGCAAAGAACTGCGAGAAACGATAAGGAAAGAAACTGCACGAAGCACGTTTTGGAAGGATCCTAACGAAGTCATCACACGAATAAATCAATGCGTTGGAGGATGGAGTCAATACTTTCATTACGGAAATAGTGTAAAGACCTTCGGAAAGATACAGCATTATGTAGAAAACCGTGCGAGACGATGGCTATGGAATAAATATGGCCGAAAGCATGGACTCTACACAAAGGCATATAATAACGAATACTTACACAACCACTATAGACTCATAAAACTACCACTCTATGCAACCAGGAAATACTCATGAAGCGAACCAAAGAATAGCCTCCGTGAGCCGGATTCGAGAAATACGATTGTCCGGTTCGATGAGGGGTGGAGATAAAACGGTCATTGGCTTTATGCTTCTCATCCCGTAATCTCTGCCTACTCTATTTTTAGGTTAAAGGATTTTTATAAAAATCCTTTTTTCTTTTTTTGTGTATCTTTGTGTTCCTTGTGGTGAATTTCTTCCTAGTTGCTTCAGTTCAGTTTGAGCTCACAAATATTTAATGTTGAGTTGCGCTCATTCCAACAGTTCTTCCGATACCGAAGGCCATAAGTTCAGAGAGGCCTATTGCAGTGACAGTCATGATATTATGAAGTACACTAGTGGTTCCAGGAGGAGTGCCAGCAGACATTTCTAAAATGGCCATGAGTGTCGGACCTGTAAGGTGCCAATTGCTCGAACTCAAAAAATCTTGTGCAGCGCGTCCGCTTCTCATATATCTTACTGTTTGTTCGTAACTATAATTAAAGGATGATTGGTCTTCAATTATTTTATCTAGAAAGGATATTAATTCGCTTACAGTTAAAGGAGTTCCCGATGTTATTTTATTGGCAAAAATTGCATTAAATTGTTCTGTTATCTTTTTGATTTCTTCAGCCTGAGTCTCTACATCAAAAGTGGATAAAATAGCTTCTTGAGCAGCTTTGATTCCTTCTTTATATTCTGTTTGTGTTTGGTTAGGAGAAGATAGGCTTGTAGAAGAAGAGTCCAGAGTCGCTCTTGTTGCTGGTAAAAATGGATTAAATACTGACGTATCAGCAGCTTGAATAATTTTATTTTCTTCTACATGAGATAATTGAACTCTTAAATTATGAAGAGAAGTTGGAGCAATAATGCGATAACGATTGCCAAAAACCTCTTCTACTTGATTTAAGAAAGATTTCAATTCAGCGGTAGAAAGAGGGTTTTGCGAAGCAATTTTAGGGGCGAATTCTTGGTCAAATCGTGTCACTCCACTAAGGCCAAACTTATTGAACAGAGCATATCTTATAAGATTGGTACCGTAGAGATAGCTTTTTCTATTTTCGGCAGTAATATCTGTTAATGACAATGGAAGTGGTGTCAGAAAAATTCTGCCATTGCACCCCGTAATACAGGATGGAGGTGTGTCATTGAGATGAGGTATTGTTTCCAGCGTAATTTCTGACGCTCTATTTCTCCTGGCAATAGTAACCACCTGATCTAAGGCGGCAGAAGCTATTGCAACACAATCATGCTGTTTATCTTGTGAAGATTCTTGAAGCGTGGTGACCGTTTCAGAAATTCTACTCATGGCAAATTCGACACATTTGCCTTGAGCTATTAAATCATAGGCGTTAGCTGCATCTTGCAAGATTTTTGCAACGCTCAAGCTCATTTGTGCATCACGAGCTAATAATGAGCTGTTATTAGCCAGAGGACTTTCTTGTTTTTCTTTCGCTGCATTGCGAATCATTATTTCAGAGTAGTTCTCAAGTTCTTGAGATATTTTCTTAGCAGTTACCAGTGCAGTTTCAGAAAAAGAGATTTCTGCAAGCTGGAATTTCTCAGCAGCAGTAGATAATACAGATGCAGTTGCTTGCTTGAGTTTCTCTTGTTGAGGTGACAACGTATTACTATCAATAGCTTCGAGTTGCTGCATGAGCTTTTGAAGTTGAGTTTTAGCAGTAGTAATTTTTTCTTGAGCATTGCCTCCTGTAGCGATGATTTTAGCTTCTCTAGCAGCAATGAGAATTTCAAGAGCTAGATCTTTCGAGGCCTGTAAATCTTCATTAAAAAAAGTAATAGCAGCTGTTTCTGCCTCTTTAGCTTTAATAAAGATTTCTTGAGCGAGGTCAATATCAATATTTTCAATGAATGTCGCATGAGATGCTACTGCTTCTTTTGCCTGAGCGACTCTTTCTGTAAGAATACATTGAACAATATCATCTTCATGGACAATAGATTCTTGTAGAGCATTAAAAACGGCGTTATATTCAGTCTGTTTTTTTTGTTGTTTTGCTTTCTGAATAGCTTGTTTTTTTTGAGTTTCAAAATCAGAGAAAAGAGCTCCTGTCATACCCCTTATAACCGTGAGTGATTGACGATTAGAAATGGCAGTAAGAGCATTTTTAATAGCTAGTTGTGTCGTAGCATTGATTTCAGAGAGAGTTTTTTGTAAATTTTCAGTAATCTCAGCAATACGTGCAGGAGCATTTGCCACTTGTACTGCAGCAATATTAGCAATTGCCCGAGCATCTTGAGCCGCTTGATGCACTGCTAATTGTTGTTGAAGAGCAGGTTCTGAACTGCTATTTTTAATGTTATTCTCAGTCGTTTCAACCTGAGTGTTCGAGTAGTCTTGGAGAGCTTGTGCAAGTTGAGGGTCATTGTGAGCTAATAACTCAATAGATTCAGAAAGAAAAGCTGCATATTCGGCAGCCTGAGTAGCAAGAGAGACCTGAGTTTGAACAACAGAAAACACCTCTTTTATGCCCTTAGAGTTCAGAGAAATATTTAAATGTGCTATTTGCCATAAATCGCTATTTTTAACAGAATTTACATAAGCAATCACTTGTTTGTTAGCAAGTTGAGCTTTGTTGTTAACTTCTGTAGCAGCCTTGCTAGCTTCTTGAATTTGCTGATTGTGTGGAAATTGATGTGCTACTTGTTGAATAATAGTAGATATTTTCTGAACAACCTCAGCTTTAACCTGAGCGACCATAGCGTAGGCAGGAAGTTCATTGCGAGCAACTTTTAGATATTCTTCATCTGCATTGGCCAGAACGCGTTGTATAGTTCTAGTCTTTAGGCCAGACCAAATAGCTTTTTTTTGGTCTTCTTGAGGGAAAGCAAATTCTGCAATTTCTTTTCCATATTCTTTAATAAGAGCTTGTTTGAAATCATTGACGATGGTCTGAGTGCTTCCTGAAATATATGAAAATCTTGTCGAAGAAGCAGCTTTTATCTGACTTTTATCTAGACAATTCTTTTCAATAACCTTGTTTTGATTTTTTATATGAGTAGCAAATGTCCTAAAAGTATCAATTGAGGGATAAGTCGAAGAAATATTTAGAGCTTGTCCAAAAGAGACCTGTTTTTGAAAATCCATTTTTATTTTTGCTTGGTACCTGACTTAGCTACGGAAAAGTAAAGGGTAACGAGTAAAGGGTAACGAGTTTATTTTGTTGCCTCCGGCAATTGGTTAAAAAAATTGCTCGGTAGTAACTATTCGGCCTGTCGGCTGAATAGTTAGTTCGCAGTTCGCAGTTCGTAGTTGATAGCTAACTTTCTCGCTTTTGCTCGAAAGTCTATGCTAACCAGTGGTGTTGTTATTTTCTAAGTTTCTTTGCTCTCGAAGTCTTTCTAATAAAAGATCCAATAACTTTAAACTTTAGATAAGTAAAATAATTTCTGATCAGAATGGTTTCGACCTAATTACCTGTGACCTGCCACCTGTAGTCTGATTTTTAAAGTGGTGTTTTTAAGTGTTGATATTTCTTCTTTTGTGCTTCTTTGTGTTCTTTTGTGGCTATTTTCTTCATTCTTTCTATGTTCTGTTAGGCGGACTGCTTGGAGACAAGAAATAACCTAGTCCTAATCCCAAGGCTATACCAGGAAGAAAGCCTGTAACGGCGCCTGCCGCAACTGTTGTGGTTGCTGCAGTACTCGCATGAGCTATCAACATGGCATTCAATGCCCACGGTATACCATGCCATACTGTTGTATTAAGAATCGGATCCTCTGCGTAGTGGAAGACTTTATTCCAGAGCCAATTGATAGTGCTCTGATCCTTTGCTACCGATTCCACTTCTCGGTTAATGAAGGAGCGGAAGGTTTCTACCGTTAATGGTGCTTTGGTAGAAACCATAGCATCAAAGCGTTGCAGGATGGATTCTATTTTATTTTTAGGAAGACCACTAAATGAAGATTCGATGGCTTCTCGAGCTGCATTCATTCCTTCTAAAACCTCTTTCTTTTCCTCAACTAAAGAGGCTTCTGCAAGAGGCGTGTTTGAAAAAGGATTGAACGTAAGATGACGACCATCAGACTTAATAACTCTCTCCTTATGAGCAGAATTAAGCTGCGAGAGCAATTCTTCAAGAGATGCTGTTGGAGTTATGAAATAGCTGCTTTGATGGAGCTGTTTTTCGGACGCTAGGAAATTTTTGAGTTCTCCTACAGTCAACGGATTGTTTGCATTTATTTTAGAACTAAAAGAGCTATCAAATCGTTTCACAGCATAGATTCCAAAATCTCTGAAGAGGGCTAGCTTAATGAGATTAATCCCATCATAATATAGCTTGCGATCTTCATGAGTAAGAGGTGATAGAGAAGAGCTTAAAACAATTTTTCCATTATCACCAGTAATTTTACTAGAATTTAAATCTGCTGAAATACTATCAAGTTGAGATAAAATATCTAAATCAAAGGAATTTGGAGGTTGAGTTGAGAAAGATATAGCCTCAAGGGTTGTCACAATAGAATGAAGACTACTAGAAGAGGTAAGTTGTGGCGCTAAAGTAATCTCCTGACGAAGTTGTTGAAACCTTTCCTGCTCTAAGTATCCACCTTTTGCTTCAATAAGCTTGGCATCAGCAATCTGATCATAAGCGCGAGCTGCTGCTTCTAAAGCCAAGGTAATCTCTTGAAATGTTGTTGCCTGATGTTGTAAACTTTCTTTATCTAAGTCATCGGCATCTACAATTTCACGCAAACTACTCTCTGCTTTCTGGCTCATTTCTGTAGCCTTGTTAAGCAAGATAGCAGTAATATCTGTAGCTACTAACTTCGCGCTCTCAGAAGACTGAGCTTCAGCTAGTAGAAGGTTAGTATAATGAGTGTTGAGAAAATTTTGAATCTCTGTAATGTTTGTATGAGAAGAAAACTTATGATTTACAGGGAGATCTGATTGTAACAAGATCATTAATGACTGATCAACACTCAAAAGTTGACTTTTTGCATCGGTAACATATTCACTAACATCCTGTTGAGTGGCAATACGCTTCATAGCATCTGCTGCAGAAAAAACTTTAAGAGCCAGAGATAAAGTTTCATCAGGAATCTCGGCTGGCTTATCACCAACCCATTCTATAGCAGCTTCTTCCGTTTCTATAGCTTGCTGAATGCAATTTTGAGTTGTTTCAAGATTATTCTTTCTTTGATTCAGAGCTCTAATCTCTTGAGAATTAGAATCTGATGTCTTTATAAGAGCCGCCTGTTCTGTAAGGCGGGCATTCCGTTTATCAATAATCGACTGAATAATAGTTTGTTGAATTTTATAAGAATCTTTCTTAGCCTGAAAATAGGCAACGGTTATATCATGGATTGCACCTAGTTTTATATTCTTAATATTCTGAGCTTTTTTCTGTTGAATATCAGAACTTGTAGCACCTAATCCCCCTCCCATTCCTATGGTAAGGGCACGCGTTTGAGCGCTGCCGGCAATAGATTCAGTTTGTTGAATAGCAATATCTTCTGATCCTTTAATGGAACTAATGCATTGAGTTAAATTTTGTTGTATTACAAGAATTTGATTAGAAGCTTGAGTGATACGTTCTATGGCACTCTTATTAGCGTTAGCTCGAACTTGTTGAGGAGATTGCAATTTTTCTTGAGAAACCTGCTGAATGACAGGGGATAGTTGGTTGAGTTGTTGTATCGAAGCAAATTGAGTGGTAGTAAACCGAGCAGCATCCGTTATAGCTGTAGTTCTCTTTTGAATCAAAGCAAGGGATTCGGCAATAGAGGCAAGAGCGGTAGCATCTAGTTCTTGAGATGTTAATTGTACGGCCTGTTGGATCTGTCGAATCGAAAAATGAGCCTCCCTTACTTTTTCATAAGCATGCTTAGCGATCGCAGCTAATTTCTGAGCATTAGCAGAGGCATCTGTAATAATTTTATTTTCAGGAGATTGGAGTGCTAATTTTTGAAGCGTTGTGGCTAATCTCTGAGTAACTTCATTTTTAGATTCAGCAACAGCAACATAAGCAGCAAGATCATTGAGGTCAATTTCGGAAGATTGTTGTGTGATTTTAGCTTGATCAGCTTGCTCCAAGACTTGATTGATCACCTCATGACTTAACCCTGCTAGAGCGGTCGCCTTTTGTTTTGTTGCTGGAAAGACAAAATTAGCAATATTTTCTCCATACTCTTGAACAAGAGCGTCTTTAAAATCAGCCACAATTTCTTTAGCACCTCCAAAAGTACGTTGAAATGTTTGAGAAGTAGCAGTTTTTAGTTGATTTTTATCAACAAATTTCTTGGCAACTGTTTTATTTTGATTGCTTTCATCAAGAGCAAATGTCCTGAAAGCTTCAATGTTAGGACCAGTGGAAGAAAAAATATTTAATGAAGAAGACATAAGTTTGGGGGTCTCTCAATTAATAATAATCTACGATTAATTGAGAGATCAGTTTGCAGTTCGTAGTTGCTTTAGCTCGTTAAATTAATTTAAAAAATAACACTTCTCTTCGTCATTCCAGCGGACGCTGGAATCTAGGGGAACGGCACTACAGAATTGATGATCCCATAACATAAAGTCTCATTTCTCCTGTTTCAGAAAAATAGTGACTACTGGGCATTTCATATTTTCTCGGATTTTCGTGCAGACCGCCGCCTGGATTCCAGCGTCCGCTGGAATGACGGTTAAGGTGTATCGGTTGTTGTTCTGAAATTACTCATT
>DATEBV010000010.1:0-5007 GCA_035287205.1 Chthoniobacterales bacterium | reverse complement strand
CGTGAAGAAGAAGCAGCCAAAGAACAGAACCGTCGAATAGAACAAGGAAAGCTTGCAGAAGTTAAGGCGCTTGCAGATAGCCCCTGTGAGAATAATGGTAGCGCAAAAAGCGATCGAGCTTATGCCGTCATGAAGATGACGCGTAAAAAATTCAGATCGCCAGTATCAGCAGCGATGAAAGAATTTATAGCACGTCCTAGTGAAACGACGCTAAGAGCTACCGGTAAATCTTCCGTGATCGCCATGACTGCTGAGGAAGCAGAAGAAGCTGTAGAAACAGCCGAAATCTTTGCCAAGATCGCTGCTGATGCAGCTAAGTTTGGAAGAGATGAGAATATTGATTCTGCTTTGCCAGGCAATTGCGATTGGTCTGAGACGATAACGCGTGAGATTGTGGAATTTGCACGGGCTGTAGCTGCCTTTAAGGCTGCACAGCAGCCTTAAAGGCCGCAGTTTAAGTTATTAGTTTAAGTAACCTGTATATTTTATGCTAAATCTACTGCGGCTTGTGGAAGACTGATAACTACTGCGTTGGACTTGAATTTATCCTAGGGCAGTATGAAACATACAGCCACTGCGTCAAAATCCTTCGTCCGCCTTGTATTTATCAGCCTTGCACGGCGCCTCGCAACGATTTAGCATAAAATATCCAGGTTTAGTTAATTTTTGGTCACTTCGTGACAAGAAAGTGGTTAAAGAAATTTTTTGATAAAAAATTTGAGAGTTCAAACTAAATTAAAGTATTTATTCTACTAGTATAACTATTAACGAATTATAAAAGCGACTTAGATGTTGGGGTCAGGGTTCGCAATCTTGACCAAAAAAGGGTTACACCGTTTTAAACCCAGAGAAGTTTACACTTTCAAGCACCTCCTAAACAAAGCTTTCCATTGGTTAAGATTCGAGACCCTGACCCCCATCCTTAGGAAAATAAATGTTCGCAGTGAACTGCTTTAAAATGATGCTGATAGCAACTGTATAGGAAGTTTAGGAAAGTATAGGAAAGTTAGGATAAAACATACTAACTTTCCTAACTTTGCTATATTTCAACTATTTTTAATCATAAATATTCGGCTAACCCAGTCGATAAAATTTGTCTAAGTATTTTATCATGATCTACTAAAGAGACTTCTAAAGCAAAAAACTCGACTAAATAAGAACCTTGCTGCGCTTGGATAGGCAGCATATCAAAGTCGCAAATTTACAAAAATTTATTTATGAAAACTTCTGATTTTTCTTTTGATTTAGATCCTTATGAACAAGCGCTAGAAGATGAATTGGAGCGTCTGGATAGCGAGGGGCTCCTTGTTGTGAAGAAACTAACTCCTGAGGAAAAAAATATGTATCAACAAACCGCAGCCAACACACTTAAACTCCTTCGCGAAGGAAAGCGGTGGATGGTGGAGCATCATAGCGACACGGACTCTTCAGAAGAGCTGATGACTTGGCTCTCTCCTGCTGCTCAAGAGAAACTGAAGGAAAAGCTCAAAAAACAGACCATTGCTCCTAACAACGAGTTAGCAGCTGTTTAGAGACGTTATTGCGGTCGGGATCGTTATGTTTGCATAGAACTTGAATCATCGAATTTTTATTGGAGATGGTTCAGAGCTCAAAAATACCATTCTTTCGAAAATTAATTGGTTATACTAAGCAACTTTTCAAACCAATTTGCCGAAGGTAATAAAATAAACTCGTTACCCGTTACTCTTTACTCTTTACTTGTCTGTAGTTAACCCGGATATTTCATGCCCATCTACTACGACTTGCAAAAAACCTGATGAATACTGCGTTGAACTCGAATTTTGACTGGAGCAGTATGAAACATACAGCTACTGCGTCAAAACCCATCGTCCGCCTTGTCTCATCAAGTTTTGCGCTACGTCTCGCTACGATGTGTATGAAATATCCGGGTTAAGCCAGGGACCAAGTAAAAATAAAAATCCATTTTCAAAAATCACGTTCGCGCGAACACACTCTATGAGCCTTCCTATCAACCAAGCCACACAGATTAATTCCAACAACAATATTGGCTCCAAAGGGCCTATTGGTGATAACACCACTATTGAAGGTGGACCACAAAAGAAAACTGTTCCTACTAAAGTTGTCGAGGTCCCAGTAGCCCCTCTAACCATCAATAATCCTGTATCGCCATCCATGAACGAACAGCTAACAAATAAGGTCGCAACGGGCGGAATCTAACTTTAAGTTAATTCTTGCTCACTTCGTCACGAAGTGTGAAGCGAAGCGACATCGTCACTTTTCGTTTACAGCCGCCAAAGCTTGATCAATTAATTTAAGTCGTTTCGCTCTTACCAAGAGAGTTCATCAGCAAGCTGTTCAGAAGTTAAATTAATAACGGAAACCTTAAGGCGCGATAGTGTTTCCATAAAAGTCCATACAGGAAGTCCTGCTAATAAAGCAGCTTGCGCTAGAGTAAGCCTCCCTAACTCAAAAAGTTTTGCAGCAAGTATTTCTTTGAGGTCTTGTTGCATTTCTTCTCGTCATTCCCGCGGACGCGGGAATCCAGAAGAAGGTCAATTCTGATTTGGGTAGTAGCGTCAAAAATACTTTATGAAACCAGGAATAAAGATCGACAGTCTCCTGGGTTCCCGCGTCCGCGGGAATGACGGGTAAGGTGTGTCGACTGTTTTTCTGAAATTACCCATTCAAATTTGAGATGCAACAGCTGCAATGCAGCTTAGAATCACTAATTAATTAGGTTCACCGTCAGATTCCTTTTTTTGTGTTTTTTGTGCTCTTTTGTGGCTATTTTCTCCTCAGCCTAAAACACACTCAACGCTTGAAAAGTTTCAAAGCGTTCTTGAATATCAGCAGGTGTTACCGTGCGGAGACGATCGAGGCTAAATGACTCAACGGTGAAACTAGCCATCACACTGCCATAAACGATGGCTTGGCGTAAGGTCTTAAAATCTATTTCATGAGCAAAGTTCTTTCGAAACTCTACTTCTGCTGCGAATTGCTTCGTCGCGCCGGTGCTCGAAGCATCGAGTAGCTTCTGCCACAAACTTCCACTAGCGCCGTCGGCTCCTTGCACTTCATCAGCAGTAGCGAGTTTGGAAAGGACTCTGGTCGCGCTCTTTCCTTCTGACTCACGTGCTAAATAACCAGCAAGTGCTCCTGCAAAAGCATCTCCTGCGCCCGTAGGGTCATGGATATCTTCTAGCGGAAAGGCCGGGCAACTAAAGAACTGATCTTTCCCGAAAAGGAGGCAACCATGTTCACCTTTCTTGATAGCCACATAAGCTGGCCCCATCTCGCGAAGATGCCGCCCTGCTTTAATAAGGCTTGTTTCTCCGGTAAGTTCTCGTGCTTCGCTATCATTAAGGAGGAGCATGTCAACACGACCCAAAAGTTGAATGAGTTCTTCTTTAGCAATGTTAATCCAGAGATTCATGGTGTCAGCAACCACAAAACGAGGTGACTCGAGTTGATCTAGGACATGGAGTTGTAACGCTGGCGCAATATTTCCGAGTAAAACAAAAGGAGATTGACGGTAACTTTCAGGAAGTGTTGGCGTAAAATTTTCAAAAACATTCAAATCCGTGGAACGTGTCTCTCGACTGTTCATGTCCCAAAGATATTCACCAGACCAACGAAAAGTTTTTCCAGGAACGATCTGTAAGCCTTCAAGATCAATATTGCACTCTTTAAAATAATTGAGATGTGCTTTAGGAAAATCATCACCGACAATTCCAACAAGACGAGGAGGTGTAAAAAAACTAGCGCTCGCGGCTGCATAAGAGGCAGATCCTCCGAGGACGTCAGCATGCTCTTCTAAGGGAGTTTTAACAGTATCAAGGGCAATAGATCCAAGGACGAGTAAAGACATAGGGGAAAAAGGTAAAGGGTAAAGAGTAAAGGGTAAAGAGTAAAAAGTGCTTTGGCGTCGTTTATTATTTATTAAATTGCAACCTATTCTTCCGTTGGAAGAATTAGCCCTGTAGCCTATAGCCTCTATTAGGCCTATTGGATGGAGTTACAAGTTCTAAAATGACGGCTAGATTGCAAGTGTTGCCACTTTTATCAACGTCACTTTATTGCGCAGAAATACAGTGACGTTGGTAGTCTCATTCATTTCGAAATCTCCTACTATAACGCACAAAGACAGTAAAAGCGGTTGCCACTGCAATCCAGAGACCAGGAAAGCCATCGAAAAAGCCTCTACGTAGAATATATGCGCGAAAGAAGCGCCAAAGTGGTCGTGAGATTGTTGAGGCAAGTGACCATTTCTTTCCCTTTTGTTGTTGTTTTTTTAAGAATTCATCAGCAAAAGGATTGATTTTGTCGATGTAGGCATTGATCGAGGGAAATGAATAATGGAGAAGGTCTCCAAAAAGTTTTGTAGCCGGACCATCTAAAATTATCAATTCATGAATGGGATGCGTCCAACGAGCTTTCTCTCTCCGGAAAAGACGTAGCTTTGTGTCAGGATACCAATCGCCATGCATGATCCAGCGTCCTAAAAACCATGTGCGACGGTTAAAGCAAGCTCCATCATAACGTTCACTTACTCCTTGTTGGAAAAACTGAAGTATACTCTGTTTTAGTTCAGGTGAAAGCGCTTCATCACAATCAAGAGCTAAAACCCATGCGTGAGTGCAGAGATCGAGTGCTACATTCTTTTGATCACGATAACCAAGCCATTGTTGATGTTTGATGATAGCTCCAAAACTCTCCGCAATGCGCAGCGTCGCATCGGTAGAACCAGAATCGACGATCACTATCTCGGCAGCAAGGTCGGCTACACTATTTAAGCAACGAGCAAGATTCCGTTCTTCATTATAGGAAATAAGGGCGATGGAGAGAGGGAGATGCATGAGATAGGGAATAGAGAGAAAAGAAAAATAGCCACAAAAGAACACAAAGAAACACAAAAAAAGAATTTAAAACTTAAGGCAAAGGTAAGTGTTCGGTTAATCCAGTCCGTAAATTTTTTCTAAACATGTTGAAATCCTTTGCTACAGCGACTGAGGAGGCATAGGAAAA
>DATEBV010000009.1:0-3512 GCA_035287205.1 Chthoniobacterales bacterium | reverse complement strand
ATTTTATCAATGAGAGTGGAACTATTCCTCAGGAGTTAAAAGATAAATTACAAAATATTACTACTTCTTCAGGAACACCAAATGAAGCTTATGATAAATTAGAATTAGCAAAAGTAGAATGGAATAGAGCCAAGCAGAATTATAAAGAAGCTATAAGTGAAGAAGAAGTGGCTAAAAGTAATGCAGAATTAGCAAGATTGGCTACCTCTGAAACTGTATTAAATAATGTAAATAATAGTAGTCCTTCAATAGTTTTCGCTGATCGTAATTATAAAATAGCTTGTGCAGATCAAGCTGATAGTGAATATAAAGTTAAACAGTCCGAAGTAAAAATAGCAAAAGCTAGAGTTAAAATTGCTCTTGCTAAGTATGAACTTATCATTGTTCAGAATGATCCTCAGTTGAAAAGTAGAGCTGAACAAGAGCTTGTTAGTGCACAACAAGAACAAGTCGATGTTATTAATGTTGTTAAGACTGCAAAATTAGATCTGAATAATAAAAATAGAATTTTAGAAACTGCTGAAGCAAATCTTAAGAAAATAAGAGAAGCAAATGTAATCAACAAAAAAATACAAGATGATTGGCTTAAACCAGGAAGTAAAATAAAGCCTACCATCATAAAAACTGGCAATAGTAATATCTCTCCTCCTGAGCTGTTAGATGAGATTGCAGAAGAATTAGGGAAAAAATTTTTAGAGAACGAAGGAGAACAGAAATCTACTGAGGGAAAAAATATTAGTAACTTTGATGATAATACTGAAAAACGCTTACAAGTTCGAGCAGAATTTGACCAGTGGGTTAGAAAAGCTAAAATAGCGGCGGCACATTTTAGACGATGGAATAAAAAACAGTCGTTATTAGCTGGGAATGAAGATCAGTCACTAGAATTGCGAAATCGTACTGGTTCTACAGCATCAGTCGATTCCATAGCTTCTATAGAGAGTGCCTGTGCATTTTGTGAAACTACCGATGATGTATTGGAAGGAGAAAACGAAACCAATCTTAGCACAGATCAGCAAAGAGAGCGACTATTAAATGCACAGACACAAGCACAGACAAAGAGAGACGATGCGCTCAAAGCTTGGAAAGAACTGCTTCCTAATGGAGTGCCTACAGGAGAATTTGCTAATAATTCAACCGAAATAGAAATATACTGGGCTAAAAAAGATAGTGAGATTGTAAAAGAGAGAGCTGAACAACAAAGAACAATTCAGATGAAAGAGTATTGTGCTGCTCATGCTGAACGTTGGATAGCTCAAGCAGCAAGAGAAAAAGCACAACAAAATGTTAATAGAGCGGCAAACTGTGGCGATAACCTTGAAGACGTAAGAAGGCATGAGGAGGAGGCCAAAAAGCTTTACTTTAAGCTGATAGAAGATGCTCTCGAAGAGCCTGAAATAATGCAACAGCTAGATTCTACAACAATTAAAGAGCTTGAAAAAAGAGATAAAATATTTTATCACTTGTGGGTAGCAATTGTTAAACGACTTGAAGAAGCATCTTCTAAGGAAGATCTTCCAAAAAAGAGAAAAGAGATCGACCCAATGGTTTACTTTAAAGAGGTTGACGATAGAAAAAATTTATCGAGAGAGGCTATAGCAACGACAAACTATGCCAACGCTATCAAACAGGAATCACTCGAACAAGCCTTAGAAGCAGTTTTAGAGGGAAGAGTTTCTTCAGCAAAAACTCTATGGCATACCAAACTTGTGGCGTCTGTAACTGAAGCTAGAAAAACGGAAAGAGAGAGACAGCAATCTCCTCAATCTGATTGGAAACTTGATGAGTCAAGACGAATGGCCCAAAGAAATTTAGCTATTGCTAAAGCAAATAAGAAAGGGTTTGAAACATTTCATGAAGCTGTTGATTTACTCTCCGGAATTAAAAGCATCTGGGGAAATCGACTCAAAGAAGCAGCAAAAGCCTACGTAGAAGGAGAACAAGTCTATTGGGATGCCTTAACTGAAGAAGAACGCCAAGCCTATAATGCTACTGTTAAGATAGAGAATAAAAAGAGACAACATCAAGAACAGGAAAAAATCGATAATGCAGAACGATTAGTTCAAGAAGCTCTTGTAAAAACTAATGGGATCTTTATATTTTCTTCAAAAAAGCCGGCTTTAGAAGCTGTAGCAGAAGCTGAGAGAAGTTTAGCTCAACTTCAAACTACTCAAGAAGCAAGAAAGAAAACCATTGAAGAAGGAAAATATTGGATTACCTTAACTCCTCAGGCAAGAGAACTAGAAAGAGCTATAAGAATTCAAATAAAAGCTCACGGTAATCGAAGGAAAACTATTACTGTAATAAAAGATAAAGAAAAGTCAGCCTATAATTCTAGTGAAGAGCAATTAGAGGAAGCTGCTATAGCTTTAAAAAAAGCCAAAGAGGCTCAAGAGAAAGGCCAAAACGATCTAGCTGATCTTTGGAGGCAAAATGCCAAACATCACCAAGTTTTATCAGTTAATTATGAGAAACAGGTAGAAGAAATTCTAGTTAATAAGATAGAAGAAAGCAGTTATTGGAATGAAATTACTGAGGATGATGGAGAAAATATTTCAAAAAACGAAGAAGAAAGCTTTCTCTGGGAGGAGACTACAGAGATTAATAGATCAACTGCTAGCAAATTAAAAGAAGCTGCGGAAGTTTTAGAGAAAGCCAGAGAGGCCCAAGAGAAAAGCCAAAATTACCTAGCTGATCTTTGGAAGCAAAATGCTAAGCATAATCAGCTTTCAGCAGCTAATTATGAAAAGCAGATGGAGGCAATTCTAGCTTATAATAAAAAAGATATATTGTATGAATTTGCTAAGGATAATTGGGATAAAGTTTCTGAGGCAAATGAATCAGGTGTCAGTAGATTAAAGGAAGCCTTTAAAGCTTTGGAAAAAGCGACAGAGGCTCAAGATAAAGGTCAAAATGATCTAGCTGATCTTTGGAGGCAAAGTACCAAACATTACCAAATTTTAGCAACTAATTATGAGAAGTATGCCGAGGGAATTCTATCTGATAACGGACTAAAAAGCATATGGAATAAAGTGTCTGAGGCAAATGAATCAGGTGCTAGTAGATTAAAGGAAGCCACGGAAGCTTTAGAAAAAGCCAGAGAGGCCCAAGGTAAAGATCAAAACGATCTAGCTGATCTTTGGAAACAAAGTGCCAAACAATATCAAGTTTTAGCAGCTAATTATGAAAAGCAGGTCGCGGCAATTTTAATCAATAACAAAGAAGAAAGTATTTTGGAGGAGCAACTTACTAAATTTTCAGCACAATTTTCAGTACAATTCGATTGCTATAGAGCTTCTGAGATAAATGAAACAGGTGCTAGTAGATTAGAGGAAGCCACGGAAGCTTTAGAAAAATCCAGAGAAGCCCAAGATAAAGGTCAAAATGATCAAGCGAATCTTTGGAGGCAAAGTGCCAAACATTATCAAATTTCAGCTTCTAATTATAGTAAGTATGCTGAGGCAATTCTAATTAATGACGCAGAAGAAGGTACTGACTGGGACCAAGCTTCT
>DATEBV010000008.1:0-8044 GCA_035287205.1 Chthoniobacterales bacterium | reverse complement strand
TAAGTTGATTTTTGGTCACTTCGTGAAAAAATTAGAAGTGAAGCGGTTTTTTATTTTTTCAAGTCTTTTTGTTCTTGAAGTCGCTTTAAGACAAGGTTTCAACATGTCTAGAAAAATTTTATCGACTGGGTTAGCCGAATGCTTACGAAAGAAGTAAAGGAATTCCCAGATAGTATCAGGAAATTCTCGTTCGCAGTTCGCAGAAAATTACTATGGATTGCAAGTGTTGCCAATTTTATCAACGTCACTTTGTTTCACAGAAATAAAGTGACGTTGATAGCACATTTTTCTTTATCATAGGATTTTTTCAGCTATGGTTTTTTTGTCAGGGGCTATGAAGCTTGAACCGGTGAATCCCGCCAGGGCAGGAATGCAGCAACGGTAACCAGCTTCTTGTTGTCGTAGTCCTCTGACCTTTTTTTTGTGGACTATCGTAAAATTTTTTCTTTCCGTGAAACAGAGGATGAACCTCGCCCTTTTGTAGAACATCTGGATGATCTTCGATGTGTGATGATCAAGGTAGCAATTACATTAGTGGTTGCGATGTTTGGGTGTTTCTTTTTTCGTGATTTTCTTGCTTTTGTTATTCAATGGCCATTAATCAAATTGGACCCGGCGCGCGCAGGAAATTTGCAGTCATTAGGGGTTGCTGACTCAATGACAATCTCCTTGGAGTTGGCATTTTATGCGGGAATGATTATTTCCTTTCCGATATTGATATTTTTTTTAGCACAGTTTCTTTTTCCTGCTCTTAATAAGGCAGAAAAAAGAATAATTTTTCCTCTGGCCTTTTTGAGTTTTTTTCTTTTTCTTTTTGGAATTAATTTTGGCTATTGGGCAGTGCTTCCGGGAACACTTGATTTCTTTTTTAAAGATGCCAAAGCAATGCACTGGGCTCCTCTTTGGACGGTGCGAGAATATTACTCTTTTACAACACAGTTTCTCATTGCTTTTGGTCTTGCTTTTGAAATGCCAATCATTGTTCTAGCTCTTGTAAAGTTAGGCTTTCTAACCGCAGCTACTCTTCGAAAGACACGTTCCATAGCCATTGTAACTATTTTTGGTATTGCTGCTTTTATTACGCCATCACCAGACCTGATGACATATCTTCTTATGGGAGGCCCAATGGTCTTACTCTATGAAGTGTGTATTTTCTTGGCACGTTGGGTTGAGCCAAAAACAGAAAGGAATCATTAATGATGATTTCTTTCTGTTAGTTGGTCTTTTATAACGCTGTTGCCGCAGCATGCCCGCTTGCCCAGGCCCATTGAAAATTATAACCACCGAGCCATCCGGTGACATCAACAACTTCACCAATAAAGAAGAGTCCTGGGATACGACGAGATTCCATTGTTTTTGAAGAGAGCTCTTTCGTAGAGACGCCTCCAAGAGTAACCTCTGCTTTTGGGTAGCCTTCGGTGTCAGAAAATTCCATGGACCAATGATGAAGGAGTTCGATGATGGAGTGAAACTCTTGAGTTGTGTATTTTTGAGTTGGTTTAGATAAGAGATGACGTTCTGACCAAGCTTCGGCAAAACGTCGAGGAAGATGATGGCTTAGTAGATTGGGAAACAATGCTGCTGAATGACGTTGAGCTAAGAGTGAGGAGTTGCTTTCTTGTGTTGGTAGTAGGTCAAAGAGCAGCTTTTCTCCTTTTTTCCAGTAGGAAGAAATTTGTAAAATCGCAGGACCGCTGACACCACGATGGGTGAAAAGGAGCGCCTCTTCAAAGCTGATGCCTTGATGTTCTACGCGTACGGGAAGGGCTACTCCAGCGAGACTGTTACAAAATGTGCGATCCTGATCCTTAAAGGTAAGAGGAACCAGTCCTGGGCGTAAAGGCGTTACTTCAATGCCAAATTGCTTGGCTAGGCGATGTCCAAAATCACTGGCTCCTAGTTTATTAAAAGAAAGTCCTCCGGTAGCAATGACGAGAGACTTTGTCGTTAGAAGGCCTTTAGAAGTTGTAATTTGAAAACGTTCGGGTTTGCTCACCTGTTGAACTGAACAGGACGTAAAGATATCAACCTTGGCCTCCTCGCATTCTTTGATGAGAAGCTGAATGATTTCTCGAGAACTTCCATCACAAAATTGCTGTCCTAATTTCTTCTCATGATAAGCAATGCCATGTTTTTCTACTAGAGTGATAAAATCCCAGGGAGAGTAACGAGCCAAGGCTGATTTACAGAAGCTGGGGTTTTCTGAGAGGTAATTTTCTGCTGTTGCATGAATATTAGTAAAATTGCAACGTCCTCCTCCTGAAATTGCAATTTTTTTTCCTATTGTGTCGTTGTGCTCAAGTAATGCGACCCTCCGACCTTTTTGAGCTGTATTAAAAGCACAGAAAAGTCCTGCTGCTCCTCCTCCAATAACAATAACATCATAGTGCGTGTTCATATCCTTCCCTCCTTCGGAGGAAGGTAAGTGTTCAACTTCCCTCTGAAGGAGGGGGTGGGGCGGAGAGGTGAAAATCGTAGGAACATTCATCTTATAATTAGAGCTAGTTTTGTGCCTACTAATGTTTCTCAAACAAGAAGAAATTCACCACAAGGAACACAAAGATACACAAAGAACACAAAAAAAGGAAAAAAGAATTTTTATAAAAATTCTTTAAGTGTTTAGTGGATAGGAGGGGAGTTTATGCCAGGCCAATTTTATCAATGTCACTTTATTTTGCAGAAATAAAGTGACATTGATAGCGCGTTTTCGCCGAAAAGAAGTGACCTCGGGTTTAGAATAGTGTAGGCTGATTACCATAACAGAAGGTATACTACATCTTCGCAGCATAATCATTTGGTTCAGGTCCGTCCTCCGAAGGAGGAGAGCTGAACGCTTACCAACTAACAACTTCTATTCGGCCAATAGGCTGAATAGAAGTTGCTACTCTCTCATGGAAAAACGTACCTTTGAGGCACTCGGTGTCTCCCCCGAAATTATTAAAGCAGTTGCTCAGCTCGGTTTTGAAGAAGCTTCGCCGATTCAGGCTGCAGCCATTCCCGTTCTTATGACTGGTGTCGACGTCGTCGGACAGTCTCAAACAGGGTCAGGAAAGACCGCTGCTTATGCTATCCCAGCGATTGAAAAAGTCGATCCTTCAAGCAATGCTGTTCAAGTTTTAATTCTTTGCCCAACGCGAGAGTTAGCCACTCAAGTTGCCGATGAGGTTTATAAGTTGACGGCTTTCAAACGATCTATTCATTGTGTGCCAATCTATGGCGGAGCTTCATATGAAAGACAACTTTTTGAACTCAAAAAAGGAGTTCAAATTGTGATTGGTACTCCTGGTCGTCTTATTGATCATTTGGAACGAGGGACGCTTAAACTTGATCAGCTCAAGGTTGTTATTCTCGATGAAGCCGATCGTATGCTCGATATGGGTTTTCGTGATGATATTCAGAAGATTCTCGAGAGCACACCAGAAGATCGTCAGACAGTTTTCTTTTCTGCAACCCTTTCTAAACCTATTCGTGATTTGATTAATCGTTTTTCCAGCGATCCAAAAATGGTCAAGATTGAGCAGAAGGAGTTGACTGTTCCGACCGTGGAACAATGGTTTTATGAAGTGCCTTCACGCATGAAAACGGAGGCATTTATTCGTCTTATTGATTTCCATGGCTACAAACTTGGTATTATCTTTTGTAATACGCAACGAATGGTTGATGATCTTGCCGATGCTTTGCTTGCTCAAGGATTTTCTACTGATCGTTTGCATGGAGGGATTCCTCAAGCGCAACGTACTCGTGTGATGAACAAGTTCAAAAACTGCGAGTTTGAATTTCTAGTTGCTACCGATGTTGCCGCTCGTGGTATTGATGTTGATAATCTCGAGCTTGTCGTGAATTATGATCTTCCTTATGACCCGGAAGATTATGTTCATCGCATTGGCCGTACAGGCAGAGCTGGGAAAAAAGGAATGGCGATGACTTTTGTTTCTGGTCGCGATATTTATAAATTGCAATTTATTGAACGCTACACAAAGACTAAAATTCGTCATGGCGTGATTCCTAGCGCTGTTGAGGTTGAAGGAAAACGTGCAGAGCTTCTTTATGAAAAGCTTTCCAAGCGACTTGAGTCAGGAGAATTCAAAAAACACGATCTCTTTATCGATCGTCTCTTAGAAGCTGGGTATAATTCTACTGATATTTCTTCAGCGCTCTTTTCCCTTCAGCTTGGTACAGCCTCAGAGGCGCCTACTCCTCCAACTAAACAATCGTCGTTTAATTCGCGTGATCGTGATAGCGAAGATAGTCATTTTGCACGTTCTAAAGGAGACCGAGGAGGTAGCGGAGGCCGTGGTGGTGCTCGTGGTGCTTCTTCTTATCAAGGAGGAGGTCGTGATAGTGCTGGTGGTTCTGAAAGGGATCGAGGTAGTCAAGGATATCGAGGCGATTCAAGAGGAGCTAGGGATGGAGGATTTAAAAAGAAATCCTTCGATAAGGGGCCCGTTCGAAAGTATTCTAAAGGGAGGTAATAACGTTATTTTATTTCTATGAAATAAAATAACGTTGCTAATGCTGGCATAATTCGCAGCATACAGAAAACATGGATCCGCTCTTTCAAAACAAATCTTGCTATGAATCACCAGCGGGGCCCATTATATCAACGTTTCTTTATTTTGAAGAAATAAAGAAGCGTTGGTAACTACGATGATGTCAAAGCACTTCAAAAAAAACTTTTTCATTAATCAGCTTCTCTTTGTATTTATCGCTTCCATCCCTTCTATCCCTGTTAATTTCTTCTTCTTTCATCCTCTTCCATCCTTGTTTATAAGGTTCCGTGAATTAGTCTTCGTTACTTGCTTAGTTTTAGCTATTCCCTGCTTTGCTTGGAGTAAGGTTACTATGCCGGCGATCTTTGGAGATCACATGGTACTTCAACAAGGGATGTCTCTTCCTGTATGGGGAGAAGCGGATCCTGATGAACAGGTAACGGTGACCTTTGTTGGCCAATCAGTCACCACTAGAGCGAGTGATCAAGGGAAATGGCGTGTTAATTTAAAGCCTGTTTATCTTAGAAGTTCTCCCGATGTTTTAACTGTTGAAGGGAAAAATCGTCTGCAGTTTTCTGATGTGCTTGTGGGTGATGTTTGGCTCTGTTCAGGACAGTCCAATATGGCTTTTCCTTTAATTGATTCCGATCGTGGGGAATCAGAGATTTTTCATGCCAAGGATCCGGAACTTCGCTTTTTTGTAGTAAAAGAAAAAACAGCTTTTCAACCTCAGCAAACAATCGTGGGTGAGTGGCAACGTTGTACACTTGAATCAGCAGCAACTTTTTCTGCTATTGGCTATTTCTTTGGACGTGATTTGCGTAAAAAAACACAGATGCCTATTGGTTTAATTGGAAGTTATCAAGGTGGAACTTCTGCCCAAACATGGATCAGTTTAGCAGCTCTTCAAGAAGCTCCTTCTTTTAGTAACTATCTTGCGGAATACGCCACCGTTAATCGTAATCTTGCAGAAGCAAGTGCCTCTTATCCTCAACGACAACAAGCCTATGAGACAGCTCTTGCTACGTGGAAAAAAGAAATAGAAATTCCCTATAATAAGGAATTAACAACATGGAAAATTCGATGTGATGAGGAGCGTTTTAAACTTCGTGCTCAGCCATTAAAACCAGAGCCTTCTGAATCTAAACCGCAACCCCCATTGCCGCCTGATGGAGGATTTAATCTTCCTTCTGTTCATTTTAATGCCATGATTGCACCGCTTATTCCCTATGCTATTACAGGTGTTATCTGGTATCAGGGAGAAAGTAATCAAGGAGTTTATGCCTTGGAATATCGCCGTCTTTTTCAACGTCTTATTCGTTCCTGGCGTGCTGCTTGGGGGGAGGGGCCCTTTCCTTTCTACTTTGTGGGGCTTGCTGGTTATTACAAAGAATCTTTAGAGCCTGTAGAATCAATAATCAATGAAGAAGGTTGCTTCAACCCAGAAAAGGGAATAGAGACAGGCGATCTTTCGCAATATACTTGGCCTCAAAAAGTCTTTTTCAAAGTTTTACGTACCGTGAAGGTATGCTACAACTTCGCAAAAATCATTTTGAAACAAATTCCTTACGAAATCTCATCCAGTTCTAATTCCGCTTTTAAGATAAATCCTTCTTGGGCTTGGGTGCGTGAAGGTCAAGCAACGGCGCTTACGCTTCCTGAAACAGGAATGGTTGTAGCAACAGATCTTGGTGACCCTGATGATATTCATCCAGCTGATAAACTCGATATAGGTCGTCGACTAGCTCTTTTAGCTCGAAAGAATGTTTATGGTGAACGGCAGTTAGTTGCTAGTGGTCCTGTTTATCGATCGATGAAGAGGGAAGGGAAGAAGATTCGATTGATGTTTGATTCTATTGGTAAAGGATTAGTTATTGGTGTTCCTCCTTGGAGTTATAATGATTCTGTTGCTGCTCCCGTAGAGCTCAAGGGATTTGCTCTAGCAGGTCCTGATCGCCTTTGGGAAGAAGCTACAGCACGCATTGAGGGAGATAGTATTGTTGTTTCTAATGATCATATTGATCATCCTGAGGCTGTCCGTTACAATTGGAAAAATAATCCTTCAGGGAATCTTTATAATAAGGAAGGACTCCCTGCTGCCCCTTTCCGGACAGATGCTGATCAACCTAAATAGAGTTCATAAGTGAACTAATTTAAAAAAAATGAAGTTTCTACAAATCATGAATTGCCAACAACGAAAAGCAATTATCAAGATAGTAATCTTAATGATTATTAGCTGTCTTGGGAGTGTTAAAGCAGCTCTTCCAAGTCATAGTAATGATGGAATGATTGTAGCGCCGAGTGTTTCTAATATAACCAATGTAGTGACTACTAATAATCAAATGTTCGTGAGGCCTCGTTTGCGTATTGGAGATCTTAAGATTGCACTGAATCGTATTTTGAATGCCTCTCTTGATCGTGATGATGAAGGAATAACGACGACGACCACTCAAAAAACAAAAAGTCTTGCTCGAACCTTAAGTTCTCTTCAACCAACATGGATCTCAGGGCTTCTGTGGGGTTCTGATGAAGGAGCGCTTCGTTCTTATAATGTTGATGATTTTCAGGTAATTAGGAAGGAGGTGTTAGCATCTAATCCTCGTTGTAAGTTTGATATTACCGTCAACAGTAGTAAATACCCACTGCCTGCTGAATTGATTAGTAGACTTCAGGAAATTAATGCAAAGCTAGCACCTGATATTTTGATTTTTGCTGTGCCATCTCAACATGAAATTATTTATCCTTCTGCCTTAGCTAAGGGAATAGAGTTTGTTCATGCCCATGGTCAGCTTGTTGGCTACGAGGGCCCAACCTCAATGATTCCTGATGGTATCGATTTTATTGTAGTTCGCACTTCCAACCTTGAAGTTCATCGAGAAGAACTCAGTGCTCTGAAAAGCAAACATCATCTTCCCATTGTCGTAAAGATTCCTGCTTCACAGTATGGTCATGACATGCGCCATTCAAAACATCTTCTAGAGCCATTAGTACGTAAGGAAGAAGTTATTCGTTTAACTCATCTTGCTGAAGATCAAAATTCGATGGGCTATCACTTTGCTTATCCGATTAATGGACTTCCTTCAAAACTCGCTTCTGCTGATGAAGTGCAAGGAGTCGACGGCGCGCAGAAGTTGAGTGTACAGAAGCTACTCGATGCTTCGAGCACCGACGCGACGAAGCAATTCACAGCAGAAGTAGAGGTTAGAAAGAAGTCTAATAATTCTACAAATACTTCACTCACCCCTTCAGCTCCAGGTAAAGATAATACTCTCTTAGTGACTTTACGTGCGCTCATGGCACGGTTTAATTAGACTTTGTGCGAAAGTAACCCAGTTTTGGAAATGGATTTTAATTTTTGCTTGGTACCTGGCTTAGCTACAGACAAGTAATGAGTAAAGAGTAAAGGGTAACGAGTTTATTTTGTTGCCTTCGGCAATTGGGTTAAAAAATACTGCGTTGGACTTGAATTGTACTTGGGACAGTATGAAACATACAGCCACGGCAGTAAAATCCTTCGTCCGCCTTGTCTCATCAAGTTTTGCACTACGTTTCAT
>DATEBV010000007.1:0-2085 GCA_035287205.1 Chthoniobacterales bacterium | reverse complement strand
ATGAAAACTTTTGAAGAGCATCCAAGCGAAGCAAGGATGTTTGCTGTCCGTGAACTTGCTTCCGTTTCCACCTCTGCTTTTGCAGTCGCTTTTGCTGCTACTGCTTCTGTCACAGCCTCGTATTACAGTGAAGCTGATGATGTCGCAGCAGCCTGCTATGCTTCTGTTTATGCTGCTTATACTGATGATGCTTCTATTTCTGCTGCTGTTTATAGTGCCACTACGTTATCCATGCCTTCTTCTTCTTACTTTTATAATTTCGATTACGCTTATGCTCATGCTTATACTTCGTCGATTTCGGCTGCTTCTGCAGCTTCTGTTGCTTCCTTAGAAGAAGCGATGGAAGCAGTCGAAGTCGCCGAAGCAATCCTAGAAGCTGTAACTTCTGTTGCTGCTAACGCAAGAGACCAAATCCAAGGCTATCATGTTCAAGAGCAGGAGGATTGTGATTGGATTGTAAGTGTAGCACAGGAGGTAGTAACATTTGCTCGGGCTGTGGAAGGATTCAAAAAAGAGCAAGAAGCGGCCGCAGCGGTACTCGATGGAAGAGGAGAGATGGAAGATAGAAGCCAGAATACAGAATACAGGGTGCAGGTAATAGGAAACAAAAAGAAAGCCGCTATTGCTGAGATCAAAGCATTGGAAAAAAGTCCTTGTGCTGATGATAGGGATGCAAAAAGAAAGAGGTTTGCTACTATTATGAAAATAATACACGAAAAAATTGGATCTCCGGCATTAGAAAAGATGAAGGGATTTGTAGAAGACCCCAGTGATGTTACAATGAGAGCGGCATGTAGTCCTTATATTGCTTCTATGAGTGCAGCAGAAGCAGTCGAATTTGTAGAAAATGCTAAAGTTTTTTTTGCTGAAGCACCCAATTATGCACTCGAGCCAAGAAAAAAGAATAAACTTAATCCTATTTTAGGAGAAAATATTATTTGTTCTGTGAATGCAATAAACAATATAAAAATATTTTTTGAAGCTGTTGCGGCTTTTAAGGTAGAGCAAGAGGCTGGAAGTACGACTGCTGAAGAAAAAGAGTGGGAGATTGCGGAGAAAAACGCACTAAGAGATATAGAAACAAGCAAACAAGCTCTAGAGCATGCTAAAACAGAGAAAGAAACAGCTGTGAAAGGATTAAATAGAGTTCCTTCCAAACTCACTTCTACTGATGAAGTGCAAGGAGTCGACGGCGCGCAGAAGCAATTCGCAGCAGAAGTAGAGGTTGGAAAGAGCTCTAGTTTTCCAGCAACATCCCTTCATGGAAAATATTATGACAATGGAACCTATTCTGATTTTCAAGTTAAAGAACTCGCAGAGGAACTTGCTGAAGCAAGAGTAGTAGCTGCAGAGACAACATTGAGGACTATTATAGAGAGGGGGCTCAGTGAAAGGAGTAAAGCAGATCTTTTAGAAGCAAAAGAAAAAGAAAAGAACATTTTGCAGGCACTTGAAGAAGCTAAGGCTTATGCAAGAACAGAACAAGTTGAAGAAAAGGCAACACTAGGAGATAGCTCATCTTGCAGGAAAGAAGCGGTTGCGTCATTAGAAAAGAGTATTGAATATTGGAATGGAGCTAAACATTCGATTAACCAATCTGTAGAATGTGCTCCAACGAATTATCAGAAGGATCCATCAAATCTTACTCAGTGTCTTGATCTACCTACAGCCTATAGCCTACAGCCTACAGCCTCTATTCGGCCTGTTGGCCGAATAGTTACGAAGAGAGTACCTGAAATTGAAGAATCCTTAGCAGTAGATTACAAATTAGCAGCAGAACAATCAGAACAAGCCTCCGAGTATAGTAGGCGAGCTGCCGAGGCACACGTGAAAACAGGAGAAGATAGCCAATGTGAAGAAATAATAGGAAGAGGGGAAACAAGAGAATGGAGCAAAAAAATAATGCGATGGAGAGAGGGCATACGATGGAGAGAAGCAGGCAAATCCATGCAATTAAGTGCCGATTGTAGAGTTAAAGGAATTGAAGCACGAAGTATAGGAAATATAGGGAAAGAGGACTATTCCAAACAATACGCCGAAGCAGCGGAAATATTTCAACAAGCAGCAGAGAAAATGATTGAAGCA
>DATEBV010000006.1:0-22916 GCA_035287205.1 Chthoniobacterales bacterium | reverse complement strand
AAACTGAATTGGAAGAACAGGAAGAAGGAAGAAAATAGCCACAAAAGAACACAAAGAAACACAAAGAAGCAGAACACAAAAAAAGAATTTTTATAAAAATTCTTTAACAGATTTAAAAACTCAAGAAAAAGAATGTTCGCTATCGTGAAAAATAAGGAAAGTAGGAATTGAGATCCTTCTTAGAGTACCAATAGCTGCGAACCAGCTTAGCCGAACTAATCAATCAAGTTCACCGCTAAGTTTATTTTTTTTGTGTTTTTTTGTGTTCTTTTGTGGCTATTTAAGCTGCCAGATTGTACGTCCTGCAAGGATTGTGCGGACAGCACGACCACGAAACTGATGTCCATGGAAAGGCGTGTTTCGTGAAAGAGAAGGAGAGCTCTCTTTGTCATAGGTCCAAGAGAGTTCAGGATCGATAAGGGTAATATCAGCTACAGATCCTGTGGAGAGGGTTCCTCGATCAAGTCTTAAGAGTCGTGCAGGGTTGATCGTCAGCATAGCGATGAGTTGAGGGAGGGAGAGGATCTTTTCTTGGTGGAGAAGAATCGTAAGAAAAATGGCGAGTTCTGTTTCAAGGCCGAGCATGCCAAAAGGGGCTCGATCTAGTTCTACCTCTTTTTCATAGCCTGCATGAGGAGCATGATCACTTGCTAAGATAGTGATAGTACCATCAGCAATGCCTTTAAGAATTTCGGCGATATCCTCTTTTGTTCGAAGGGGAGGGTTAACTTTAAAGTTAGTATCAAAGTTTTTTAGACTCTCATCGGTAAGTGCTAGATGATGAGGGCAGGCTTCCGCTGTAATAGGAACTCCACGAGAACGTGCTTCGCGAAGAAGGTGCACACTTCTTCCAGAGCTGATGTGTTGGCAATGGATAGGATGTCCTGTTTCTTCGGCAAGTAAAATATTGCGAGCAACAATAATATCTTCTGCCAGGCGTGGCCAGCCATGAAGACCAAGGCGTGTACTCCATTCTCCTTCGTGCATGACGGCATCAGCAGTGAGCGTAGCCTCTTGGCAATGGTCCATGATAGGTAATCCAAAAGGACGTGCGTACTCAATGGCACGTCTCATGATTCCATGGTTCTGAATACAGTGTCCATCATCAGTAAGAGCTACAACGCCTGCAGCTGCAAGAGCGCCAATAGGAGCCAAGTCTTTACCATCAATACCTCGAGTGATAGCACCAGCACAGTAGACATTCACGCAAGCTGTAGAGGCAGCTCGTTCTTGGATCCAGGCAACAGTGGCAGGAGTATCAATGGCAGGTGTTGTGTTGGGCATGCAGACAACGGTGGTAAATCCTCCAGCAGCAGCAGCTCGTGTTCCTGTAGCAATAGTCTCTTTGTGAGATTGACCTGGTTCTCTCAAATGAACATGAATATCGATGAGGCCAGGAGTAATCACCAGGCCGGCAGCATTGATGATTTCAGGATGATCATGCGCTGTTTCAGAAATGAGGCCGTCGGTAACAAAGAGATCACGGATTTGATCAACTCCCGTAGCTGGGTCAATAACACGACCTCCTTTAATGTGAAGATTACGATTCATAAAGCACAAAGTGTAAGAACGGCCATCCGGATGGCAAGACCATTGGTGACTTGTTCGAGGATGACACTGCCATCACTATTGGCAACATCGCTATCAATTTCTATTCCTCGGTTAATAGGCCCTGGATGCATGATGAGACATTCCGGACGAAGTTGTTGTGCACGTTTTTGGGTGAGACCAAAGAGCGATGTGTATTCTTTCAATCCCGGGAAATATTCTCTTTTCTGACGTTCCTGCTGAATGCGCAGAATGTTGATGACATCAACCTCAGAGAGAATCTCATCAATAGAATGAGCAATTTTTACACCAAGCGAGCTGAAGGTTTCAGGGACTAAGGTGGCAGGTCCGACTAATATGACTTCAGCTCCCAGCTTGGTGAGGGCTTGAATGTTAGAGCGTGCCACACGGCTAAAGAGAATATCACCAACAATAGCAACTTTGAGCCCTTCAATTCGACCTAGTTTTTTATGTATGGTAAAGAGGTCAAGAAGTCCTTGAGTAGGATGTTCATGAGCCCCATCACCGGCATTAATTACCGATGCCTTGAGGCGATCGGCAAGAAAGCGAGCACTTCCAGAGGATTGATGGCGAAGGACGATGATATCAGTATGAAGTGCTTCAATATTGCGTGCTGTGTCGAGAAGCGATTCTCCTTTTTCAATGCTAGAGGACGTAGCACTTATTGTCACCACATCAGCTCCAAGACGTTTAGCAGCGAGTTCAAAGGAGATTCGTGTGCGCGTGCTCGGTTCAATAAAAAGATTGGTTACCGTTTTGCCTTCGAGTAGTGACTTGTCTTTTGTTTCTTGATCACTCTTGCTAAACTTGGTGGCTGTATCGAGGATTAACCTGATCTCAGAGGGGCTGAGATCAGCTAGAGAGCAGAGGTCTTTATGTTGCCAATGTAGGCCTTCAGATCCTACCTCCTTTGGAGGAAGGATCTGAATCAAATGATCAGGGTGCGAAGTAGTAGTATGAATGCACTGCATAATTAGAGTCCGAAAGTGAACTGATTTTGAAAACAGATTTTTAATTTTTCTTGATACCTGGCTTAGCTACGGAGAAGTAAAAGTAAAGGGTAACGAGTAAAGGGTAACGAGTTGTAACTACCAAGGTAGGGACCTTGGTAGTTGTTTAGGAGTTTAGGAGGTGAGGAGTTTAGGGGATAAAATGCGGGAGCTATAGAAAAAATTCCCTCTAAACCCCTAGACATTTCAACCTTTAAACACTGCCAACGTCTTCATAGATGTGGGCAGTTACGAGTATTTATATTTTTCATTTTTGAGCTCTGAACTATCTTCAATAAAGGAACCGATGATTGAGGCTCTGATTAATTACGATTCTTTAGTTCTCGTTGTTTTCCAATCGGACCGAAATTTTAGAACCCAGTCAAGCATGGCTTGTTCATAACCGATGTCTTTTCCTTGCTTCTCACTTTCTAACCATTTATGTCGAAGGATCTGCTGGCGTTCTAGTAGGAACTCTTGATAAGGGGTAACTATTCGGCCAACAGGCCGAATGGAGGCTATAGGCTGTAGGCTATAGGCTGTAGATTGATTAATACGCTGATTAAAATTTGAAAGATCACCTTGATAATTCGTTGACGTAGATTCTACAGATGGATTAATCGAATGTGTACGATAAGGGGAAGACATAGGGAGAGCGTCTCTGACAGTGAACTAGTTTAAAAAATGGATTTTTATTTGTAGGCGTTCAGATCCCCCTCCTCCGTAGGAGGGGAACGGTTACTTTTATTTTTTGTTTGGTACCTGGCTTAGCTAGAGCACTGTCTTCTCAACAAACTATGTATTACATTATATTACTACTTCGTAGTCGAATTATTTGGTTCAGATCCGTCCTCCGAAGGAGGGGATCTGAGCGCCTACTACCATTCCAAAGACGCTGCTTTTTGGTATTCGGTAACTTTACGTTCAAAGAAGTTTTGTTCTTTAGAAAGATCGGTGACTTCACTCATCCAAGGGAAGGGGTTTTTGCTACCATATTCCAAAGGCATGTTGAGGCGGTCAAAGCGACGGTCGGCGATGTATTGAACATATTCGCGGAAGAGTTTTGCATTGAGTCCAAGAATACCACGAGGCATACAATCTTCAGCATAGCGAACTTCGAGTTCCACTGCTTTGATCATCATTTGACGTATCTCTGCGTCTAATTCAGGAGTCCAGGCATGGGGATTCTCTTCACGAATACCATTGATAAGATCGATGCCAAAGTTAAGATGAATCGATTCATCACGCATGATGTATTCAAACTGTTGTCCAATCCCAATCATCTTGTTCTGACGTTTGAAGCTCAGTAGCATTACAAAACCGCTGTAAAAAAAGATTCCTTCCATAATGACATAGAAACCGACGAGGTTTTTAAGGAAGGTTTGAAGTCCTTCAGTACTTTCTGTGGAGAATCCCTCTTCCATAATGGCTGAGGTGAGGGTCATTTCAAAGGCATCTTTTTCATGAATGGAATTGACCTCATGATACATATTGAATACTTCACGCTGATCAAGGGAAAGACTTTCAACAATGTATTGGAAGGTATGCGTGTGGATGGCTTCTTCAAAAGCTTGGCGGAGGAGATACTGGCGCGCTTCAGGATTGGTAATATGTTTAAAAATAGCTAAGACAATATTATTTCCAACAAGACTTTCTGCTGTGCTAAAAAAACCAAGATTACGCATGATGACATGGCGTTCTTCGGGAGTCAGACGATTTGATTTCCAGAGTTCAATATCCCCCTGCATAGGAACTTCATTGGGCATCCAATGGTTGGCGCATCCCTTGAGATAATACTCCCATGCCCAATGATATTTCAGAGGCATGAGTTGATTGACATCAACTTGTTTGCAATTAACTAAACGTTTTTCATCCGGATTAATGCGTTTAGCAAGGTCGTGAAAGGAGGCTGGAGTGTCAGAAGAGTTACAACAAGACATAGTAATTAGAGTTTAAAAGTTGAAGAGTTGAGGAGTTGAAAGGTTGAAGGGTGACTGCCAATGTGCCATTGGTAGTTGGGAGGTACGGAACTGTAGGACATAAATAGTAGCAGCTCTCTACGCGCTGGAACACTAGAATTTTTAAAAACTGTTTTTTTGTGAGTATTCTGTTAACTGAGAATATCTTATTATGAATTTGAATAATGCCATGTTTTGCGACTCAAATGATGAAAAATTTGTTTAAGAGGTCTTGTTCTTATACTACGGATTGGTTTTATCGTTTCTTCTGATGGGATAAAGAAGATTTTTCTTCGTTCCTGAGCCCAATACCAGAGACTTCCCTCTTCATGGATCATAGAGTTATGAGAAGTTGTTCGAATGGGTTTTGTTGGTAATGTGCTTATTTGGTCAATAGTACTCATGATTATTTTTTATGAACTCTAAAGAGAGCGCGAAAAACTCCTTGAATGCTTAGTTCTTCTAAGGGGAGAATATCTGGATAGTTGTGGTTTTCTGCTTTAAGAAAACTTTTTCCGTGTTCGATAATGAGTCGTTTGAGGGTTGATTCACCATCAATAAGCGCAGCAACAATATCACCGTGATAAGCTTCGCTTTGTTCTAAAATAACACGATCGCCATTAAGAATTCCTGCATTAATCATTGAATCTCCTCTCACTTCAAGCGCAAAGAGACGTGCTTTGTGCGGTAGTTGAAGCATCTCTAAGTCGATAGTTAGAGTATGTTCATGTTCTTCTTCCTGGGTTTCAGCATAACCAGCAGGAATGCTTCCAAGGAGAGGTATACTCAAGAAGTTTTTAGGAGTAATTTTCTTTGGCAACCGTAGAGAGCGAGCAAGATGATTTGCCCTAGAAAGAAGGCCTTTCTTTTCTAGTGCGGAGAGATGCTTTGGCACCGCATTGCGACTGGCAAAACCAAAATATTTTTGAATTTCTCGTTGTGATGGCATGATGCCATGCGTATCTTGATGTTTTTCTAAGTAGTCAAGAAGGGCCTGTTGCTGCTTAGTTGTTTCCATGGGTGTGTAAATGCACACCATTTTACTATTAATGTCAAGGAAATTTTAAAATTTCTTGTAACTACCAACGTTAATTTCTTTTTTAGATGAGCACTCTTCTCTCCTTTCGTGTAACTCCCGGCGCTCGTCATGAATCGTTAAAATACCTTGCTGATGGTAGTTGGAAAATTTCTCTTCGTGAAAAAGCCATCGATGGGCAAGCCAATCTAGCCCTTTGTAAGAAATTAGCAGCGTGGCTTGATATTTCTCGCTCTCAAGTGACTATTCAGCGTGGCGAGGGGAGTAGGCAGAAGTTTGTTAAAATAGCTCAACTTGAACCTGAAAAAATAAAATGTCGCTTATTAGAGTGTATCAATTGAGAAAGATATATACCTTTATTCATCCGAAAAAGATATACACAAAAGTTTGCACTTAAGAGTTTGATCAGTTAGAGTGTGCAGATGTTTTTGTTAGAGCAGATAAATCATCGATTTTTTTTAAAGGTTTCCTTAGTGGCGTTTTTTATGTCACTAGCTTTCTTTACTCCTCTGGAGGCCGCAGATCCTAATGATCCAGCAGATCAGTTTCTTTTGGCTTATCAAAACTTTCAGCAAGGAGAGCGTTTGGAGCGTGCTAAGAGCTATAATGAGGCTGTTGCCAAATATCGCTTTGCTCAGAGTATTCTCACAGATCTTAGTAGTAGTAATCCCAGCTGGCAAAAGCCGGTAGTGGAGTACCGTCTAAGCAAGATTCAAGAACATCTCGAAAGACTCAATGTCAATTCCTCTCCAAATGCCTTAGATACTGATTTGCCTCAGGAAAAGGAATCTTCTAAAGAACTTTCAACAATGCCTCTTCCTCGTGAATCTACTTCCTCTGGGGGTAATGAAAAAACGCTTGATATCCCTAGTATTTCTATTACCCCTCCTGCTGCAGTATCAGGAGAACAGAACTCTGGAAATTCTTCGCAAACATCATTGCTTTCAGACAAAGAGGTCGCTCAGTTGCATCGTCAACTGAAAAAAATGGAATTTGAATTGCAAAAAGCGCGAGGTGATCTTAATGACAAAACAACAGAGCTTGATCATTCAAAGGTAACGCTTGTTGATATGAAATCTCAGCTTGAAAAGGCAGAAAGAAGAGTTGCTGATTTTAAAAACGATCTTTCAAAGAATCATTCGGGGAACTCTCAACGAGAGGCATTCTTGCAGAAATCATTAAAGGAACTTGAAGGAAGAGTTGATTCCCTTACGGCAGATAAGGAGGTTATTGAAGAAGATAATAATCAACTGCAACGGAACCTTAAGCAGGCAGCAGATTCTCTTGTTGCTGGATTAGGAAATAAAAAGCGTTTGGAGGAACTTCAGCTTGAAGTGAGTGGAGAAAAAAATGCTTTAGCCACTCTTCACGAGAAGTTGATTGCTGCACAAAAGGAGCATGAGGCAGCTAGTGAACTTAATATAAAGTTACAAAAACAACTTAAGGAAGCTAATGCTTCATTAGGCTTTGCAGAGAAACAGACTCAGGAGGTTGAAGCTTTGCGTACTCAAATTGCAAAACTTCAAATAGAAAACTCTCAAAAAAACAACTTGCTTGCAGAAACTAAAGAGAAGGCTGAAAAAGCAGAGAGTTCAGAAAAAAGTTTAATTGATAGCCTTCAGACGAAACTGGCAAGTACAGAAGCCCATCAAGGAATGCTTGAACAGGAAAAAAGCGCTCTTGAAGTAAAACTTCAACAAAGCGCTTTACAAGTAGCTGAATCTGAAAAGAAAATTCTTGCTTTAGAAAAAGCGCAGCCGGAAAAAGATCAACTTTTGCAGAATAAAGAAAAGGAACTTTTAGAAGCGCGACACGAATCTGAAAAATTGCAAAAAGAACTCCTTGTTGCTAACCAAAAACTTTCAACGCTTCAAGAGGAAGTTCATCTTAAAGATGACCGCTATAATGAACTAAAGAAACAGTTGGATCAAAAGAATGAAGAGATTGCAGCTCTTCAAAAGAATCAGACCAAAGCTGGAGAAAAAGTAATTGCGGAGAATGAGCTGTTGAAGGGAATTGTTCTTCGAGAGTTAAAAGAGGAGGCTAAACGCCAGCAGATCAAAAAATTGATTACTGAAGATCTTCAAAAGTTAAAAATTAATTCTAGTACTCTCTCGCTCCAGCTTCAAAAATTAGCGAAACCGATGAAATTAAGTCCCGAAGAGAGAGCTCTCTTTAAGGACACTCCACTTTCTATTCTTGCACAGCCGAATCCTGATCCTGATGTCAACCAGGAGAAGGATGGAAAATTAATGCTTTCTGCATCCGTTGCTAAAAAAGAGGATTCAGAGACTCACGCTGAAAACAAAGAGCCATTATCATCACCTTCTCCTGAGGCTTCTCCTGCTAATGTATCAACTAATTTGCCAGCTAATGAAAAATCCTCTTCTGAGAGTGAGAAAAATAAAGAAAAAGGAGTTGATGTTCAGGAAAAAACTCGAGAGTTAATGGCAAAAGCTAAAGAACAGTTTGAGCATCAAAACTACCTTGAAGCAGAAAAGAGTTTCCAAGATATCTTGGTTGTTTCTCCTGATGATTATCTGACGCTTTCTAATTTAGGCGTTGTTGAGTTTCAGCTAGGCAAGATGTCTGAGGCAGAAAAGCTTCTTAAAAAAGCTTGTATGAATGATCGTAAGAAATCGTTTGCTTTAACAACCCTTGGGATTGTGCATTATCGTCAAGAACGTATGGAAGAGGCAGAAAAAGTACTTCGTCAAGCTATTGCTGTGAGTGACCAAGATTTTACGGCTCACAACTATCTTGGTATTGTTTTAGCGGCTTCCGGCAAAAGTAAAGCTGGTGAAAGTGAGATTATGAAGGCATTAGAGTTTAATCCTCAATATGCTGATGCTCATTTTAATCTTGCGGTGATTTATGCCACTGGTAAGCCACCTGCTAAACAGATGGCTAAGAGTCATTATACGAAAGCTCTATCTTTAGGGGCTCCTCCTGATGCGTCTTTGGAGAAGATGATGGAGTAAATATTCAGCCTGATAGGCTGAATATAAGTTTAAGTTATAAGTTTAAGTTTAAGTTAATTATTGGTCACTTCGTGACGAGGTTAAAAACGGATCGGTATTTTTATTTTTGTTTGATACCTGGCTTAGCTACAGACAAGTAAAGCATACTTACAAAATTGGCAGCTGGTGATTCTGCTGGATGACTTCTTGCCATGTTTTCTGAACTTTTGCTTGAGCTGCATACTTGGACCACTGTTTTACGGTATCGATTACTTCGACAAGAATTTCCTTGGCTCTCCCACGTTTTAACAAGGCACTTTTAGCACAAGCATAAAAATCGCTCTCATTTAATCCCTCTCGTTTTCCATTCATCGTCATTTGATGACTTCCTGTCCAAGCGCCGTTAGGATTAAAACTATAGGTCACATCGAAGGCTGGTGCAAGAGACCAAAGACCATTTTTATCCATGAGAAAGCCTATGTTTTTAACATGATCGTCGTGATTACGAGCAATAATATTAAAAACCATACGGCGAAAGAGCTCCTCTCTGGCAGAGGCTGAAAGACCAAGTTGTCGCATCACAAGGAACGCCTGTTCATAAGAATAAGCTCCTGCAAGGTTAAAATCAAAGTGGGCAAGCGCTCCTAATGATTGCATGTGGAGCTTTTCTCCATTGGGTAGACGGTCAAAGCGACGCGTCATAAAATGCTGGCGCCCATCTTCCTCTTCTAAACGACAGTCACTCATTGCAATTCCGGCTGCCTTTGCCATCAGCGAATAAGCATATTCAATGGCGCCATATCCTTGTGGATCATCACCTTCCTTGTCTTTATTATGACTGACGCCATCAAATTTAATAAGCCAATACTCAAAACCTTCTCCAGCATGAATCTGGCCAGAACGAATTTCATGAGTCGTAGGATTCCACGCAATGAGCGCTTTAGCTCTTGCTCCGCCTGCTGAAGTACTAATGCGTAAGATGTCATTAAAAGCCGCTTCTTTATTTTTAAAAGATGTTTGGAGTTTATTACGTTGACTCAGAATTTCAGAAGCCAAATGAACAAGGGCAGCAATTTCAAGATTTTTAGATTCTTTTAGTCCTGGTCCCGTAGCTGGGAGAAACTCCAAAGCTCCCATACCACGCTTTCCAATATAACAGAGACGCTCTACTGTATTAAAACTACCTGCTCTTCTCCCTTGTGTTGCCAACCAGGCATCGATAACAGCCGTACCAAATTTATCTGGCAAAGAGTCCGCAAGTAACCCGGGAAGACCATGAAATGTATTTAAAGACAAATTTGGAAATTGATAGACCCCTTGACGACGTGGCATCATTAGAGGAGCCACTTCAATATTACTATTTCTTACAAATTCGGGATCATATTCAAAGGAAGCATAGTCACGCCCTTCTTCTAGTGAAATAGCGCCAATAGTTCGTCCCCAAAGTTTAATTTCGGTGATTGTCATAACTCATTATCTTTCCACGTCCATGGTTTAGGCAATTCCTGAACCTTAGAACTTTGTTTCTTTGAGGCACGTTGTCGTGCCTTACCATGAAGTTTAAGCAAGGTCATAGGACTCATCACTGGTTCTGGAAGAATAGTATTAAATCCTTCGATAACACCAAGAACACGAAACACTCTAATTAAACTCGAAAGTTGAACAGAGTAACCAGCTTCAAGACGCTCTATTGTACGCTTGGACACTCCTGCTTCTTCACTTGAATCAGACTGTGTCAGGTTTTTGGACAAGCGAAGCCCTTCTATTCTTTTTCCAAGCTCATTTAAAATAGCACTATCCGTTAGTTGCGCTTCAATTTTCATAAAGCGTCAATTATGTCGAATAAATTGAGATAAGCAACTAAATTCGTCACTTTAGGAGAATAGTTTAACTACCAAGGTAGACACCTTGGTGGTTGGGAGATAGAAGATGGAAGATAGAAGATGGGGTCGAGGCCTGCTAAAAGCAGGCGAATAGCGATAAGTAGAGCTTGTCTGAAAGTGACCCAGTTTTGAAAATAGATTTTTATTTTTGCTTGGCACCTGGCTTAGCTGCAGAAATGTAAGGAGTAACGAGTTTATTTGTAACTATTTGGCCTTTTTTCCGAATAGTTACTTTTGTTTAGATTCACGCTTTGCATCTTGTATTCTTGCCGAAGGCCTAATCTCCTATCTTCTATCTTCTATCTACCATCTCCTACTACCAACGTCTTCATATACGTTGGTAGTTACCCTTCTTCTTCCGTTCCTAAATAGGCTTCAATAACGCGGCGATCGTTACGAACTTCAGCGGGTGCTCCTTCTGCTAAGATCGAACCAAAATTAAGAACAAGGAGGCGGTTGCAAAGTTCCATGACAAAATCAATATGATGTTCGATGAGTATTAAGGTGGAGGAAAATTCCTTCTGAACCCAACGGAGGAGTTCTATGATGGTGATCATTTCGTTTTCATTCATACCAGCCACCGGCTCGTCGAGGAGCAAAAGGCGTGGGTTAAGAGCTAAAGCGCGGGCGATTTCAAGACGTCGTTGAAATCCATACGGAAGAGATCCCGCTTGCTCCTGAATCAAATCTCCCATACCAAACATTGCAAGAAGTTCAGAGGCCGCTTGTGTTGACTTTTTTTCTTCCGTACGGGTAAGTCGTCCTCGAAACAAGGCATTGATGGGTCCATAGGTTAAATGAGAATCATAGGCGATGCGGACATTTTCTAAGACCGAGAGTTGTTTGAAGAGACGTATGTTTTGAAAGGTGCGCGCCATACCAAGGCGTGCAATTTGATTCGGAGGCATTCCTTGAATTAGTTCTCCTTGCCAAAGGATATCTCCAGAAGTTGGTGTATAGATACCGGTAAAGAGATTAAAAAGAGTTGTCTTGCCCGCTCCATTAGGACCAATGATCCCAACGCATTCGTTAGAATGAACCTGCAGTGAAACATCAACGATACTGCGCATTCCTCCAAAACTTTTGGTGAGGTGAGTTGTTTGCAGTAAAGGGAGAGTTGTTGAAATCATGTTTGAGAAACTGAGATTAACTGAAATGGAAAAACTGAAGGGAATAAAAAATTAACAAGGATGGAAGCGATGAAAGGGATAGCAGAGGGCAAAATGAAGAAAGCAAATTATTAGAGCTCTTATCAAATTGTTCCAAGAGCTTTTAATATCTTATTATGTTTATTCAGTTGTTCCTATCCCTTTAATCGCATTCGTTCGCGTAATTTTTTCTTAGTTCCTTTCTCTATTTTAATACATAGCAAGGAATGCGATGGAAGGGATGGCTGAGCATAAATTAAAAATGGAGTGCATAAAATTAATGAGTGTGCGAAATCAAATTGAGATTAGATTTTCAGTAATCAGTATTTTTTTCTACCATCCCTTTCATCGCTTCCATCCTTGTTAATTTTCATCTTCTTTCATCTTTTTCTATCTTTGTTGGATAGTCTCTCGGTTTAAACCAAGCCCACTCTTTAAACCCCATAATACCTCGTGGCCTAAAGAGCATAAGAAGCACAAGAAGGAGTGGCATGATGACCATGCGCCAGATACCAAGAGGTTGTAAGAGCTGCCCTAAAACGGTGAAAACTCCAGCACCAATCAAAGAACCAGAAATAGAGGCAATGCCGCCAAGGTAGACCATGACTAAGATATCGGTCGATTTAAGAATATCAAAAGAGCTAGGATTGATGAATTGAAGTTGATGGGCAAAGAGTGCACCGGCAATTCCTGCAAAAAAAGAAGACACAACAAAGGCGACTATTTTTGCCTTGCGTGTGGAGACTCCCATAGCAGTCGCTGCAATTTCATCCTCACGAATGGCTTCAATGCTACGGCCAAATTGAGAGTAGATAAGATTGCGAAGTGCCCAGAAGGAAAATACGAGGCAGAAATAAGCCCATGGGAGTGTGGTTAAGCGAGGGATGCCGAGGAGTCCTCGTGGTCCTCCAACGTAAGGAATATTTTCTAATCCCGATTTTACAATCATTAAAAATGCTAGAGTAATGATAGCAAGATAATCGCCACGCGTTTTAAACGACAGGAATGCAAGCGGTATTCCTGCTAGTGCGGCCATACCTCCAGCGGCCAACAAGGCAATGGGAAAGAGAAGAAGTGGAGGGAATGTTGGGAATGTTTTGACGGTTATAATTGCTGAGGCATAGGCACCCAGTGCCATAAAGCCAGCATGTCCTACCGAGAATTCTCCCATATAGCCATTCACAAGATTAAGGCTCAGTGACAGAATGGCGTTAATAGCAAAACTAATGAGAATGAAAATGAGGTAGTCATTGACGAGTCCTGAGGCGGGAACAAGAAAAGAGGCGATGGCTCCCAGGAGGAGTAAGAGAGGCATGGCGATTCGGCCTGCAGAGCGAATAGTGGTGGGGGGTAGGAGGTGAGAGGAGGGAGATGCAGATGCTGCAGTAGGAGATAGAAGTTGAGATTTGCTGTTGCCGGAACAATTGGAAGAACTCTGATAATGAGTTGAATTTTTAGCACATTCTATCAATGAGGTAAGCGAATGTTTAGCACACAAGCATAATTTTTGGGAAAACTTTTTCATTCGTGATGAGTATAAATCTACGGACTACGAACTACGAACTAAATATTTGGCTAGTTGGCCGAATGTTTACGATTGTGCTCATCATATTGAGTCATTAGGCTGTCGCAATGAAAATCAAAGTCCTCCTATTGATATTATTATTTGGTCTGATCGCTGTAGACTTATTGCAGGCTCAGGATGAGCGAAATAACGATGATTCTTTTCTTCCTCAAATGGAGATGAATCCTGTATCAGATAAGAAGGAATTAGAGGAAGAGATAAACAAAATTCTTGCTAACACCACTCTTTCAACAGAGTCAAGGTCAGGTGGAGTTAATAATACAGCAGTAATAATTCCAAGCGATTCATTCACTACGAGTATGATAAGATCTGTTGCAGCTCAATCTAGTGTTACAGGAGTAAGCAGACAAGCCAGTGAAGCAGAGGATAATCTTTCTTTTGTATTTTTAACCCTTGATGACTTTCGAAATGCTGCAGAAGCTTATCCCGAAGCTAAGCGATTCATTATGGTGAAGAAAGATAGAAATATGGCCATTCAAATTCAAGATAACTCCGAAAATATTTCTGCCAAAAGTGAAAATAGGGAAATTTTGAAAAGACTTAAAGATCTTATTGCCGATAACTATTCATCAGATATTGCAGCAAGTATTTCTGAGTTAAAATCTTTTGTTATTAAGAACGGAGATGCTTTGAGTGCTGAAAGACTCAAGAATATTTTTCAAAGCGCTGATTTGTTATGGGATTTTTGTGATCCTAATACAATAAAGCAAAAATCTTACTATTATAATTGGTTTGATAAAATTAATGATCGTCTTTTTGCTGATGATCTTAAGGACTATATGCAGCGTGGGTTAGAGGGTATAGTTCAAGATACACCGAGCAATAGAAGAGTTATTGAACAAAGATCCATTATGAAAGCGAAAGAGGTAGGTTGCTCTGAAGGTCAATTAAAAGAGTTGTCGAAGTTTTTAAATCAATCAGCAAGTTTTAAAAATTGGTTAAAGGTCAATGGACCAGAATTAAGAAGTATTCCACCTTCTCTTGTGGAAGAAGAAATCAGAAATTCTGGTACAACAGATATTAAAGTAGTGCAAAATAAAGATGATGTTGTAATAACGGTTTATAGAAAGGATTCTGCTTTAGATGAAGAGGAGCAGTATCATGGAGAAGAAGAGCGAGATGGAATTAATTTTTCTAGGAAATCGGATGTCTATTGGACAAAGTATTTTGAATTAGAAGATGGAGCAGATGGAGAGAAATACTTGGTGCCCAATGGTCGTATAACCTACCATGGTATCCGATACACGGAACATGCTATCGAGAGAATGGCTCTCGATACACCAGTCAATAGGAAAAAAATCGCGGAAAGGCTTCTTGAAAGAATAAAATTATCACAAGAAGACAGAAAGTTATCAGAGAGTGAAATAGAAGCATTTCAAATCTTTTTTAATCAACCTGTAGAATTTCAAGATTGGTGGAAAGACAATGATCCTCAGCTACAAAAAAACCATCTTACTACTATCAAAAATGAGGAAGAAGAAATTAAAAATAGTGTGCCCTATTTTATTGAGATCAGTGCTTATTTGTTAAGGGAGAAAAAAAACTATATTTTTTTTGAGGAAGGCTGGCACGCCAAGAGAAATGGAAACTCATCGTCTGCAGATCTCTGGAGAAAATCTTCTTTGCAATGGCGATCTGCTATTGAAAGTTTGAGGAGAGCAATGGAAGCTCGGATTTCAGGAACCGAGCTAGAATTTAATAACTTTTATCGAACAGCTCAGTCTTCTTGCTTAAGTGCTTCCTGTTTAGAAGAGGCTGCCATATCTCTAATGAAAGCTACTGAAGCCGAACAAAGCGATCAACAATCGCTTGCTCTGCTCTGGGAAAAATTGGCAGAGCAATACCAACAATTTCTTTTAGAGTCTGATAAAAAAGTTACAGAAAACTCTGTTTCACCAAGTAGAATTGTTATGGGAGATTTCAATACCCCTTTTCGTTTTACTGTTTATCAGTTATGGCATGTTGCCAACTCACTAGATGAGGCATCTCAAGCAGCAAAGGAGGGCAAGCAAGCTTTCTCAGAGCGTTGGGAAAAAGTAGCAAAACAATATTTGCTTGCTAATGACTATGAGAAAAACACTGATAGAGCAAATAAATATTTCTATGACTATAGGTTTTATACAGTCAGTGAGTTTGCACGGCAGAGCGCTGATTGTTTTGAAAAATCCATTAGATTGGAGCAAGAATCTCAATCCTGCCGAAAGGAGAAAACAAAGCAAAAGAAACTTTTGGAATCTAAGCAAAACGAGTTTATGGGAGAAGACTACCAAAAAGCTGCCAAAGCATTGATTTCAAAAAATATAAAAGAATGTATTCGATGGGAAAAAGCTGCTGGAGCTGAAAAAGTAGGTAATCCATCTCTTGCTGCCCTTTGGAGGCAAGCAGCCGAGAAACAGAAAGTGCTTGCTGAATGTAAAAGAGAACTTGCTGAGACACGTAGTTCAGAGAATAAAGAAGAAATTACCCGTTTAGAAAAGCTGTTTTATTCTACTTGGGAAAGTGCAGGTCAGTTAGAGGAAGCTGCTCAATTACTTCAGAAAATTGACGGGTGGGAGGTAGAAGAGCAAACAGGAAATTCACCCCTTGCTATTCTTTGCAAGCAATCAGCAGCGCAAGAGAAAATGCATACTGAGTATATTGCTGAGTATAGGAGACAAAGAGAACTTGCTGCAGTAGGGATTTTAGGGAATGAAAGTGAACTTGCTCGTTTAAAGTACCTGATAGCTTCTCCTTCAAGGAGTGTTTATCATTCAGAAGAAGCTAATAAACTATTTGAGAAAGCTGCTACAGTTAACAAGCTAAAAGTTCTTGAGGAGTATGAAACGCAACTTGACGAAGCATCCATCTCAGAAAATAAAGAAAAAATTCCTCATTTAAAAAAATTGTTTTCTTCTGCTTCAAAAAGTATCCATCATTTAGAGATGGCTGCCAGGTTGCTTGAGAATGCCGCTAAAGCAGAGAAAAAAAATAATCCTTCTAGTGCTGTTCTTTGGAGGCAATCTGCTGAGCAGTATCAAATTGCATCGGACTACATTCAGAAAGTTACAGAGGCCTTTGCTGAAGGAAATAAAGAAGAATATATCAATTTAAACCAAACTGCTGATTCTGCTGTAGAATGTGGCAAGTATTTGTTAGAAGCTGCTTGGTCTATTGAGGAAGCTACTAAATTCGAAAAAAATGCTATTGTTATGACAGAAAAAGGAAATAAAGCTGCAGCAGTTCTCTTGAGTCAATCAGCAGGCTACCATCGAGTTGCTGCTGACTATTTTCAACAGGCTTCAAAAGCACGTGTCTCGGGTAACAGCTATGTTTCTTTGGATAAAGCAGCGCATTCTGCTAGTGCAAGTGCTTGTTTTTCAGAAGAAGCTTTCACGTTATTTTGGAAAGCAGAGTTTTATAAAAATAAAAATACACTCTTTTCTCAATTTTGGCAACAATGTGTTGAGTTCTATAAAAATATAGCTGCTTATCAACAAAGAGTTACCGAAGGATATGCCTTGGGAGAAGATGAAAAACTGGAATATTGGGATAAAGTTGATGCTCTGATTACAAAGAGTGACGATCAGTTAGATTTAGCAGCCGCTTCATTCACAAAGTATTCTGAAAGTATAGAAAGTAGTAATCAACGAGAAGCAACCTTATGGAAAAAATCAGCGGATATACGCAAAAATGCCGTTGAACAGTACATGAAGTCAGTAGAGGCATGTTTCAATAATAAAGAAGATCTTGCTGATCTTTGGGAGAAAGCCGCTGAGCGAAATAATGAGGCTGCTGCATGCTACGAAGGAGCTACAGAAGCTTTTGCTTCAGAAAAAAAAGAAGACGCTAAAGAAGAAGGCGATAAGAAAGCAGGAGATAAGAAAGCAGGAGGTACTAGAGTTCCTTGGAAACGTGCTTCTGTTGATGAAGAGCAAAGAAGCTTTGGCGTGAGAAATTGGGCGTCGCAGACGTATTCAAAAAATCGAACGTTGGAGCAATTCAGTAATACGGTAGCAGAAGATAATACCCCAAAGAGTGTGGCTTGTTTGAGTCAAGCAGGGGACCTTGCTAAGGTTAGTGCTGAGAGTTTGAAAAACGCTGCCATCTCGTTTGAACAGAACTCAAAAGCTAAGGAACGTAGCAGTGAAGTCACAGAGTGGTATAAAAAATCGATTGAACAGTATCAGTCGGCCGCCCATTGTTGGAATCTATCAGCTCAAGCATGTATCTTAAAATCTACCAGCTTCAAACGACCTCAAGATCTCATTTTTTACGAAGATAAAGACAGGAAATATCAAATGGCCGCTGAGCATTATCAAAAGGCTGCTAAGTCTTACGCCCAAGGAAATGAAACAGAGGGGGAGCACTTTCATCGAGTTGGTGACATTGCTGTGGCAGAAGCTAAGGCGTTAAAGAAGGAAGAAAATAGCCACAAAGATCACAAAAGTCGCTAAAGCGGCACACAAAGAACACAAAATAAAATTTTTTATAAAAAATTTTAACTGGACTTTGGCCATTTTTATAGGAGTGACATTATTGACATCAGTTTTTTAATATCATCAAAAAAATAGAAAGGGTAATTTTAGAAGAACAGCCGATACACCTTAACCGTCATTCCAGCGGACGCTGGAATCCAGGGGACTGTCTGCACGAAAACACGAGAAAAGATGAAATGCCCAGTAGTCACTATTTTTCTGAAACAGGAGAAATGTAGAGTAGACTTCATGTTATGGGATCATCAATTCTGTAGTGACGTTCCCCTAGATTCCAGCGTCCGCTGGAATGACGGAGTGTTGTAATGTAATTTTTATCACAATAGCATATTCTCGCGTTCGCTGGAATGACGAAGAGAAGTATTATTATTTAAAGTCTGCAAAAAGTGATGACTTCCAAAAATTCTTTTTGTGTTCTTTGTGTAATCTTTGTGCTTTTTGTGATGAATTCTTTTTTGAAACATTGGCTAATAGAACATTGGCAGTTAAATTAATTGATGAGCTAAAATCAGCTGACAACTGTAACTACCTTAGTCATTACAAATCTTTCAAAGCAGCCGGAACTTCAATAACTTTAGTATGAGAGTAGATGAATTCTAATACTTTATCTTCCATTGCTTTGCCATAAAATGAAGGGAGGTCTTCATCGTCTTCTATTTCTTGGAGAAGTTCTTCAACAGAAAGGTTCATTTCTCCTGCATCTTCTTTAATGGCCTCGAAGATTTCATCGTTTGTTACTTCAAAGGACTCTTTTTCCGCAATGGCTTGAGCAATAAACATCCATTGAAGTTCTTTTACAGCAGATTCTTGAGCCACCGGTTCAAAATCTTTGAGAACAGATTCAATCTTTTCAGGAGAGAACTCGTCCTCTTCACATTCTTCGATAAAATCTAAGATGATATCACCTTTTATCTTTTCCATAAGGGAGAAAGGAACTGCAAAGGGAATGTTTTTAAGAATCTTTTCTTTAATAGCCTCTTTAGCTTCTAATTCAAAAGATTTTTCAAAATTCTTTTTTATAGAATCATTAACAACTTGTTTTACTTCTTCTAAAGTGTGCCCAGGTATGATTTGATGAGCCAGATTGTCATCCATGGGAGGAAGTTCTTTTTCGATTGCTAATTCGAGTTGCATTTTTTCTAAAAATTTTTGAAACATTTTTTCAGCATCATAATTTCTTTTCTCTATTTCTACCTCAAGGTTTAAATAATCTGATGCTTCGAATTCAAATTCAGGACGTTTTATCACTGTTACGACTAAATAGAATGAATGATCCTCTCTTAATTGCTTCTCTTTAATAATAGGCTCTCCAAGAGAATCTATTTTCTCTTCTTCAAGTGCTCTTTTGATAGCATTTTCTGTTAATTGCTCAATGACATCATATCGAATATCGAGAGCGTGCTTTTTTTCGATGGAGGAGCGAGGCGCCTTTCCTTTACGAAACCCTGGAATTTCAGCAACCTTTTGATACTCGTTAACCACATGCTCCCACTCCTTCTCAAAATGCTCTTGAGGCAATTCGATATGAAGATCAATGAGGCAAGGTTCTTTTTGTTCAATGGTAATTTTCATGATATTGGTAAATTTTTAAGAGTTTAAGAGTTGAAGGGTAGTGAGTTCGTAAATATTCGACCAACAGGCCGAATGAGGGGTGGTGAAAATCATAATAATATCCACCCGATAATTAGTGCTAGTTTTGTGACTGTTAACGTTTTTTAAGCAAGAAGAAATTAACCACAAAAGAACACAAAAGAACACAAAAAAAAGAGCCCTTCCGGTGAGTTTTTCTGATTAATATATTTGTTTGGTTTGGCTTACGCAGTATATTTTTATAAAAATTTTCACTACTCCAACTTAAAACGTAGGCGTTCACCTTCCCCCTCCTTCGGAGGATGGATCTGAACTAAAGAGTTTAAGGGTTTAAGAGTTTAGTTAAGAAGCTACTGAACAGCCTGTTTTGACCTTCAGTCTAGCCTCTAGTTCAGAACTCACCTCCGAAGGAGGGAGGCGCTGAACGGTTATTTCTTATCCATGCCTAAATCCTTTTTTGAGTTCTAAATATTCAATTTGGCTTTTGAGTGCCTCAATATATTGTTTGCCTGCCTCTGAGCATCTTTCCAGGGCCTTAATATATTTTTGGTGGATTTCAATGCCTTCTGCTAATGATTCGACTTGATTTTCCAGTGCCTCAATATATTGGTCCTTTATCTCATTACGCTTTTCTAAGCTTTCAATTAATTCTTTCTGTATGTCATCTTGCATAATTTATTGATTAGTAAATGAAACTGACTAAAAGTCAATAATCAAACATGCATTAACATTTTTTATCCATCCGATGAGTGGTTTAGAAACAACGCCATCTACAATATCAGCATCGATAACTTTGTATAACTGGGAGGAACCAACCACCCAGTGTTTATTCTCTTTGGTTTTTAATGAGACGCTTTTACGATTGAGACGAACGATTACTGCGAAAATTTGTGTTCCATTATGATGAAACCCTACACACTCACCAATGCGCAAGTTATTTTTTGTGAGTTTTTCCGATTGGATGTCAGCAGGAACGCAAGCGATATTGATGGTCATCAGGAGCGATACTCACCCATAATGTTTCTTTAGGTAAAGCTCGACTTCTAGGTGACACATTATCCATAGACACAGGACATGATTTCAGGACCTGCAACCAGTTTAGTTGTAGGCATTCAGAACTTGGAGGAAGGTTCTGGATTAAATGATCGGACTGCGAAGTAATCATCTGGAAGTATTTTCTGAGGTAGTGGAAATTATGGTTGTTTCCTAAAGGTTCTTAACATGTTAAAGAATTTTTATAAAAATTCTTTTTTCTTTTTTTGTGTTCTTTGTGTATCTTTGTGTATCTTTGTGTTCCTTGTGGTAAATTTCTTTTTGTTTGAGAAATATTAGCAGTCACAAAACTAGCACTAATTATAGAGTGGATATTAAGGTGAACACCTTTGGTATCAACAGGTCACACCTTCTGCAAAGGAGCCTTTCCTAGCAATCCATACGGCTTGAAAATCAAAATAACAAGAAGGAGAGAGTAGGAAATGAGATCGCGATAGGTGGAGGGGAGTACAGTTACACTGATGATTTCTGTTGCTCCAAGGATATAACCTCCAAGAACAGCGCCTCGGATGTTACCAATACCACCAATGACAGCAGCAACAAAAGCTTTCCATCCTACAAGCATTCCCATTGAGGCGCCAATGACAGGATAGGCTAGGGCATAGAGAATACCAGCAGATCCTCCAAGGGCCGCACCGATGGCAAATGTCATCGAGATGATTCTATTAGCAGGAATACCGAGGAGGGCAACCATCATCCTATCAACAGAGAGGGCGCGCATAGCAATGCCAAAAGAGGTTTTATTAATAATGAAATCAAGAAGTGCCATGAGGAAAATAGAGATGCCAATAATGAAGATCTGTAATGAGGAGATAGTAACGCCATCAAAATGATAAAGAGTATTTGTAAAAAGTGTTGGCATGCGACGTGGATAAGGGCTTAAGGCAAGGGTGATATTTTCAATCACGAGTCCACAACCAAGTGCTGTAATAATAGCGGAAACGCGGGGTGCATTGCGGATGGGGCGGTAGGCAAAACGTTCGATTAAAACTCCGAGGAGAGCGGTAGCAGCAACGGCTAGAAGAAAAGCCAACCAGAAAGGAATCGCAAGGAGGGTTACCAGCAAGAGACAGAAAAAAGCCCCTACCATAAAGAGATCACCATGAGCAAAGTTGATCATGCTTAAGATTCCATAAACCAAACTATATCCCAGGGCAATAAGCGCATAGATTGAGCCTAACTGTAGAATATTGATGAATTGTTGAGTGTAGTAGGGCATCTGGGTAACAACGTCTTTTTCATTTCTGCGAAATGAAAAAAGACGTTGCTAAAAATTTGAGTGAGCTTAACCCGAATATTACGGCTGAAGAGTCATCACATACACAAAAGCGCCATCTTTGAGTTGAAGGATGATGACGCTTTTCATAGGATCACGGCTTCCTGAACGGTAGTTAAAATTTCCTGTGATACCTTGGAATTTTTTAATTTTTGTCATACTATCACTAACAGCCTTGCGATCAAGTTTACCTGCTTTGATAATAGCCTCGGTTAGGAGGCCCATCGTATCGTAGGTGAGTGCCGCAATATCATCAGGTGGTTGCCCATATTTTTCTTGATAGGATTTAACAAACTGTTGAACATTGGGCAGATCTGATCCTGTTGAAAAGTGATTGGAGAAATAGGAGCCGTTAAGATAATGTCCTGTGTCCAGCTTAATCATTTCTGGAGTGCTCCATGCATTATTGCCAATTAAAGGAGTTTTGATTCCTAAGCGACGAGCCTGTTCAGCAATGAGAGGAACATCATTGTAGTAAGCCGGCAAAAAGATGATATCAGGCGAAGTTTTTTTAATATTGGTTAATTGAGCACTAAAATCGCGATCGCCAGTGGTGTAGGTTTCCATAGCAACAATCTTGCCTCCCAGATTTGTAAATGCTGTGCTGAAAAGTTTCGCATCACTGTTAGGCGTTTCACTCGACATATCATAGAGGATAGCAGCCTTCGATGCATGGAGATTATTGAGTGCAAATTTGGCTAAGATTGGCTCCTCGACGGTTTCCGTAAAACAGGCTCGAAAGACATTTTTTTTAAAATGACCCGTGGAGGTATCAATCGTTGTCTTAGGATTAGTAGACCAAGGAGAAATCATCAAGCAGTTAAGGCTTTCAGCAATTTCAGCTGCAGGAATAGCGCAGGAACTAGCATTAGGACCCACCATTGCGATGACGCCATCTTGAGAAATAAGCCGTTGAGAGACAGCTGCACATTGATCTGCTTTTGCCCCATTATCTCGAATAATCAGAGTAAGTGGCATTTTAGTTCCACCAACATCAATGCCTCCTGCTTGGTTGACTTCATTGACAAAAAGTTGGGCAGCATTACGACAAGAGGCTCCGACGGCTGGAACTTCTCCTGTGAGTTCAGCATTAATGCCTATCTTGATTGTTGGCTTTTGTGGTTGGCAACTGCCAAGAAGGAATGCCAATGAGGTCGCAAGGAAAACTATTCGGCCAAAAGGCCGAATAGAGACTATAGGCTGTAGGCTGTAGGCTGTAGGCTGCAGAGTTTCCGAGCGACGGTTGAGTTTCATTGTAGGTAGGCGTTCAGATGCTCTTTCTCGAATTGTTTGGTAATGTTTAAGTGAGCAGGAAGAAATTCAGCACAAGGAACGCAAAAATACACAAAGAACACAAAAAAAGGAAAAAAGAATTTTTATAAAAATTCTTTAAGTGT
>DATEBV010000005.1:0-4459 GCA_035287205.1 Chthoniobacterales bacterium | reverse complement strand
CTTTCTACTTGGTTACCGCCTTGCCTTTCGCTACGATTTATTTCACTGTTCTCGGTCAACTCCTTTCATTTGACTAGTTCACACTCATGTCGGGCGACACTTCGTTAAAGAATTTTTATAAAAATTCTTTTTTTGTGTTCTTGTTCTTTGTGTTTCTTTGTGTTCTTTTGTGGCTATCTTCCTTCTTCTTTCTGTTATTTCAATTCCGTTTGAACTCACGAGAACTCTAGCTACATTAACCCAAAGAACCATGCTATAGAGATGGGTATGGAAAACTGAAGAAATACGCGTGCTGCTGCCGCCATAAATGGATGACTTATATCCAACCCAAAGCAAGGCAACGACAAACCTTCTCTTATTGCCATCACTACAGCTGCATCTGGTGCAGCAAAACAACATATTCCGGTTGCTACCACTCCTTCAACAATTGGTAATATACAGTACAAGGATACTAATTCAGCCGTACTGAATTTTGTTTTTTCCCGTAAGGCCCTGAGCAAAGGTGCCGTTATACTCACTGCTATCGATAACGCAATTTGAGGATATCCGATATAATAGCTAATCATAAAAACTAAACTGGCCATAATCGCTATGATCCCTGCAGCTGTTAGTCCAGTTTTCCAATCAGTCACTGAAAAATAAGGCTTTAAATGAATGGCTGAGCAATAATCATTACCATCATTACTAGAAGAAGTCGGTTTTTTAACTAAAGAACTCCCATCTTCAGAAAGCACTCTTGAGGCCAAACGAAATCCGATTACATTGGAAGCCATTGAGGGATCACATTTTTTTTGATTACTGGAATCATCACAAGCAAGCGAGGTTTGCGATAGGTCTATAACCAAACAGGAAGTCTCACTATCAAAGGTATTACTCCATACCGAAAAACGCTCTTGAGAAGTTTTAAAAACTGCTGCTAATTTCTTATCATGAAGCGCATTATTCCACTGAGCTTCATTTGGTAGGAAATAGCGGGCATCTTCGTTCATAGAAATAAAACCACTTGCCTCATCATGCAGACAATAAGCTCCATTTTCAGTACTCATGTCATCTTGAACTCCTACAGGTTGATCATGATGCATCCAGTTACAAAACCTTGCAGCATCAAACCATGTAATATGAGTCACTGGCAAATCGCCTCCTCCTTGCTCAATCTCTCTCACTGAATAATAATATTCGCCCGGTGAACCCAAACGAACAATAGAAGCTGCACCCAAAGAAGACCCCATATTTTCATGGTAAAGGTGATACGTATCTGTTGTGGCTACTGCATTGAGAAAAGCGCAATATTGCTTGATCGTAATATTATCTTTTCCAATGCTAAAATTATGATCATAAAAATCTTGTTCTGAGGCAATAACAGTTGGAGCCGTAAATGTAATATCAATAAATTCCAAATCGATTTTCGCAAGATTGATTAATGACTCATCCTCATTAATATTTTCTCCTTGAATAGAATCATTAGCATCCAGTATTTTTTCTTCAGGATAAATCTCATCATATTTATTAACAGTAAGATAAATATTTTCAGAAGAACCTCCGACAAGAGACGACGCAGACTGTTCCTGCGCAAGCAAGAAACAAAAACTCAAGAAAAAGAATAAACTGAAATAATATTTTTTCACAAATTGTAAGATTTTAGACAACGATAAAACAAAAAACTCTTATTTTACTTCAGTCGCCGCGCAGTGGGGACTGAATGATTGGTTACATTAATCCAACTCCGAAAAGTAAAGAAATAACTATAAAAAGCTCAATAGCTACCGCTTTTACCAAAGGTAACCCCTGATCTGTTAGGAGAGTAGATAACTGAGCAAAATTACCATTGAGAGCTGCTAAAAAAGCTGCTGAGCCACCCTCTAGCATTACTGGAAAGAGGCATGCCGCCACCAAGAACGCAGCACAGAAGATCTCTACAAAAAACACCGTAGATAATTTCGACTCTCTTGCTAATTTTCTTAATGGAAACGCCAACGCATTAAATAAGAGTCCCAAAGCTATTTTAGAAAGACTTAAGTAAGAAACTGCTGCGAATGATAAAGCTATTATTCCTGTTATAAAAAGAGCTGCCCTTAGAGATGTAACCCAATCAGTTGCTTTAAGATAATGGTTCCACTGAAGCGGCGACCAATAATCATTAGAATTAGGTAGAAGCGGTTGCTGAATTAAAGAACGTCTATCTGGAATTAGGGCTCTTGTAGCTAGGCGAAATCCTATCGCATTAGAAGCCTGAAAAAAATCTACGTGAGCGTGATTGGTCGGAATTTGAGATACAAGAGAAACTCCTAACGCTCTCCAAGAAGAACATAATATATTGCTATCAAATGTATTACTCCATAAAAAAAGACTTCCATCAATACTACCAGGAATACTTTCTATTTTATTATCATCCAGGGCATTATTCCACTGATTTTCACTTGGTAAGAAATATTTAGCATCCTCCCTCATTAAAGGAAAATCACTTGCTTCATTGTGTAAGCAATAAGCTCCATCTTCTGTAGTCGTATTATCTTGAAGTCCTACAGGTTGGTCATGATGCATCCAATTACAAAAACGCACGGCATCAAACCAAGTAATATAGGTGATCGGTAAATCGTCACCTTCATTAGACTTCTTTCCAAACTCTACTTCTGCTGCGAATTGCTTCGTCACGCCGGTGCTCGAAGCATCGAGTAGCTTCTGTACACTCAACTTCTGCGCGCCGTCGACTCCTTGCACTTCATCAGCAGAAGCGAGTTTTGAAAGAGGTCTATTCTCTTCTTGGACAGAATAGCGGTAACATCCAGGATCACCAGAACGAACAATGGAAACTTTAGCGAAATCATCGCCCATCTTCTCCTTGTAAAGATTGTAGGTATCTGTTGCCGCTATAGCATTAAGAAAAGCACAATATTGCCTTACCGTGATATTATTCTTTCCTATTCTAAAATCATTATCATGGAGATCAGATTCTGTCATAATACTATTTTTAGCAATAGTATTAACGTCAATGAATTCTATCTCTACTTTGGGCAATATACTGTGACTATCCTCACTATAAGATATTTCTTGAGAAAGACTCTTATTGCCAGACTGTTCAGAGGATCCTATCAAAGCACCATTCTCGTTAATAATTTCTCCCTTGTCTTGGAGCACAGCAGAACGCTCTTCTAAGGAACTGTCCTGAGCCAGTAACAAACGAAAACCTAAAAGAAAAAAGAAGAGAAAATTGATATAATGTTGTTTCATTAAAAATGGTAGCGATATTAACTGAAATGAATACTCTACACTTATTCTTGTAAAAGAACCTGACCCTTGAGTACAAGGAGAGAGGCGGGAGTAAAAAGCCTTAAGGCTTTTAAGACTAGCTGCACAGCAGCCAGTAGATGAAGTCATCAGCCATCATGCGATTCGCAAATGATGGCTTGTGAAATATTCTTAACTAACTTGAATACTTCACAAACTTCATGATGGTAGATCGCATAATGCTGACGCAATTAGTTCGAGAATATTGCATCGTCATTTTCATGATAAAAGTTGCATAATTCTACCCTATTTTTTTCAGAAATCAACAAAAATGTAAATATTCGGCGCCGGCCGAATATTTAGTTCTTAGTTCCTAGTTAACTTTTTCGCTTATGCTCAAAAGCCTATACTGACCAGCAATGTTGTTATCTTTCAAGTTTCACACTACTACTTCGCAGTCGAATCATTTGGTTCAGATCCTTCCTTTGCAGGATGAGAACGCTTATGTGTTGCCAATATTTACCAACGTTATTTTATTTCGCAGAAATAAAATAACGTTGGTTACAAAATCAGCATACAATCCCCATAACTAAAAAATCGATACTGCTCTCGCACGGCTTCCTCATAAGCCGCTAAAATCTTCTCACGTCCTGCCATCGCGCTAACCAGCATGAGTAAAGTAGAAGCCGGAAGATGAAAATTCGTTAAAAGTGCATCGACTTTTTGAAACTGATAAGGAGGACGAATAAAAATGTCCGTTGAACCAAGAACGGCAGAAAGTTTCCCTGGAGGCTGTGATTCCAAAACACGCGTCGTTGTCGTACCAACAGCAATAATGCGCCCTTGTTGGGCTTCTACCTTATTGATTTGCTCTGCACTGCCCTCCTTGATTTCATAACGCTCATGATGCATCTGATGTTCCGATACATTATCACTCTTGACTGGCAAAAAAGTTCCTGGACCAACATGAAGTGTCAGAAAAACATGCGGTAGTTTTTCTAAAATTTCTTGGGTAAAATGTAAGCCAGCTGTAGGCGCAGCAACCGATCCAGGATCTCTTGCAAAAACCGTTTGATACCGTTCTCGATCTATCGCATCTGCAGGACGTTTAAAATAAGGAGGAATGGGCATGGTTCCCCAACGTTCTAAATCAATAGGATGATCAAACTCCAATAACCTTGTTCCATCAGAAAAAATCTCCTGAACTGTAACCTCAGCATCTCCTAAGAAAATA
>DATEBV010000004.1:0-2836 GCA_035287205.1 Chthoniobacterales bacterium | reverse complement strand
AGGGATTGTGCTTTGGGGGCTCGCTTTTTTTGTATTGCCTCGTTCAGCCCTTCTTCTTTCTTATGTCTATGGACATGAAATTACCCATGCTATTTGGGTAAAACTTTTCGGGGGAAAGGTAGCAGAACGTTTTTATGTGAGCCTTAAGGGAGGGCATATCTTAACGGATCGCGTTAATACCTGGATTGCTTTGGCACCTTATTTTTTTCCTATCTACAGCGCCCTGATTCTTTCCATCTATGGTGTTGCGAAACTTTTCACGGAGGTCTCCGCTTTCCAATGGGTGATGTGCTTGCTCCTTGGTTTTACCTTAGCATTTCATCTAACCTTCACCTGTATTCTCATTGCTCAAGGTCAACCGGACCTTCATTATGGGGGTACCTTTTTTTCAATGATGGTGATTTATGTTATCAATCTTCTCATTCTTACGGTACTTTTACTCGCTACAGCACCTCATGAAAGCATGAAGGATTTTGGAGAGAGGCTCTTTATTAATTTAGAACAATTTGTCGAGTGGGTGAATTGGTTTTTAAGGGAAGGAAGTTTGTTGCTGGAGCGGCTTTGGAAAACGGTTGAGCTCAAACTAAAAAAATAGCCACAAAAACGTGAAGAAAAGAAGGAAGAAATTCACCACAAAGAGCCCAAAGATACACAATACCACTGCCCGGGCGGGCGTGGGATAGACTACGAGAGCTTTGCTCGAGTAGCCCTTTCAAGGGTGAGCCGAGCGGGAGCGAGCGAGTCAAAAGAACACATAGATAAAATTTTTTATAAAAAATTTTAAAGTGGGGAATAATGAATGCAAAACCAATCTTAAATTATTGATGTAAAAAACTTTTATCGAGGTAAATTAATTCTTTATATTTTAGAATTGCTGGCCTTCCTTTAGTTCTTAACACTGTTAAATAATTTTTATAAAAATTATTTTTCTTTTTTGTGTTCTTTTGTGTATCTATGTGTTCCTTGTGGTGAATTTCTTTTCTTAATGGTTAAACAGTGCGGAGCCGATTCTTACCAGTGTTGCTCCCTCTTCAATAGCAATTTCATAATCGTTACTCATACCCATGGAGAGCGTAGGGAAGGGAATTCCTGCTTCGAGAGCTAGTTCATCGCGTAATTCGCGAAGGTGTGCGAAAAAGGGACGTGTCGTTTCAGGATCCTTAGTTGCTGGAGCCATGGTCATGAATCCTTCCACTTGAAGGCGAGGTAATGTTAAAAGCTCCGAAAGAAACTCCTTGAGGGTTGTTGGAGAGAAACCATACTTACTTCCTTCTCCTGAGACATTGACTTCTAATAGAACTCGAGGGAAGAGACCTGTTTCTGAGGCCATTCGATCCATGTCGCGAGCAAGATTTAGACTGTCAATACTGTGGAATAGTTCGAAGAGAGGGAGAGCTTTACGAATTTTATTCGTCTGTAAATGACCAATATAATGCCAGCGAACGCGTTTCGAAAGGAGAGGGATTTTAATAGCAGCTTCTTGAACGCGACTTTCTCCAAAAAGATGAACACCTTCTTCCATTGCTTGGCGAAGGGTTTCTGCAGGATGAGTTTTGGAAACAGCGACAAGTTCTACTTCAGAAGGTTTGCGGCCCGAACGCTGTGCTGCTTTAGCGATACGTTCCAAAACTGTAGCATATTGTTTTTGAGAAAATGAATTAGTAACCACAAAAAATAATCAGAAAAGAAAGAAGAAATTAACCACAAAAGAACACAAAAGAACACAGAAATATTTAACCGCAAAGAACGCAGAGAACGCAGAGAATAGATTACGAAAATGAAAGATTCTTAAAAAATGAATTCCAAGAGAGGTCCCTCTTACAAAAATTTTCATTCTTTGCGTTCTCTGCGTTCTTTGCGGTTAAATAAAATTTCTTTTTTTGTATTCTTGTCCTTTGTGTTTCTTTGTGTTCTTTTGTGGCTATTTCACCACCTCATATCTGAACGCCTACTTGACGAGAGGCAAGTTGGAGCCCTACACTACTCTTCACTTGGTTTCCATCTCAATGATTTTTCCCTGGCGTCTATTTTTAACTTTTTTGCTTCTGATCCCTGCTGTACTGGCGGAGGTATCTGGCGATGATGGTCATCCATTACCATCATCCGTTTCCGCGTACGATATTATTAATGAGACACGTTCGGAGATGGAGGCTAGTCGCATTCCGTGGCGTATGCCCACATTTACTATTGTTGCACAAAATCGTCCTATTGCTGATTTACTGACGGATTTTGGTGATCAACAAGGTGTTCGTGTTCATGTGAGTCCTCTTGTTCAGGGAGAGATTAGCGGAGTTTTTGAGAATAAATCTCCAGCAGCCTTTCTTGCCGAGATGTCAAAGGCGTATGGACTAAGCTGGTTTTATGTCAATGGACTTCTCTACATTGCCAGCAATAAAGAGGTAAATCTGATGGTGAAACCTCTTCGGTATGTTAAGGCTGATGCCGTTATTGCGATGCTTAGTTCCAGCGGGTTTATTTCTTCGGATGGCCATGTAGAAAAGATCAAAGATTCTGGCATGGTTACGCTCTCGGGTATTCCTAAATATATTGAGCTTACTCAGCAGCTTCTTAACTCAATGGATGCAGAGACGCAATTTCATGACAATGGAGAAACAGTGATTGAAGTTTTCCCTCTTAATAATGCTTGGGCTTATGATGTTGATATTGGTGGAGGCTTAGGAGGAACAGTTCGTGGTGTGGCGACGACCTTGCGACAACTCATTTGGGGGTGCGGAGGAGCTGGCTATCGAGGTTGTGGTCCTGGAGGAAATGTCAATGGGGCTATCAATAAATATGGGATACCCAATCAGATGTCGGTGCCTAATCAAAGTACGGG
>DATEBV010000003.1:0-9820 GCA_035287205.1 Chthoniobacterales bacterium | reverse complement strand
GGTTGGATTATATCATTGGAATTTTAACTAATTTCTTTTTCAAAAAAGATCTTTTTAAAGATTGCTTAGATAAATTAACATCTCTTCATTCTCATTTAGAGCCAGTTAGAAATTATTCATAATTTTTGTCGTGTACAGAGAGGAAATATGTATGCTTAGTTTATTTTATGGATGCTTCCACACCATCATCATCGCTTAATGCCTATGAAGCAATTGCAACAGAACAGAGAGGAAGCTATTATAATTTGTTGGGACTTTCTGTTAAAAGGTTTTCAGAACCAGCGCCAGGATTACTAGGAGGCCGTACGGTTTCTACTTCTTTGAAACAGGATTCTATTTCAAGAGGAAACTATCAGAAGGTAGCGCCAGAAGTAACTACTACGGAGAGAGAATCTATTTCTAGGGAAGGGTTGTATTGTGCTATTAAGTCAAAATATGGAGCTCCCATTGCTCAAGAAGTTAATAAGTTACTGCAACAAACCTCTCAGAAAAGTTCTAGTCTCTCAAGCCGTACAATTGTTCAAGCTCTTGATCAAGCAGATCTATTATTAAATGCCTATGGAAAAGAACTGAAGGGGTTTAATCCTCTTCCTCCAAGTTATGAGAGTGTTCTTGAGTCAAAAATAAAAATTTATGGTGCGGCGCTTGGCCTGCTTAAAAAATTAAATAGCCAGGGAAGAGTAAGCATCTCAGAGGAATTGATGAAGCCGTTTATAGAAACTATTGATGATCTCAGAGAAAGGATAGGGAAAATGGTGAAGCTGAAACAGACTGAAAAGGAAGTTTATGCTGCTTTTAAAATAACTCAAAAAGATGCTGATTACAAACTAAGGACAACTAAAGAGGATGTTCTTATAGAATTTAAAAAAATATTGAAGGCATCTTCTGTGTCAACTTCTGAGCAGAAGCAATTATTTTCTGATTTTAAAAATCAACTTTTGAATTTTGGTGATTGGAAAATTCTAGAGAGAATAATAACTACGGATCAGAGTGGTTTATGTAATGAGTATACGAGCACACTGATTCCTGCATCGAAGAGCGCTTGTTTAGCAAAAGAATATAAAGAGGGAGCTTTAGATGCTATAAGTAATACCAAAGGTCAAATTATTTCAGAAACGATTGCACTAGGAGGCGTCTGTTCTAAAGATGCAACCAATGCTGATCATTCTATTAACTTATGGCGTGATGAATTGAGGGGTTCTACAGAGGCAAATGCTTCCGCAAAACTTCTTCTTTCGTGTATTCGTTCAGGAGTGCTTGTTCCTATTAAAATTAAAGATGAGACGGCTCGTAGGGCAGCCGCTGATCAGCGTTTCAATGAGAACCTCTTGATGGTTTTGGAGACTCGAGGTGATTTAGCAACGTTGAATATGAGTCAGGAGGTGAGAGAAACTGTCACTTTAAGACCCAGTGAATATCGTACAGAAATAGCCTCAGGAAGTGGTGGACAACCAAATCTTGGTAGTAAAGAGAATCCTATTAAACTATCAATTTCTGATATAGGACTTCTCTCATCTTCTTTTTATGGTGAAAAGAAGATGCAAATAGCACAGTTTGATTATTTGAGCCTCGTCAATAATCAACCTCGTCCCATTGCTACTAAAACTTCAGAAGGGTATGATATTACTATTTGGGTTAAGCCTCAAATTTTAGCATTTAATTTTGGGGTTCAATATCTTGATAGAGGTCGTATTGGAGATGCAACTCAGCCAGAAATATGCATAAAGACTAACAATGAAAGTCTTGATCTTTTACTTGGTGGGTCAAACGGGGGAGGTAAGGCTGTCGATTTTCTGAATCATCCGAAAAATGAAGCATTACCTGAAAAAGAAAAACTAGTTATTAGTAGGCTATTAGATCAATGTCGAACGATGCGTGAGAATGGGACTATTAACGCTGAAAATGAGGGGGACTATTATGCCTTTGCAGCTCGCATTACTCTCCTGTGTCATAAAATAGGCATTACTCCAATGGTTCATTGCAAGAGTGGTAAGGATCGGACATCACGGCTTATGGAAGAGACTAAGATGCTGTCTGCAGAGGTTTCCGAAGATGTGAGTGTACCTTCTCCAGGAAGGCTTAGCATTCTCCGTCAACGAATGGCAATAGCTTTTGCACTTGGTTCTGGTAATAGAACAATCCAAGAACTCAATACCGGACACCCGGGCAATAAACAAGGGTGGCAATTTGCTCAACGTGTTAGTAATTTCTTTGCCCAAATTTTCTATGCTGGTGATTCGAGAAAAGCTGCGGTGTAAAAAAGCAGGTGGTAGGTTACAGGTTGCAGGTAACAGGCTCTAGTTACTTCTTCGGTGTCGCTGTTGCCAATGGGGAAGTTTGAATTTGAAGTTTATCTAAGATCGGTTTGATTGTAGGGTCGATTGCAAGCATTGCTTCACGAGTAACACGTTTGAAATTTTCCTCCGTTGTTGTTTGATCAAGGAGTGTCGTAGCATTATCGCGTGCTACACGCGCAGCAATAACAGTAGGATTATTTTTGACTTGATCATGAGCAGTTTGTAATTGAATGCGTTCTGCTTGAGAAAGGTTAGAAATTGTAGGCGCTAGAATTTCAGTTGCCCATTCTTGAAAATTACCTCCTAGAATTTTTTCTTCGCTTCCAAGGCCTGGCATGCCAACTGGTGGATTCAGTCCCATTTTTTTTAGGACAGGCCCAATCAAAGGATTAGCATTGATCATGGCGTTGCAAAAGGTGGACTGTGCTATGTTTCTTGCTGAGATAACAGCAGGATTTTTCATTGCTTTCTGATGAGCTGTCTTTAATTGTGCTAGCTCTGCAGAGGTGAGATTTTTTTGTGCTTGAGAAGGAATATTAGAAAGCCATTGATCAAAATGAGCCCCCATTTTTTTTTCTTGATTGCTATTTTCAAGGAGCATTTCAGGAACCTTAGCATTCATATTAGCTAAGATAGCATCAATGCCAGGGTCGGCCTGGAGCATGGCCTTATGAAGTGTCATGCGAACAATTTCTCGTGTTGATTGAACAGCAGGATCTTGTAATGACTGAGCACGGGCCGCAAGATATTCTTTACGTTCTACAGGAGAGAGCTGCGCTAAGAGAGCTGCTGTACTAGGAGAAAATGCAGATTGGGTTTCTGCAAAAGGAGTCGAAGTTTTTGGAGAGGAAGTAGGAGATAGTGTCGTTGCAACAGCTATTATGAGAAAGGGAAGGAGCATAAAATTGGAAGATAGGAGATAGAAGATGGAAGATGGGGGCGAGGCCTGGAATGGTGAAAATCATCATAATATCCACCCGATAATTAGTGCTAGTTTTGTGACTGCTAACGTTTCTTAAGCAGGAAGAAATTAACCACAAAAGAACACAAAAGAACACAAAAAAAGAGCCATTCCGGTGAACTTTGCTGATTAATATATTTGTTTGGTTTGACTTACACAGTCTATGTTTACCCAAACAGTAAGTCATTTAGACAGGCCTAACCTCCTATCTTCTATCTCCCATCTCCTAATTAGAACCTGTCCTGGTATCTTTAGGTCCTTTATTTAAAATAAGTTAAAAATTAAAACTAGGGTGCTAAAACAGCATAAAAATGGTGATTATTGCAAAATTGATCATTTATAATTTATCGTCAATCTCGAAAAACAGGCATCTAAAAATCAATTTTAATTTTCAAGTAAAATCACCTGCAGCCTATAGCCTTTAGTCTCCAGCCTTTAAGCTCAGTAATTTTGGCTGCCAAATAAAATTAAAAATCGTTTTTAAAAATCGTTCACTCTAGGACAGACTTTAATTATAGTTCTTCCGGTGTATTAAGAAGGCTTTTTACTCGGAGGAGAAGTCTTCCAGCAGCGCCGCCGTCAAGGACTCGGTGGTCAAAGCTAAGAGTGAATTGAGCTTCGGTAACAGGCAAGAAACATCCTTTTTCCTGATTCCAACAAGGGGTGATTTGACCCGCACCCATACCGATGAGTAGAGTCTGTTCAGGTAGAGGAATAGGAGTTGCCATGGTGAGACCGAAGACTCCGTAGTTAGTAATGGTGGCAATTGATCCTCCAGTATCGGTTCCATGGAGACGACGTGCACGAGCAAGTTCTACCAGGCGGTTGTAACGTTCGACAAGGTCAGTAAGGCAAAACTGATCTGCGTTGCGAATAACAGGAACAAGAACACCATCTTCCGCTTCTACGGCAAAACCAATATCAATCGATCGTGGATGAATAATGCGTGCTCCAATGAGTCGACCAGCAATTGCCGAGTTTTCTGCCAGAGCAATAGCAAGAGCCCTCAAGACATAGAGCGCAGGTCCTGCCTTCGCGCTCTGTTGTTTGCGATGAGCAAGAAGAGTATCGAGTTGAATTGGGAGGACTACCGTTGCCAAGGGTCGCGTCCAACTCCGACGCATGGCATCAGCAACGGCTACGCGCATCGAAGAAGCCGGAGTCATTTTATTGCGCTCGAGATCTTCCAAAAACTTTTCAAGATCATCAATAGTCACTCGCCCATTAGCACCACTTCCTGCCACACCTGCTAAATCAGCCGCATGAAGACCAAGCTCAGTCATACGAGCTTTCATACGAGGAGAGAGAAAGCTGGCTCCTCCCGCATAAGCAGGAACAGGAAGGCCGCGAACGGTAGGTTCTACTGTTGATTTCCAGGAAGTAGATTTTTTAGGAAAATCCTTTTTTAGGTGAGTCAATTTTTCAATCGGTGGAGGAGGAGCATCATTGAGGCCCATTCGTTCCGCATCTTCTTCACTAATTTCGAGAAATCCTAAAGTGGCACCTACAGGGTAGCTTTCTCCAATGATCGCAGTGATTTCTTTAAGCTTGCCAGCACAAGGTGCCGTAACACCCATGACAGCCTTATTGGTCTCAACTTCTAAAATATCAGTATCAATATCGACATTATCACCTAGAGCAAAAACAAGACGAACAAGAGTGGCTTCGGCAATCGATTCGCCGAGTTGTGGCATGATAATAGGAATTTGAGGCATGAAATTTGGAGATAGAAGATGGAAGATAGAAGATAGAAGGATAGGCCTTCGGCAAGGAAATTAGAAATTTAAAAATAGAAGATCTAAGAGTGGGTCATTGGATCAATTTTAAAGAAAGGTTGTTCGAGGATTTAAACATTCACTTAAATATATGCTTTGCATATCACAATTCCTATCTTCCATCTTCCATCTTCTAATTAGAGTTTCAGCAATCGATGAAGGGCATCGGTAATAGAAGAAGCAGTAGGACGATGAGTTCCCCAAAGATCAGGGTGATAGGGAACAGGAGTATCCTTGGCATTAAGGCGTTGTGGTGGGGCATCAAGAAGTCCAAAGCCTTCAGCTGTGACACGAGCAATGACTTCTGCAGCAACCCCTCCCCAAGGAAAAGCTTCGCTGACAACAAGCAGTCTCCCTGTACGTGCTACTGAGGCCAAAATTGTATCAGTATCGAGAGGTTTTACAGAGCGAAGATCGACCACTTCGATTTGATACCCTTCACTAGAGAGTTCTTCTGCAGCAGCTAAGGCTTCATGTAACATGGCACTATAAGCCACCACAGTAGCATCGCGACCTGGACGAGCAATACGTGCTTTTCCTACAGGAAGAGCTTCTGTAGGAAGCGCCTCAGCCTTGAGATGATAATAGAGGAATTTGTGTTCGCAAAAGATAACAGGATCATCAATAGCGACCGCTTCTAATAGCATCGTGTAAGCATCCTCAACAGTTCCTGGAGTCATGACGACTAAGCCAGGATAATAGGCATAGAGAGCTTCAAGACTTTGACTATGAAAAGGACCTCCTCCCGCAGTGCCGCCACAAGGAAGGCGAACGACGATTGGGCAGGGAACTTCCGTGCGATAGAATAAGGTCGCTGCTTGATTAACAATCTGATTCAATCCGCAAGTCGAAAAATCAGCAAATTGCATTTCAATGATTGGGCGCATGCCTTCAATAGCTGCGCCAATAGCCATTCCGACCATAGCATCCTCACTAATTGGAGCATCGATGACACGTCCTGGAAATTCTTTAGCAAGATTTTTAGTGGCTTTAAAAGCGCCACCAAAACTGCCGATATCTTGGCCATAAATAAAGACTCTTGAATCTTCAGTAAGAGCACGTGCTTGAGCTGCTCGGATTGCTTCAAGGTAGGTAATCATTGGAACAGTGATAAATGGCTAGAGACTAGAAACAACAGGTTTCAGGTTACAGGTTGAAGGAAATTTGAGGTGAATAGTTAGTTTTTAGCTTCTAGTCTATTATCTGTTACTTGTTACTTCTAGATCAGTGGCTAAAGAAATCCATTCTTCTTCATGAGGATTAGGTGGTGGTTCTCTCAAGACTCGGGCTGTTGTTGTTTCAATTTCTTGTTCAGCTGCAGTATGCCAAGAAGCTATCTCTTCAGGTGTGGCCCACTGATGTTTAAGTAAAGTTTCTTTGGCGAGAAGTAATCCGTCACGGCCAAGAGGTGAGGCTTTTTGTTCCGGAGCGATATAACTGGCGTCATCATGTTCTCCATGACCAACAAGTCGAAGGAGGTCCGCAACAACAAGCTGTGGTCCTTTGCCAGAGCGCGCGGCAGTAACGGCATTTCCTATGACTTTCAAACAATCTCCAAGTTCATTTCCCTGTACTTGGTGGCCTGTAACACCGTAACCAATCGCACGATCGACTAGATTACTGCAAGCAAATTGGCGACTATTAGGTGTGGAATAGGCATATTGATTGTTAGCGACGACAACAACAAGGGGTAGTTTTTCTACAGCGGCCATATTAAGTCCTTCATGAAAGCTTCCTGTGGAAGTTCCTCCATCACCAATGCAGGTTGCTCCTACAACGCCGGTCTCACCCCGAAAGCGTCGTGCCATTAAGGCGCCGCTGACTGTAGAAACCATAGCGCCAAGATGACTGATCATTGCAAGATAACCTTCTCGAGGACGGCCACGATGGACATTGCCATCACGTCCACGCATCGATCCTAGAGAAGATCCTAAGTAAGTCCGAAGCGTATCAAGGATGGTATCACCAAAAGCAAGCCGGCCAGCTTGATCACGAATAAGGGGAGCATAGATATCTCCTTTACGAAGATGAATTCCAAGTGAAACGCTAAGAGCTTCTTGTCCTCGTCCAAGAAAAACACCTCCAACAATTTTTCCGGCACGATAAAGTGCAGCAAGTTTTTCTTCCAGTAGACGTGCTATAAGCATCGTGCGATAGGCTTGACGATAAAGGTCAGAGGTTGGTGGCATCTAATTTGGAAGATGGAAGATGGAAGATAGGAGATAGGAGTTGCGGCCTATGTCAAGAAAATGAATGCGAAGCATAGACTGAATTTTAAATTGAAGATAATATTTTATCTTTCATTGCATATGATAACGATAATTAGTTAATAAAACGTCGAATTTTAATTTTGGCACTGATTGCAATACTCCTGTCTTCCATCTTCTAGCTCCTATCTTCCAATTAGGATGGCAGTGATTTCCAAAGTAGCAGTAAGATAATTCCAAGGACAACCGAGAGAAGAATGAATTGCATGCGCGCGGCACGTCGTTCGGCCATCCGTTTTCCTCTTGAAGCAACAGGTTTGTGACGGACGGGATGACGTTTGTCACGTAGTTTGCTCAATCCGTCGGCACGTGTTGGCGAAGAGACCAAATGAAGGCGCATAAGCTCTTGTTGCTTGCGTTTTCGTTCAGCCATTTCTTGAGGCAATTTTTCAAGTTTTCGTTGAGCTGTTTCAGCCTGACGTCGAATTTTTTCTTCTAGACGTCGAATTTCTTCTTCCTCTTGATGAAGCCGCAAGCGATCTGTCTCGAGAGGACGAGTACGTGGAGCGCTACTGGAAGAGGAGGGACGACGGAGCATGACAATCAGGTTACAGGTTACAGGTTACAGGGTGCAGGCTACAGAAAGTTCAGCACAGAAATTAAGATTAGTATTAATGATTACTTTTTTGAAGGAACATCGGACCATTAATAAATAACAGAGTATGCAGAAAAATAAAGAAACAGTTAATGTAAGAGAAAAATAGGCGTTGAAATGAGTATATTGTTCATCCTATAGGCTGCACCTGTAAGTTTCTTTTAATGCGGTGCGGCGGTGAGCAACTGCCAAACCCAGACAATAAGGATGATAACACCTAATACGAGAAGTGGTAGAGTGAAAGCTAGGCCACATTGAAGCCAGTAGAGAAACCCTTGTCCTTTCATCATGAAGTCGTCGTTGTAAGAGTTTTCTAAAGGGTCGATATCATCAATTGGTGCAATTTTTGACTGAGCGCGAGCATAAGAGGCTCTTGCTTCATCAACAATACCAATAGAACGTGTTAATTCACGTGAAAGATCACGACTTCCCCAACTTTTGGGATCAATTTGCTCCAGTTCACGCAAATGCTCGGCAAAAGAATCTTGAATACCATGAAGCTGTTCTAGGCGGCGTTGGGATTCTTCAGTTTCACGCTGCACGAGGAGAAGAGAACGGGTTAATTTATCAACCATTTCAAGACGTCCACGTTCTAGCTCATCTTGTCTGCGACTGAGTTCCTCAAGGCGCAACTTTTCTTTTTCAATTTGTTCTTGGCGACGTTTGAGATCGATAAGCTCAGATTGAGCACGCTGTACTTGGTCTTGCAATTCTTCTGCTGATGGTCCCTCTTCGAGGTCCAAGAGCTCACGGTGGTCATTAGTAAAATCAGACATAGGGCAGGGTTAAGGTTACAGACTATTAGGTTAAAGGCTGCAGAAAATGGGTAATGAAGATTATTAATTTAATACAAATTGCGAATTGTTATTGGCAATAGATGCAATGTATCACGTCATATATTAAACAGAAAAAATAAATTTGCGCGAAAAAACTGTTTAAAAACAAATTTTTTTAAAACAGACAAAAATGGAAGAAAATACTAAATTTAAAAAAATCCGGATGCCTACTTGTAATTCTTTATTCGCTACTCCTTATTCCATGCCTCTTCGTATTGTCATGGTAGGTCATGTTGATCATGGCAAGTCAACCCTTCTTGGAAGGCTTCTTTATGATACCCATTCTTTGCCTGAAGAAACCCGGAAGAGTATTTATGCAATAGGAGAAGGATTTGAGTTTAGTTCTTTACTTGATGTATTTAGGGAAGAGCAGGCACAAAATATTACGATTGAGACAACACAGATTTCAGTACGCACTGCTCTGCGTGATTATGTCATGATTGATGCTCCAGGACATCGGGAATTCTTGAAAAATATGATTACTGGCGCTTCGTCTGCAGTGGTAGCCATTTTACTTATTGATGTAACCGAAGGAATTAAAGAACAGACCCGAGGTCATGCCCGGCTATTAAGTGTACTCGGTATTCGGAAAATCATTATAGCGATTAATAAAATGGATCGTGTGGACTATTCTCAAGAAGTTTTTAAAACGATAATGATTCAAGTAACAGCTTTGCTCTTAGAATTTGGGCTTTTCGCGCAAGAAATTATTCCGATGGTAGCAACGCAAGGGATTAATGTTGTTATTTCTAATCAGAAGAAGATGCTGTGGTATCAAGGGATGACACTTCTTAAAGCCATGGAAGCCATAGAAACTCCTTTACCTGCGAAAGAGGGTCCTTTGAGATTGGTAGTACAAGATGTTTATTGCCTAAAAGAGTGTTCTGTCGTGGTGGGGAGGATAGAATCTGGAGTCCTTCATATTGGAGAGGAGATTATTTTTTGGCCTGGTGGGCAGAGGGCTTGTGTTCGATCTTTTGAGTCATGGACAGGTTCTAAGGCAGACTTCACACTTTCTGCAGAAGCAGGAGAAGCGGTTGCTTTGACGTTAGAGATCAGCAAGGGTAAACATTCGGTTAACCCATTTGT
>DATEBV010000002.1:0-16556 GCA_035287205.1 Chthoniobacterales bacterium | reverse complement strand
CAAGAAGTCGTTGGCCAGGAACATATCACTCAAACACTACAAAACGCCATCACCACAGGGCGTCTGGCTCAAGCCTATCTCTTTGTAGGCCCTCGTGGAGTTGGCAAGACTTCCACTGCACGTATCTTTGCTAAGGCACTTAATTGTCATCAAGGACCAACTATTAATCCATGTGGCACATGTGATGCCTGCTTAGAAATTGCGGAAGGCAGAAGCCTTGATGTCCTTGAAATCGACGGAGCCAGCAACAACAGCGTTGAAAGCATTCGTACCCTACGCGAGAATGCAGCCTTTTCCCCTGCTCGCGGTCCTTACAAAATTTATTTGATCGATGAGGTTCACATGCTCACAACAGCAGCTTTTAATGCCTTACTTAAGACACTAGAAGAGCCTCCTCAACATGTGAAGTTTCTCTTTGCAACAACCGAAGCACAAAAGGTTCCAGCGACGATTACCAGCCGCTGCCAACGATTTGATCTCCGTCGTCTTTCTGAAAAATCGATTGAAGAACATTTGCTCTACATTGCCTCCAAAGAAAATGTTCAGCTCTCTCCTCAGGCTGCTGCTGCTTTAGCTCGTGGGGCAGATGGCGCTCTTCGTGATGCAGAGTCGATGTTTGATCAAGTAATTTCCTTCTGTGGCATGACTATTACTGAAGAAAATGTCCAACATATTTTTGGTTTTACTCCCAGTGAAATTGTCCACCAACTTGGAGCTGCCCTTTTTGCTTATGATGCATCGACAGCACTGAATCTCATTACTCAACAGAGTCAGGCTGGAAAAGATCTCTCTCTTCTTCTTGGTGATCTTATTAGATTTCTACGTGATATTTTAATTGAGAAAGTTCAGCCTTCCACAAGACTTCTTTCAAAACTCGCTTATGCTGATGAAGTGCAAGGAGTCGACGGCGCGCAGAAGTTGAGTGTACAGAAGCTACTCGATGCTTCGAGCACCGGCGCGACGACGCAATTCGCAGCAGAAGTAGAGCTTGGAAAGAAGCCTACAGAAATCCCTGCAGCTTCAGAACTAAGCTTTTCCGTCTCTTCTGAAAAGCTGCTGACACTCCTTGACTATTTGGGAGAAACTGAAGGACGTCTTCGTTGGACCACTGATAAAAAACTCCAACTGGATGTCGCCGTGATCAAAGCTGTTCATCTACTCCAAGAAGTCAGCCTTAGCGATGTTCTTGATGTCCTTAGTAGTATCCGCGGAGATAAGCCATTGCCCTCTATTTCAGCAACTCCAAAAAAACCAACCTTAGCCGAGCCCTCTTCTACAAAAATTATTGCAGAGCTTCCTAAAAAAGCGCCTGTAAAACCTCCCTCTATTTCTGTTTCCTCAGACCAAATATCCAAACCTCCTCTACCAGTATCAGAAACAGTAATAGTGTCTTCGGCGCCAGATCCCTCTCCAATATTACCCGTTATAGAGCATTCAGTAGAGTTTGAAGACACGTTCTCGGAAACTCTCCCCTCAGAAAGAGAAAAAGCATCCCATCACGCATCAGACCCTTGGCATGAGGTCGCTTCTTCTTTGGCTTCGGAATCACGCTTGAAATTTGGTTGGTTAGAAACAGGAAAGTTTTTAGAACACGCCGGCAATAAAATCGTTGTCGAGTTCCCTTCCTCTCTCTCCTCTCAAACAGAAACACTCTTTTGGCATCAAGCTCATAAAAAAATTCAAGAATGTCTCTCTAAAAGTCTTGATCAGAAAATTGAATTTACCCCTCGATTCACCGGAGAGGAGTTACCCGAGGAACTAATAGAAGAGCCGCTCTTTGAGGAACGGCCAGTTATTGAAAATATTAAAAAAAATTCCCCTCAAGTAAATCAAGGAGCAACTAATGCACCCTCTTCTTCAACTAACTCCACTCCTCCATCACTCACACCCGAGGAGCTTGAACATTTTAAAAATGATCCTCTCATTAAAAAAGCACTAGAGATTTTCCGCGCGGAAATCGTATAACTCCCAACGAGCCGTTGGTAGTTGGGAAATAGAAGATAGGAGATGGAAGATAGAAGTCGAGGCCTGCTGCTGCAGGCAAAAAAAATTAAGGAAACAATAAAAATACCGCTTTGTTTTTCTCTTTGTCACGAAGTGACCAAAAATCAACTTAAACTTAAACTTAAAACTTAAACTTATATTCGGCCTATTGGCCGAATAAATACCTATGAATATCGCAAAAATGATGAGTGCCGCTGCCAGCGCACAAAAAAAACTCGCAAAAATCCAAGAAGATCTCGCTGAGAAAACCCTTGAAGCCACATCAGGAGGAGGGCGTGTTACCGTTCAAGTACGTGGCACTGGAGAAATTATTTCACTAAAAATAGCTCCTGAAGTCGTTAAAGAAGGTGACGTTGAAATGATAGAAGATCTCGTTTTGAGTGCTATACGCCAAGCCATCACCGATGCTAAAAAGCTCAGTGAATCAGAAATGGGCAAACTTACCGCTGGCTTAGGCATTCCTGGCTTGCCTTTCTAAGAGAAGAAGAATTAATAGCCACAAAAAAACACAAAAAAAGAATCTAGCAGTGAACTTGTTTGGTCAATAGTAATTCTGCATTGCGTCGCAGCTATTCCATTTCAAGTTTGAACCTAGAAACGTGAATAGAACTGGATGAAATTTCGTAAGGAAGTTGATCTCAAAATGATTTTTACGAGCTCGTGGCGTACCTTTACGGTCCGTGAGAGTTTGGAAAAAACTTTTGAGGTCAAGTATATTGCGAAAGATCGCCAGTTTCTATTTACGTTTCTAGGTTGAATAAGCCATTGGCCATTAGGTCAATTCTTTGTGCCCTTTTGTGTTCTTTTGTGGCTATTAATCTTAAGTTTTGTTGAAGCGCATCCACAGCTTCCTCCACAACCACCCTTTTTACGTCGACGCCACCAGCGCCAGATAAAAGCTATCGCAACGAGAACAACAAGACTTAATGCAAGAAGTGTTTGAAGGGATGCATTCATCGAATGTATAAACGATTAATTAAAATATGTTGGGAGATCTGGATTCAAATAATAATGATATGATCTCAAAATGTCCTCTTTGCTAGCGCGATGAGGATCAAGTTCAGGAAGGTTGTCTATTGGATGGAAATCAATATCACTAATTTCAATATTAGGTGTTGCTATTCCTCCCACAACATCACACAACATAAAAATCTTGTAACAAGAATGAATACTTTTCGGATAACCGGCACGCTCGCGATCAACAATAGAGACGATTGATTGGGCTTTGACCTGATAACCCGTTTCCTCAATGCATTCACGTTCAATATTCTCACGGAGTGTCACATTAACATCCGCCCAGCCTCCTGGAAGGGTCCACTGTTTTGAAGATCTTTCTTTTACAAGGAGTACTTGGGCATTTTGAAATACAGCACCTCGGACATCGACTTTGGGCGTAGGATAACCAATCTCGCAAGGCCATTCAAAGTCAGAACACTTGTCCGACATTTGAAGTAGTTGACTTGCCATCGTGTATAAATGAGCATAACGCTCCTTATCAAAAGGATCTTTAGTGTAGGTCAATCCAATTTGAGCTAGAGCAGCAAGCTCTCGAGAAAATTCTAGTAATGTTGTCATTTTGTAGGCGTTCAGACCCTCCTCCTTCGGAGGAAGAATCTGAATTAAATTTTTTTATTTTTCCAACCAATGTTTCACGGGCGTCGATAAAAACTCTTTTATTGGAACACCATCACCTCCGACAAGCAGGGTTCTAAGCGGTTTAAATTGTTTACGAAAAGCTTCCATTCCTACACGCATAACACGGCTTTTTCCACTCTTTACCTCAATAGCAACCACAGCACGACCGCATTGAAGCACAAAGTCGACCTCTGTATTGCCTTCACGCCAATAAGTTACCTCAATACTTGTTCCAAGAGTATCGTTTAAAAGATGAGCCCCTACCGCTGACTCAACTAACCGCCCCCAACGATCACCATCATGTCGTGTTTCCTGAAAATCAAGCCCAGAAGAAGCAGAGATTAAGGCGGTATTAAGGGCTTGCAATTTAGGACTCGAACCACGCTGCCTTATTTTGCCATGAGAATATTTTGATAACCCTGCCACCATCCCAGCACCTTGTAATAGCTGAAGATAATGAGACAGGGTTACGGTATTCCCTGCATCAGTAAGTTGACCCAACATTTTTTGATAAGAAAGAATTTGCCCTGAATAATCACAAGCGAGCTGAAAGAGGCGACGCAACAAGGCGGGTTTATCAACACGTGTCATGAGTAAGATATCTCGTGAAATGCAGGTTTCTATCAGCGAATCCATGACGTAGTGGCGCCAGCGCTCTGGTTCCTCAATAAGAGGAGCAGCTCCGGGGTAAGCCCCATAATAAATAAATGTTTCAACATCCCAGCCAAAGGCCTTTTCAATTTCAGCAAAGGACCAATGAGGTGCAGGAATAATTTCAAAACGCCCAGCAAGACTTTCTGTAAGACCGCTTTGAATTAATAGCGGCGAAGAGCCGAGCAATAACACATGAAGAGCTCGCTTATGATGCGTATCCTCATCCCAAAGCTGCTTTACTAACTCTGACCAATCTTTCACTTTTTGAACTTCATCCAAGATAAGAATCGCCTTCTTTTTCCCTGTCTTCAAACGCCCTACCTCCCACTGTTGTATAATCCATTCTTGTCCTTTTAAGGCAGGAGCATCAGCTGAGGCATAATGAGAAGGAATACCAATCGCCTCCATGACCTGCCTTGCAACAGTTGTTTTACCAACTTGACGTGGTCCAGCTAACACCTGAAGAAATCGACGCGGTTCACCAAGGCGGTGCAAGAGAAGATCATGGATGGATTGACGGGTCATAAATTATCTCAGAATACTGAGTAAAATTACTCAGCATGTCGAGATAATTCAGAAGTTATGAAAACCCTAAAAGATGCCCTCCTTGATAAACAAGAAACGCTACGAAATAAGCAGTTCCCGTCATATAACAGAACTGGAAGATGGGCCAATACCAACTGTTCGTTTCACGACGCACGACCGCTAGCGTACTAACGCACTGCATCGAGAGGACAAAGAAAACCAAGAGTGAAAGACAAGTTAGCGGCGTGTAGACCAAGGTTCCATTCGGGCGTATCTCCTTTCGCAAGGTATCACGCAAGGAAGTAGGATTTTCTTCATCACTCTCCACATGATAAACAATAGACATCGTGCTGACAAAAACCTCACGAGCCGCTTGAGCTGCCACGAGACCAATCCCAATTTTCCAATCAAACCCAAGCGGAGCGATCACCGGCTCAATGAAATGACCAAAACGTCCAGCATAGCTCTGCTCCAGTTGCACGGATTTATCAATAGGAGCAGAGGAGGTAGAAATTTTTGGAAAGCTCGCCAAAAACCAAAGCAATATTGCAAGCCCTAGAATGACAGTCCCAGCATTTTTTAAGAACATGCTGGCTCGTTGTACCATTTGAATAACAATTTGCCTCACTGCAGGGCAATGATAAGGAGGAAGCTCCATGAGAAAAACAGGCGTCTCACCACGCAGAATTGTTTTTTTAAATAACCAAGCGAATCCAAGAGCGGCCACCGTTCCTAAAAGGTAGAGTCCCATCATGATCGTTCCTTTTATCCAAACAGAACCTGCAGGAAAAAGAGCCGCTATCATCATCGCATAAACAGGAAGCCGCGCAGAACAACTCATCAATGGAGCAACTAGAATTGTTACTAACCGATCCTTGTTATTTTCTATGGTCCGCGTCGCCATAATTCCAGGAATGGCGCAAGCGTAAGAGCTCAGGAGCGGAATAAAAGACTTCCCATGAAGACCTACCTTACTCATGACTCGATCCATGAGAAAGGCTGCCCTAGCCATATAACCAGTATCTTCTAAGAGCCCAATAAAGAAGAAGAGAATAAGAATCTGAGGCAAGAAGATAACAACACCTCCAACACCAGCAACAACGCCATCGGCTAAAAGATCTCGTAAATCACCAGGCGGCAATATTCCTCGAACAAGATCGCCTAGTAAACCAAAGCCCATTTCAATCCATGACATCGGATACGCTGCGACAATAAAAATGGAAACAAACATTAACCCCATCACTCCAAGAAACGTTATCCATCCCCAAAGAGGATGCGTTAGAACATCATCAAGATGTTGCGTCACCATATCACTCGTGAGATTACTTCGAGCCTGAGCCGCTTGACACAGTTCTCCGATACGCTCATAACGGGCTGACACAAACTCTTCACGCCACCCAGGAAGCTCTCGATCAAGCATTGCACGCTGAGCCAGAGCAACTCCAAGAGCCGTTCCCGCACGCATCTCCGTGGCTAAAAGTGCTGTCTCCACCTCTGGTGTTGCTAATAAAATAGCCGACTTCATTCGTACCAAAGGATCACGCTGCGTCTCCTCCTCTGCCCAAACAGCGGTCACCCCATCAATAGCACGCATCCAAGAGGAAGGGAGTTGAGGAGTCCAAGAACTACGAGCCACATGAGCACGGCTTAACGCCAGCTTGAGAGGTAAAAGAGTCTCCTTGCGATTAGCCTGACATGGAATAATAGAAACTCCTAATTCTTCAGAAAGTTTTGCTACATTAATGATGGTTCCTTGTGCCTCCGCCAGATCAACCATATTGAGTGCAATAATGGTAGGCAATCCAAGCTCTAATACTTGCGTGATAAAGTAGAGATTCCTCTCAAGATGCGAGGCATCCATCACACAAAGAATCCGATCAGGACGTGGCGTATCAGAACGCAGCCCAAGAAGAACATCACGCGTAATTCGTTCATCAGGAGCATGAGCACTCAGACTGTAACTTCCAGGAAGATCGAGCAACTCTATTTTTTCACCATGCTGTCCTATAAACTGCCCTAGTTTTTTTTCTACCGTAACACCTGGATAATTCCCCACCTTCTGTCGCAATCCTGTCAGTGCATTAAAGAGCGTGGTCTTCCCACTATTAGGATTGCCAACAACAGCGTAATACTTGGGATAAATAATGGGGGATAGATTGTGATTAGGGGGAAGCATAGCCAGAGCTTATCCGCAAGTGAACCGATTTAGAATTAGAGTTACCCCGAACAACATCCACGAGAACTTCAGCCGCATCAACATTACGAAGGCTTAGACTATAACCACGAAGACGAATCTCTAAAGGATCTCCCATCGGAGCTCGACGCATAAGGGTCACCTCCGTACCTTTCAAAAGACCCATCTCGCGCAAGCGACTTGCTAAAACTTGCTTTTCAGGAAGTTGGCGCACAATACCACATTCACCTAGTTGAAGTTGGGAAAGGGGAAGGCGCATGCAAGCAATTAACCACAAAAAATAAAACGATAAGAAAGAGAAAAGAGAATTAAACACAAAAGAACACAAAAGAACACAAAAAAGGAAGACTTGCAGTAAACTTACAGGGCTAATTCACCGAAATGCATAAACATGGATGAAAGAGGATGAAAGAAGAAGAAAATTAACAGGGATGGAAGGGATGGAAGAGATAAATACAGGGAGGAGCTGATTAATGAAAAAAGTTTTTTTGAAGTGCTTTGCCATCATCTATTATCCTAGAAACGTGATTAGAGAATAGCGATTTTTTGCAATATACTTTGCCTCAAAATGTTTTTTCCAATCTCTCACGTACCGTGAAGGTATGCCACGAGCTTGTAAAAATCCTTTTGAAACAAACTCCTTACAAAATCTCATCTATTTCTAATCACGTTTCTAGGATTATTTATTAAATTTCAACCTATTATCCCGTTAGAAGAATTAGCCCTGGTAAACTTAGCTGTTCAGGAATGCCATAAGTTTATTACAAAAGTGACCCAGTTTTGAAAATGGATTTTTATTTTTGTTTGATACCTGGCTTAACAATAATCAAGTAATGACTCATAAGAAAAGAGTAAAGGGCGCCCTGCTGCTCTTTGCTTCTTCTTTTGTGTTCTTTTGTGGTTAACTCTCTTCTTTTCTCCTTCTTTCTTTTTTTCTATTTTTTGTGGTTAACTCTTTTCCTTGTTGCCTCAATGCGACATGGCTTTCACCCAAATATTCTGCGCCAATTTACGACTCAAGGCCAGCCGTGTTCCACAAACACTGCAGATCATTTGACCTCCACGAGTTAAGAGCCGTATTTCAGCTTTTTCACAAAAACCAACCTCTCTGAGACGGCGACACACTTTTTCACTCCCTTCAAGTCGCTCTACTGATAACAGAGCGCCAGCTTCAGCTTCGGAAAGGGGAGTTATTGAGGGCTCAGAACCTCCCTCCTTTGGAGGAAGGTTCTGAATTAAATGATCAGACTGTGAAGTAGGGCTTGTTTGCACGGATGCGATTTTTAAAAAGATTTTTTGTGAACTCAAACTGAACTGAAAGACTGAAAGAAGGAATAGCCACAAAAGAACGTCCGGAAAAGTAATGAGTAACGAGTAGCACGTAACGAGTGTTGTTTGAATCCAAATAAAAGCACCTTCCGCAACGTATATTCTGACAAAACATCTTATTTAGAAAAATTCATCGCAGAAAATTACGCCTCTGGACTCGTTACCCGTTACTCTTTACCCGTTACTTGCTTCTACGTTCTTTGTGTTCTTTTGTGGTTAATTTCTTACAAAATCGGTTGTGTTGGTCACAAATATAATACCATCAAATGTTCATCGAAAAACTGATCTCCTATTTTTAATGAACGCGGTTCGGTTCCATAGATTTTAAAGCCGTGACGTTGGTAAAGCGTAACTGCGGTATCGTTTGTACTAACAACTTTTAAATGGAGCTGAATCACATGCCCTCGAGCCTTCTCTATAGCTTGAGCTACGAGTTCATTCGCTATCCCATGATGTCTATATTGAGGACTAATATAGACGCTAAAAAGCATTCCTCGATGTCGTTCTTTCATCGCACCAAAGACAAAAAAACCAGCCGTTCCTATAAGACAATTCTCAATAAAAGCTCCAAAAATCGTGCTATTGCGAAGCCAGTTTTGAAATTGATCATCTGGACAATTCTGTTCTTCTTCTAAAGAAGATGCAAAAGATTCAGAGTTCTGAACAATGGCTTCAAGCCTCAATGTTTTCCAGAGCATCCAATCTTCAGGCTGTAGTATTCTAATATTCAATTCAAAAAGTCTTTTAAGCGTTCCATAAAACCACGATGAAGTGGCGTATTCTCGGCACCACAAAGTTGGGAGAAATGCTCTAATGTATGACGTTGTTCGGGATTGAGGTCTGTAGGAACTTCTACTTCTACACGAACATGAAGATCCCCCCTGCTAGAACCGCGCAAGGAAGGCATTCCTGCACCACGCAACCGAAATGCAGAGCCCCCTTGCGTTCCAGCAGGAATTTTAAGATTCATAGAACCCTCCAACGAAGGAACTTTAATCTCTCCACCAAGCGCTGCCACCACAAAAGGAATAGGCATCCGACAATGCAAATCCATTTCTTCGCGTGTAAAAATAGAGTGATCTTTGACATGAACCACCACATAGAGATCTCCCTTACTACCTCCTCGAGGGCCCGCTTCACCAGCCCCCACCGAACGAAGATGAGATCCTTCATCAATACCTGCAGGAATTTTAATATTCAATCTTGATGTTTTCTCTGCGCATCCCTGACCTCGACATGCTTTACACGGTTGATCAATTGTTTGCCCTTCTCCATGACACTGTGGGCAGGTTTGAACAACTTGAAAAATGGCACGAGACACAACGACTTGCCCCTTTCCACGACAGAGGGAACAGGTCTGAACCCTTGATCCCTTAGCAGCACCAGAGCCACTACAAGTCTCACAGACATCAAGTTTACGAAGTTCAATTTCCTTGTCACATCCTGAAAAAGCCTCTTCAAGCGTAATGGAAATATCATAACGAAGGTCCGAACCACGCTCTTCCCTTGTCTTACTACCTTGGCCTGTTTGGAAAAATTGCTCGAAAACACCTCCTCCTGCACCTCGAACACCAGCTCCTGCAAACATCTCACGGAAGAGATCAAAAGGATCATGAAACCCTGCACTTGCACTGCCTCCACTTCCTTGAAATGCGGCATGTCCATAACGATCATAGGCAGCACGTTTTTCAACGTTACTAATGATATCGTACGCTTCTGCAAGTTCTTTAAAGTTAGTTTCTGCTTCGGCATCACCTGGATTTTTATCAGGATGAAATTTAACAGCCAGCTTACGGTAAGCCTTTTTAATTTCTTCGGGTTGAGCGGCGCGGGAAACTCCCAGCACTTCATAACAATCACGTTTGGACATTGCTTTGTGCTGCGCACTGCAGCAGATTAAGTTTTAAGTTTAAGTTTAAGTTAATTTTTGGTCACTTCGTGACAGGGTAAGGACTAAAGGCTGAAAACAGGCTATTCAGTAACTGCTCAACAAACCGAACGCTTACGTTTAAGGTTAAGGTTACTGTAGTTCAGCTTGAGCTTACTTACGAAGAATATCGTGCATAAACTCACAAACTAAGAATCGCATTTTTCAAGGATATCGTATCGAACTATAACTCTACGAACTGCGAACTACCAACTACGAACTGACGTTGCTTGAGCAACGCCCCTTACTCACCATCACGCTCGCTGGGCGAATAAGTCGATCAGCCAAGCGATAACCACGACGTAATTGACTAATAACAGTCCCCTCTGCAATAGTATCACTAGCTTCTTGGCCTAATGCTTCATGAAATTTAGGATCAAAAGGCTGTCCTTCAGCATCAATAGCATGAAGCCCCTGCTCCTTGAGAAAGTCATTTAATTGACGTTGTACCATAGAAAGCCCATTGAGAATACTCATAGCACCTGCATCAGCATTTGTTTTGGCCGCCGCAAGTCCCAATTCAAAATTATCTAAAATTGGAAGTAACTTCTCCAGTAAAGAACTGTTGGCATAACGAAGTGACTCTTCCTTTTCACGAATCATCCGTTTGCGATAGTTCTCTAAATCAGCCACTGCGCGCAAGGCCTGATCACGGTACTTCTCCACCTCGGCTTTTAGTTCAATACATGGATCTACTGTTTCTTGAGGGAGAGTGGCATCCTGAGATTCAGAAGGAGTCGTAGTTTTAGAGGCAATTTCTTGATGTTCTTCTTGGACATCTTGAGACTTGTCGTGAGAATGAGAGGAATGAGATGTTTTTTTCACAATTTTCGAATAGCAATAAGGGTTATATCGTCATGTTGTGGTTGATGGGCCACAAAAATGCGAAGAGCGTTAGTTAAGTATTTTAAAATATTGGAAGAACTCTGCGTAGCGCTTTCTTTAAGGCACTGCATTAACCGTTCCACACCAAATTCAAAACCATCAACATTCAGTGCTTCGGTCACACCATCGGTATAGAGCAAAAGACAATCTCCCTGCTCAAAATGGAATGCAAAGTCATTACAAAATCTATCGAAGACTTCGCCGCTGTCAATACCGACTGCCATTCCTTTCGGTTTTAAACGTTCTATAGTACCCTGAGCTGCCCGATAAAAAAGAGGTGCATCATGACCTGCTCGTGCTAGTTGAGCCTCATTGGTACGTTGATCAATCGTCACATAGGCCATACTAATAAACATATCCTCTTTCATATCAGGATAGAGTTGACGATTAACTCTATGAAGAACCTGAGAAGGAGAAAAATGACCTGCTGCTTGACTACGCAATGCACTACGGCACATCGCCATAATAAGTGACGCAGGCACGCCTTTGCCAGAGACGTCAGCAATAGCAATACCAACATGATTTTCATCGATAGTAAGATAATCAAAATAATCACCGCTTAAGGCGCGCGCTGGAATATTAACCCCACAGACTTCATACCCTGGCATCTTAGGCGAATCTGAAGGAAGCAAAAGCTTTTGAATTTCTCGAGCTATTTCCAAATCACGATCAAGAAGACGCTTCTCTCCTGCTTCTTTATAAATCGCACGATTGTAGAGAGCAAAAGCCGACTGTTCAGCTATGATACGAAAAACCTCCACGCCTCCCGAAGAAAAAGAATTGAGAGGCGAATTTCCTAAAGCCAAAACACCTACTGTTCTATTACGATAGATGAGAGGCCCAAGAAGTACAGTGTCGAGTCCTTGCTCCACAAGCTCCGAAGGAAGATCTTTATTACTTACAAATCGAGGTTCACTCCATCCCCAAGCATCTCCAAGAATTCCCTCATGTCGCGATATTCCATGAAGTTTTAAAAAACTCTTTATGGACGTCGATGGATTTCGCACCACACCATAAAGCGAACGCAAAGCAGGTGCTGGTTTGCGTATAAATTCAGGAATAATAACAAACGAAGACGCATGCTCTGATAAAAAGGCAGGAATCAGAGTTTTTTCCTCTTGATCTAAAAGATAGAGCGCCCCTCCCGAAGCTTCTAAAATGCGCATGGCACCTTCCACAATCAAGCGATGCAGTTCATGAGATCGCAAACTTCCTGAAAAAGCTTCTCCTAATCCATGCAAAAAATCAAAGACCCGATTCTCTTCCTGTTTAATTTCAAAACGTGAGCGCTTCAATTGCTTTACTCTCCGACGTTGCTTCCAAAGCAACCCCGCAAGCACACATGAAAGCACAAGAAAAGGTACTCCAACAAAATAAATCTCAAAAACAGAAAACAAGTGTTCAGATCCTCCTCCTTCGGAGGAAGGATCCGAACTAAATGATCCGAGCGCGAAGTAGTAGTGTGATGCAATGCAGAGTTTGTTGAGAAGCCAGTAAACAGCCATTGTGACCTGTAGCCTGTAGTCTTGTAGTCTAGCCGTTCATAACTTCACCTCTGAAGGAGGTATGAGGCTAAACGGTTACAACAGAAGAAGGCATTTAACTATTCGGCCAATGAGCCAAATATAAGTTTAAGTGTGATTATTAAAGACTTCATTTTATACACAGTACAAGACTATTGCAAACAAGCAAACATTCTGGAACAGGTAACTTCGCCGAAATATCAGCTCAATATTTTACCACCGTCACTTTATTTCGCAGAAATAAAGTGACGGTGGTAGTCACGTTCTAAGGCGCCGACGCATCACTTCCATCAAATTCTTAAATTTTTTTTTGTTAGTTTTATTAACAACCACAAGAGACTCATGAGCTGAAAGAACAACTTCTCCAATACGTTTTTTTTGCGAGAGCTTTGAAAGATCTACTTTCACTCCTGAATCAGCTTGTTTCCTCGATGCCTGAGCCCTCAAACCATCATGCATACTCTCGTTCTGTGCTTCATTAATTTCTCTAACGGCATCACTAAATCCTATTTCCGAAGGATCTTTATTAGACTTCTTTCCAAACTCTACTTCTGCTGCGAATTGCTTCGTCGCGCCGGTGATCGAAGCATCGAGTAGCTCCTGTACACTCAACTTCTGTGCGCCGTCGCCCCCTTGCACTTCATCAGCATAAGCGAGTTTTGAAAGAAGTCTATTGGGTAAAATAATTTCCTGAAAAGAAATCGTTCCAGAAAATGGAGGCAACTCTCTACCTAGAGAGAGACGTTGAATCGAAAAGAGTTGATCGAGCCCCAAGCTTTCCATTAACTCTCTATTCACTTCATTAGCATTGATGACCTTTAATACTCCTTGTTTCTTAGCACGTAAACGCTGAGCAATACCAGCAAGAGTCCCCATAAATGTTGAATCCATCTGCTCACAATCAACTAGATCAATGATATAATTATAAGATCGTTGCTCTATAATTGGCTGAATCCACTCCTTAAGATCAATACTACTTTTAAAACTTCCTCTCCCAACAATGCGAATCCAAACATTATGATCAAAAGTAGCAACTGAAACTGATGGCAAGCGTTCAGATTTCTTCTCCTTCGGAGGAGCAATCTGAACCAAATGATCGAACTGCGAATTCATAGTGTACATAGTAAGCGTTCAGAAACTTCTCTCCTTCAGAGTAAAAATCTGAACCAAATAGTCGGACTACGAAGGCGTAGTGTAAATATACGAATCACGGATGAAAATTAGGTTTTTTACGCTCCATTTGTTGCCTCGAGCCCAGCGGAAAAGTGAGTCGCTATGTGAACATAACATAAGCGATGAGAACTAAGCTAAGGGGAACAAAAGCAAGTAACAATTCCTAATTTTCATTCGTGATGAGTATACATTGCATAATTAATTGAAGAGCTGCTGAACAGGTATTGTAGAAATAGTAAGAGCATAAAGATAGGAAGACAAGTCAAAACAGGGTTGCATGCAGGCTTATAATAAGGTGTTCACGCAAAACTTGAAGTTTCTCGGAGCGAAGCGAGGAGCAGCTTCAAACTTTGCGTGAATACCTTAGCCTCATTCCAATTCAAAATTAATATTCACCGTATACGAAGACCCACTTGCAAGACCTTCGGGAAGCGGTGCAATTTTTTTTACCTTAGATGCAGCGGCAAGTACTGACTGGTCCATCACGGGATTTCCACTTGGTTTAGCAAGAGAGAACCCTGAAATAGTTCCATCATGATCAATTGTTAAATGCAAAGTACAAACAAAATCATGTTTATGTTCCGTTGGAATGGATGTGGGCTGCTCCCATTGACTATAAAATCTATCATGAATTAATTCATGATAGGCATCTACAGCACCTGCATCCACCCCTCCTCCAGAACCGCCATGCCCTCCAGAAGAACTTCCTGAATCTCCTCCCGAACCACCAGAACCATTTTTATTAGCTAGGAAAGCATTTTTTAATGATTGACTCCCTTCACTGCCGCCACCTTTGCTTCCCTGTTTTTTCTCAACGGCGTGAGTACTCTTTTTTAAACCTGCTTTTTCTCCTGCTGATTTTTTAGAACCTTTAGAATTTGTGGCATTGGATGACGACGAAGACTTTTTAGTCACCGTAGAAGAATGTGCCGAGGCTTTGGGAGAAGCATGAGGTACTACTGTGACCGAAGGTTTTGCTTTAGGCGTCTCTTCAGAATCATTCTTAGAAGGCTTTGAAGTCGGTTTAGGCGTTACCTTAGGAGTTGGTTTAGGCTTCGGCTTCGGCGTTGGCCGTGGCGTCGATTTAGGAGTTGGCTTTGGTGTAGGAGTCGGTGTTGCAAGAGCAATATCTGATTTTTCCTCAGGAGGAGGTGTTGCCAATACTGCAGGCGTTGGCTCTGAAGTTGCCGCCTCAACCGGTTCTGGCACCACCTCAGAAACTGCTGTTGGTGCTGAAGCAGCAACAGGTACTTCTTCTTGTATCTCTTGATGTATGGAAGCAGAATCGGCCTCTTCTTGACTTATCGAAGCTCCAGAAGATGCCGCAAAAGACCCCGTCTCAAGCCAAGTTACCTTCTCCCCAGAATGCTTCACCGGCTTCTGCATGAAATAAATAATCACACCGATCAAAAAAAGATGGAGTGCTGCCACTAAAAGAATAGAACGTCGAAAATCAGGATTCGATTTTTTCATAGGACCGGAAAAAAATTAGCCACAAAGAATGCAAAAGAAAAAAAGAATAGCCACAAAAGAACACAAAGAAACACAAAGAGTTTTGGAGAGCTCAAACTGAATTGAAGTAATAAAAAGAAGAAAGAAAATAGCCACAAAAGAGCACAAAGAAACACAAAAAAACAGAACACAAAAAAAGAATTTTTATAAAAATTCTTTAACGAATTTAAAACCTCAAGACAAAGAATGTTCGCTCTCGTGAAAAACAGGGAGGGTAGGAATTGAGATTTTGCTTAGAGTCCCAATAGCAGCGAAACAGCTTGGCCGAACTAATCAATCAAATTCACCGCTAAGTTTCTTTTTTTGTGTTTCTTTGTGTTCTTTTGTGGCTATTCCTTACTCCCTTGTTCTTCCGGCCTTGTCATCACGCCTACCTTAGTAATGCCTGCTTGTTGGAGCTTATCCATAATTCCAATAAATTGCTGAATGGGTAAATCTCGATGAGGACGCACTACAACAGCCACATTAGGCTGATCTGCTTTTAGCGCACGCAACCTTTCTGACAACTCATCCAGGCTCACTAACTCTTGATTAATTTTGATGATATTTTGACGATCGATAGAAATCGTCTGCACCTGCGAAGGATTCACCTCGTGATGCGCTGTAGAACTACTTGGAACAACAAGTTCGATGCTATTTTCAAGAAGAGGGGTTGTGATCATAAAAATAATCAACAACACAAAAGCTAAATCAAGCAATGGCGTCACATTGAGCTCACTGAGAGTATGCAAAGGTATATTATCAGAAAAACGGCGCATGCTTATTAGAAGATAGAAGATGGGAGATAGAAGATGGCTGAACGGGGCATACTTTTTTACTATAAAATTGGAATCAAAATTTGTGGTAGTAATAGTAGAAGTTTTTTATAGAACATTAATTTCTTATGGTTGAATTAAGTTTTAATTTTAGCAGCAACACCGTGAGGCTTTACATTCAGCCTAGACTGCTGCTGCAAACATCAACTCCTATCTCCCATCTTCGATCTTCGATCTTCCAGCACCTTAGTGCTCCCCACGAGACACATAGCGATGCTCTAACGCACTGGAGAGTTCCGCTGCAAAATTATCACACGAAACAATCATAGAACGTACCGTTGTTACTAAAAAATTATAACCAAACATTGCTGGAATCGCAACAAGGAGTCCTGTCACTGTTGTAATTAAAGCCCCAGAAACACCAGGCGCCATGGCTGCCA
>DATEBV010000001.1:0-35061 GCA_035287205.1 Chthoniobacterales bacterium | reverse complement strand
ACCAATGGAATTGAAGTCCCTCTTCTCGGCCAGTGGCTCGTCATTCTTTTTATGATGGGAATGGCAGGACTCTTGTTTGTTTATTTAAAGAATCAACAGCATGCTCTTGGTGAGCAGACTCGTTTGGTGGAGGAGAAAGTTATTCAACTTCGTGCTCATAACGATGCCTTGGTTGCCAAAATCACAGGATTAACATCACGTGGAGCACTTCAACGGAAACTTGAAGAAAAATATTTAGATCTTATTCAGATTCCAGAAACAGCGATTGCAAGACTGACTCCTCCCCTCTCTTCTCAACAAGACGGTGTGGCACGGACAGCTTCTAAATAGAGTTTCTCCAAAAGTGAACCAATTTTGAAAATGAATTTTTATTTTTGCTTAGTACCTCGCTTAACAACAGGCAAGTAATGAGTAAAGAGTAAAGGGTAACGAGTGTATTTTGTTGCCTTCGGCAATTGAGTTAAAAAAGAAAAGAACTATTAAATGAAAAACAATCATCATGGCTCCCCCATGCAGCCTGCAGTCTGTAGCCTGAAACCTGATTTTCAGTCTCCAGCTTATAGCCTGCAACCTGATTCGCAGCCTGTGAAGCGTATTGGTGTTGTGTGTTCGCTTGTCGCTCTGCTATTTACTTTTTTTGCCTTTCGTCTTATTGATCTTCAAGTAGCAGGGCATGAAAAATTTTTGAAGCTTGCTTCCAAAAAACATGGTTTTAAGCAGCCGATTCTCGCTCAACGAGGCAATATTTTTGATCGTCATGGTGAGCCTCTTGCGGTGAATGTTCCTGTGCGTACTATCTATGCTGATGGAACGCGTATCAAAGATTCTAAGGCATTAGCTCATGTGGCAGCTCCTTTCTTAGGAATTTCGGAAAAGGATCTGGCCGCAAAACTCCTCACAAAGCGTCCCTACGTTATCATTCGTTCAGGAGTTTCAGAACTTGATGCAACATCTATGGTAAAGGCGATGGAGGACGCAAAGCTTCAAGGTCTTTATTTACAATCAGGGGCAGAACGTATCTATCCCAATGGTAAAATGCTCTGTCATGTGCTCGGTTTTGTAGACCATACGGGACATGGAATTGATGGTGTGGAACGTATGCTTGATAAGGAGCTTTCAGGGCATGACGGCTACCGTCATATTGAGCATGATCGTAAGGGGTTGGAAATTGTTCTCTATCGTGGACAAGAGCAGCCTGCAGAGAATGGAGCAAATATTCAATTGACTATTGATATGGGACTGCAAGCGATTTTGGAGAAACAGCTCGATACAGCCATGCAGACTTATAAGCCAGTAGGAGCAACAGCTATTTTAACAGATCCTGTTACGGGAGAAATTTTAGCTATGGCGAGTCGACCTAATTATGATCCCAATCATTATAGTGAGGCAATGCCTGAGCAGATGCGCAATCGTGCTATTACTGATATGTATGAGCCCGGTTCTGTTTTTAAAATTGTGGTTGCTTCCGGTGCTATTAATGAAGGAACAGTTACAGCCCAGACTCAAATTTTCTGTGAGAATGGAAAGTTTCTCTATGGAGGGAAAACTCTTAAAGATCATGGCGGCGGCTATGGAGACCTTAGTGTTGGTGATGTTTTAGTAAAATCATCAAATATTGGCGCTGCTAAGATAGCTCTTAAGATGGGAGATACTAAATATTATGAATATGTGCGTCGGTTTGGTTTTGGTGAACGTACAAAAATTCAACTTCCTGGAGAAATTCCTGGGCTGGTCAATCCTCCATCACGTTGGGATAAATTAACAATAACTCGAATGGCTATGGGGCAATCGATTGCTGCAACTCCTATGCAAGTTATTATGGCTATGGGTGTGATTGCTAATGGTGGAAAACTGATGGCTCCACAGCTTGTGCGCAATCATGGAGAAGGAAGTGTCATGGCGGAGCCTAAAGTGGTTCGAGAAGTTGTTTCTTCCAAAGCTACTGAAGCAATTAATGGACCGCTTAGTGATGTTGTTTCAGAACGAGGAACAGCTTTTCAGGCTAAAGTAAATGGCTATACAGTTGCAGGTAAGACTGGGACGGCTCAGAAAATCAGCCCTCGTGGAGGTTATCTCGATAATCGTTATATTGTCTCTTTTGCTGGCTATCTTCCTGCAGAGAGTCCTCGTCTTGTTGGTCTCGTTGTTGTTGATGATGCTCGTGTAGGAGGTGTAGGCAATTATGGAGGTCTGATTGCTGCACCTGTCTTTTCAAAGATTGCAGAAGCCTCGGTTCGTTATCTCGATCTCCCTCCGAGTATGCAGGTCGCTCCAACCGCTCATGATCAGAGTAGTACAACAGCTATGGCTTCTTCTCTTAAAGGGAGTGCTAAGGCAGTAAGCTGTAGGATGTAGGCCACAGGCTACAGATTACAGGTATCAAATATCGAGCAAATTTATAAAAATACTAAGTAGATGCACCACCTTTAAGGCCTGTAGCAAATAATCACTCCTCTAAACTTCTAAACTTTTAACCCCCTAAACCACTCTCATGATTCTTGAGCATCTCTTAGCTTCAACAGAACTTCTCTCCATTGGTGGGGTGATAAAAAATCTTGCTGACATTACAGTCATGGGGCTTTCTTATGACTCACGCTCAGTAGTGCCAGGATCACTTTTTTTTGCATTGCCAGGTTCTCATAATCACGGCACTTCTTTTGTTCAAGAAGCACTTGATCAGGGGGCTGTGGCCATAGTTTCTCAGGAAGATATTCCTAATTTATCTGTTCCTCTCATTCGAGTGAGTGATTGTCGTATCGCTATGGCTGATCTTGCCACCTCTTTTTATGGGCATCCTAGTCATTCTCTCATGGCCTGTGGTATTACAGGGACTAATGGTAAAACAACGACCGCTTATCTTGTGCGTCATCTTTGTGAGGCCTGTGGGCGTTCTTCTGGTTTAATTGGGACAGTGGAATATATTTTACCAGGTATTAAAGAAGAAGCTTCTCGCACAACACCTGAGTCAATTGATCTTCAGAGAATGATGGCGGATATGACGGAGGGTGGTTTTAAGGCTGTTGCGATGGAGGTTTCCAGTCATGCAATTATTCAAGAGCGCGTGAGAGGAACAGAATTTGATGTAGCTGTATTTACCAACTTGACTCAAGATCATCTCGATTATCATGGATCGATGGAGGCTTATTTTGAAGCCAAGGTATTACTTTTCAAAAGGCTTTCTGAACAAGTAATCAAACGAGGACGTGCAGTTATTAATGCCGATGATCGCTACGCTCATCTGCTTATGGAACGCCTTTCTTCTCGCCTGACACCCGTAACTTTTGGTCAATCAAGTAATGCTACGTTTCGTGCTCGAGATATTCACTATAGTGCGACGGGAACAGTTTTTCGTCTTGATGCACGAGGGAGAAGTTACTTGGTTCGCTCACCACTTATTGGACTTTTTAATGTCTATAATGCCTTAGGTGCTCTAGCCTCTGTTGCTTCCATGGGATTAGAACTTAGGCGGGCAGTGAAAGCGTTGGCTTCGGTACCTCAAGTTCCAGGAAGGCTTCAACGCATTCTGGCTGCCCGAAATTTTCAAGTTTTTATCGACTATGCTCACAGTCCGGATGCGCTTGAAAATGTTTTGAGATCACTAAGGCAGTTGCAACCACATCGTCTCATTGTTGTGTTTGGGTGTGGTGGAGATCGTGATCGTTCTAAGCGTCCTCTTATGGCTGCTGCTGTAGAGCCTTATGCTGATGAAATTATCGTTACTACGGATAATCCTCGGAGTGAGGACTCTTCTGCTATTATTGATGAGGTTGTGAAAGGGTTTCGACGTGGTAATTATCAATGTATTGTTGATCGAGAGAAAGCTATTCATAAAGCCATCGAAATGGCTCTTCCTAATGACATCATTCTTATTGCTGGTAAAGGACATGAAACATATCAAGAGGTCAATGGTATTCGTCATCCTTTTAATGATGTGATCGTGGCGCAGCATGCTATGCAAAACGTACGTAATAGTTTCTAGTTTTTAACTACTAACGTTTCTTAAGCAGAAAGAAATTCACCACAAAAGAGCACAAAGAATTACACAAAGAACACAAAAAAGAAAAAAGAATTTTTATAAAAATTCTTTAACGTCATCACTAATAAAAATATTTTTACTTTGTCACGAAGTGACCAAAAATCAACTTAAACTTCAACTTACAACTTAAACTTATATTCGGCCTGTTGGTCGAATAGTTACTCATGGACCCTCTTTCTCTTTCTAAAATTGCTGCTCTCTCTGCTGCCGATTTTGTCACAGGGAATCCTGATGCGACTGTTTTTCGTATTATTAACGATACACGTCATATCAAAGCAGGTGATCTTTATGTAGCACTTCGAGGAGAGCGCTTTGATGGTAATAATTTTATTAAAGAAGCTGCAGAAAAAGGAGCTGTCGGCGCTCTCTATGATGGAGATGCTCCTGCAGAACTTCCTTCTTCTTTTGGTCTTCTTAAAGTATCTAATACACTCAAGTCCTTGACTGACTTAGCGGCAGCTTGGAGAAAAGTTCTGCCTCTTCGTTCTGTTGTTCTTACTGGGAGTAGTGGTAAGACAAGCACTAAGGATTTTGCTGCAGCGGTGCTTCGAAGTAAGTTGCGGGTTAATTGTACCCAGGGAAATTTTAATAATCATATAGGACTTCCTCTTTCTATCTTAACTGCCTCTACTGATGATCAAGTTGCTGTTTGGGAAATTGGAATGAATCATCGAGGTGAAATTGCTCCTTTAGCAGCGTTAGCAGAACCAGACATTGCTGTTATTACTAACATAGGAACAGCACATATTGGTTTTCTTGGTTCTTGTGAAGTCATTGCGGAAGAAAAAGGAGATCTTCTTGCAGCTCTTCCTTCTTCGGGGGTTGCTATTTTGCCAGCAGATGATGTGTTTTGTGATCGCCTTGCTAAGAGAACTCAAGCGCGTGTTGTACGCGTCGGGATTGGTATAGGTGATCTCCAAGCAACAAATCTTACTGCCACAACTGAAGGAACCCATTTTGAGATTTCTTATCAGGGAACATCGCATGCTGCTTTTTTACCGGTTATTGGTCAGCATATGGTCACCAATGCCTTATTAGCACTCGCTATTGGCCTCGAGTGTGGTGTTTCTTTAGAAATAGGAATTGAGGCTCTTAAAAATATTACCCCTTCCAAAAGTCGTCTTTCGGTACACTATCTCAATAAAGTAACTCTTATCGACGATGCCTACAATGCCAACCCCGACTCGATGGAAGCAGCGTTGAGTACTATGGCCTCATTGCCCTCTCAAGGAAGGTGTATTGCCGTTCTGGGACGTATGGGAGAGTTAGGAGACTATGAGAGTGAAGGGTATCAACGTGTAGGAGTAGCTGCTGCTAAAGTTCTTGATATTTTAATTGTCGTGGGTCACGACGTGTCTTTGCTTGCTCAAACTGCCCGTGATGCCGGAATGAACGATGTATACGTGGTTGAGAATAATAAAGAAGCTATAGATTCTCTTATTTCTCTTGCACGTTCTGGAGATATGATTTTAGTCAAAGGAAGTAATGCAGCAGGAATGAAAGAGGTTGTGAATAGCTGCCAACGTCACTTTATTTCTTCGAAATAACTAACAATTATACATACAGCTCCAAATTGAAAATACTCTTTACCCTTTACCCTTTACTCTTTACGGCGTTGTTCAACAACGCCTCTTTTTAATGCTCTACTATCTTTTTCAACTCAGTGAAGTATTACGTGGTAGTGAACTATCAAAGGCACTTCATGTATTCCAGTATATCTCTTTTCGGGCCATGGGAGCAGGGTTAACGGCATTTCTGCTACCTCTCTTTTTTGGCAAAGTTGTGATTAAAAGACTTATTATGCTCAAGATTGGTCAGCCGATTCGTACTGCAGAGGAAGTGCATCGTTTGAATGAATTGCATGGAGGAAAGCAAGGAACTCCAACGATGGGAGGGCTTCTTCTTATTGGGTCCGTTATTGTTGCTAGCTTCTTTTGGGCAAGGCTTACGAATCCACTCATATGGATTGTTCTTTTCACCGCTTTTTATTTAGGAGTTTTGGGTTTTGCAGATGATTATCTTAAGGTTACTAAGAAAAAATCGGATGGTATTAGCAGTCGTCTCAAATTCTTTTTGCAGTCTCTCTTGGCAGCTATTGTCACACTTTTTTTTCTTTTTACGCCTGCTTTAGCAGCACAAGCTCAAGAGCTCTACCTCCCTTTCTTGAAGGGACCTTTAATAACGCATATGGGAATTGCCACCTTTTTTTTCTATCTCTTAGTAATTGTTGGAAGCTCTAATGCCGTTAATCTTACTGATGGGCTTGATGGTTTAGCTGCAGGATGCACCGTGATGGCAGCTGTTGCTTTTGCTGTTTTTAATTATGTTGCTGGCAACTTCAAAATAGCCACCTATCTCCAAATTCCTCACAATGTTTTTTCAGGTGAACTTGCTGTGGTTAGTATGGCCTTAGCAGGTGCTGCTCTAGGATTTCTCTGGTGGAATTGTTATCCTGCACGCGTCTTTATGGGAGATACGGGATCGTTGGCTATCGGAGGAATACTGGGTGTTTTAGCCATAAGCTGCAAACAAGAGTTGATTCTTATTATTGTTGGAGGTGTCTTTGTTGCAGAAGCGCTTTCCGTAATTTTGCAGGTCGCTAGTTTTAAACTTACAGGACGTCGAATTTTTAAAATGTCACCACTTCATCATCATTTTGAATTGAGTGGATGGAAAGAGACCACGGTGACAGTGCGCTTTTGGATTATGGCTATTATGTTTGGAATTATTGGCCTTGCTACATTGAAACTAAGGTGAAATAGCCACAAAAGAACACAAAGAAACACAAAAAAAGAATTTAAGAGCTCAAGATAAAATGAATTATAGTGGTACCAATATCGTTGTATTAGGCCTAGGTCGTAGCGGCCTAGCCGCTGCGCGTTTGCTTAAGCACGCCGGGGCAAGAGTGACTGTTAATGATAGTGGGCATGATGAAAGGCTTCAGAAGCAAGCCGCCCTATTGCAATCAGAAGGTATAACCGTGCATTTAGGCCATGAGGCTCTATCAGATGCTGTTGCTTATGATCAGGCTATTTTGAGTCCTGGTATTGAAGAAAATTCACCCCTTGTTAAGAATATAACTTCTCGGGGAACCTCTCTTATTGGAGAACTGGAATTGGCTTATTCTTTTTGCCATTGTCCCCTTGTAGCCATCACAGGAACAAATGGAAAAACAACAACAACAGAATTAACCGCACGCGTGCTTCAGGGTATTGGATTGCGCACATTAGCTTGTGGTAATATTGGTCTTCCTTTTTCAGAAGCAGTGATGCAGAGCGCAGATCTTGATATGATGGTCGTGGAAGTGAGTTCCTTTCAGTTAGAGACGATCCAGAAATTTCATGCCAAAGTTGCTATTTGGTTGAACTTTTCACCTAATCATCTCGATCGGTACTCCAGCCTAGAAGAGTATCGTGCAGCTAAATTAAAAATTTTTAATAACCAAACAGCAGAAGATTTCGCAGTAATTCCTACAAACTCTCAGAACCTGTCTTCACCGTCTACTGAGGTTGCGATGAGCTCCGTCGCTCCGGTGCTCGAATCCTCAGGTATGCCCGATACATGTCGGACTCTGCGTTCCGAGGCTCCTTGCTCTTCATCAGCCGCAGCGACTGTGAAGATAGGTTCTCCTCTTGAAATTCCTTTGAAAGCACGCTGTGTAAGATTTAGTGCGTACGAGCAGGGAGGCGATTTTTCTTTAGAAAATAATAGCATTTGCTATAGAGGTCATCCCTTTCTTAAGATGGAACAGACACGTTTGAGTGGTGCTCATAATGCAGAAAATTTAATGGCTGCATTTGCTGTAGGGATTGCTTTAACCCGAATATTTCATACTAATCTACTGCGAAATTCGGGAAGGCCGATGAATACAGCGTTAGGTTCCGGTTTTGGCTTGGGCAGTATGTACTCATACAGCCCGGCACCAAAATCCTCACCTGCCTTGCCTCATCAGCCTTCGCAACTTTCTCGTCACGATCAGTATGAAATATCCAGGTTAAGTGAAAGTGATCCTTCACAAAAAATTTCTTGTCTAGAACAAATGAGCAATGCCATCAAAGAGTATACGCCGCCAGCCCATCGTTGTGAATTGGTAGCTGACGTGAAAGGGGTTCAGTGGATTAATGATTCTAAAGCGACTACACTTGATGCGATGGAGAAGGCCATTAATTCAATAGACTTCTTTCGAAACTCTACTGATACCGCGAATTGCGGCGTCGCACCGGTGCTCGGAGCGTCGAGTATGTTATATACGCTCAACTCCTGTGCGCCGTCGACTCCTTGCACTTCATCAGAATCAGCGAGTTTGGAAAGAAGTCTAGTAGAACCGAATCGTTCCTTAATCTTAATTGCTGGTGGAAAAAACAAAGGTTTTTCTTTTAAGCCCATTGCTTCTCTTGTCAAAAAAAGAGTCAAAGAAGTTATTCTTCTTGGAGAGATGAGTGATCTTATTGTTCAAGATTGGGAGGGGATTCCCTGTCGTAAGGCTGTTACTATGGAAGAAGCCGTTACTATGGCAGGAGACTTAGCAACGGCTGGAGATACGATTCTTTTATCACCAGGAACGTCTTCTTATGATATGTTTAGCGATTACATCGAACGTGGTGATCTTTTTAAAAGAGCCGTTTGCAACTATCAGGGTAATTGCCATGCTTAATCCCTAGGTATTTAGTTTATCAACTTTTTAATCAACCACAGAGTGATCTGAAATCATCCTTTAAACATTTAAACACTGAAACATTTAAACCAGTCGCAAAGCAACTTACTATTCATGAAACCACACAAATCAAAACATCGTATTCAACGTCTCCGAGCAAGGACCGCTACTATGGATCAATCTTCAGAATTTGAGGATTATGGAACAGAACCTAATATGAAGCTTTCTCATGCCTTCATGGTTGTGTTAGCACTTCACATTATTGCTGTAGGAGGACTCTTTGCTTTTAATAAAGCCAAGGCAGGACATTCCTTGAGCAAGGCAAAGTCAGAAGTGCTCGTTGCTAAGGATACTCAAGCCCCAGAGAGTGGGGAAGCAACAGCAACTACGACACAAAACAATTCTTTGTTAAATGCTACACCGCTCAAAAATGCTGCCATAGTTAAAGGAGGAACAATAGCTACAACCGCAGTGGCCGCATCAGCGAGTCATGCGATCGCTAAAGAACCTGTTGCTAAAGAAAATTCTTCTGCTAACAAAAATCTCAAAACCTACCAAGTGGTCAAGGGAGATACGCTTGCTAAGATTGCATCAAGACTCAAAACGTCTCTTGCAGACTTAAAAAAAGCAAATGGATTAGGAGAACATGCTGTTTTGCACATTGGTCAGCAATTAAAAGTCCCAGGAAAGCTTATTGGAGCTTCTCTTACTGCATCAGCAGTGACAAAAGTTGCAGCAACCACCACGATGCCCCCTTCTGGTGGAGGATCCGTGCTACCAATCGTTTCTACGAATAGTGAAAGCAGCGATGTTTCTTCAGTCTCCTCAAAAACGACCGTCACGGAAACTCCTATTGCTCCTGCTAATACAGTAAGTGTTCCAGTTAATGAAGTACATACTGTTACAAGCGTTCCTGTGGTAGAACAATCTACCACTTCTACATCTGTGGCATCATCTCAGAATGTAGCGAGTGTTCAAGAAAGCGCTGTAGGAGAGAGTGTCCCAAAAGTGCTTACAGCATCCGAGGGATCTATGACAGAATACACGATTGTAAAAGGAGATAACCCTTATAAAATTGCCAAGAGGTTTTATGTGAATTACGACGAGCTCATGAAAATTAATAATATAACGGATCCTCGTAAGATTCAAATTGGCCAGAAGTTGATGATTCCTGGAAAACAAACTATTCAAAAGAAAAAGTAAAAAAGGTAAGCAAAGGAAGAAAATTAACAGGGATGGAAGCGATGAAAGAGATGGCAGAAAAAGAGTGCTGATTACTGAAGATCTAATCATTATTTAATTTTGTGCACTCATTCATTTTATACACGCCATTTTTAATTTATACTCCGTTATCCCTTTCATTGCTTCCATCCCTGTTAATTTCTTCTTCTGTTATCCTTTTCTGTTACCTTTAACTTCAGTCGCCGTGTAGCGGCGACTGAATGTCTCCATGCAACGCAATTCCATCTACCTACTTCTTATCTCTGTCGTAAGTCTTGTTATTTTAGGCATTGTCATGCTTTTTAGTACGAGTGCTTTTGCTCAGGATAGTCATGGAGATATTTATTATTTTGTGAAGCGTCAGCTGCTTTGGCTTGTGATTGGAGTTGTCCTGTGTGTTGCAACCTCACTGATTGATTACCATTGGTGGAGACGCACCTGGGGAATTTGGTTTGGAATAGCACTTCTTCTTTTAGCCCTTTGCTTTGTCCCTCATCTAGGAATGCGTATCAATGGTTCCTGGCGTTGGCTTAATCTTCGTATTGCTGTTTTTCAACCGAGTGAATTTGGGAAAATTGCGACTGTTTTTTTTATGGCTTGGTGGTTTTCACGAGAAGAAGTGGAGAAGGGTGGTTTTTTACAAACCTTGTTAATTCCTTTAGCTGTGATCATGTTGCCGATGGGACTTATTGGAGCTGAAGTTGATCTTGGAACGACAGCGCTTATTGGTGTTACGTCACTGGTGATGATGTTTGTTGGCGGAACTAGAGGGCTCTATCTTTTCCCAATTTTAGGAGGTGGTATTGCAGGCCTGATTGGGATCATTCATTTGATTCCTGAACGGGCAGCACGTATGATGACCTTTCTCCATCCCGAGTCTGATAAATTAGGAAAAGGTCTTCAACAGTGGCAAGCTCTTATTGCCTTTGGATCAGGTGGTGTGGAAGGGCTCGGGCTTGGTGAAGGGCGTCAAAAAATGCTTTATCTTCCCTATGCACATACGGATTTTATCTTTCCAATGATTGGTGAAGAGTTAGGGTTGAGAGCTACTTGGGGCGTTATTTTTTGTTATTTGATGATTCTTCTTTGTGGAGGACTTATCGCTGCTAATGCACGCGATCGTTTTGGTAAGCTTTTAGCAATAGGATTCCTTTTCCTAATTTCTCTGCAAGCTGTGGTGAACATTGGAATGACTATTTCACTACTCCCTAATAAAGGAATGCCATTGCCTTTTATTAGTTATGGAGGATCCAACTTAGCTGCCTGTCTTTTTATGGTCGGTATTTTAGTTAATATTCATCGTAGTGGACTTCCTCTTGTTTTAAATGAAGAGCGTCCGGTAACGCTTTCTTCACGGGTCATGCCACGCATCTAAGTAGAGCTTTCCGGAAGTGAACCGATTTTGAAAACGGATGTTTATTTTTGCTTGGTACCTGGCTTAGCTACGGAGAAGTAAAGGGTAACGAGTAAAGGGTAACGAGTTTATTTTCTTGCCTGCGGCAATTGATTTAAAAAGTAGCTCACCATAACCAATTGATTTTCGACAAAATGGTATTTTTGACTATTTATATTTTTCATGTTTGAATTCTGAACCATTTCCAATAAAGGATCCGATGATTTAGGAAGGACTCTACGTAGACATACTCAAGCTAAACTGTTACCTTTACTTCAGTCGCCGCGTAACGGGGACTGAAGGACTACTTATGGGAAAAAATTTTATCGTAACTGCTCAAACCAATTCTCAACACATGGTGCAATTAAACGGCACCACCAGTGAACAGGCTGCCCATTTAGTTCAGGGATTGCCTCCGCAGGAGGTGATCTCCGAACGATTGCATTTTATCATTGCTTGTGGAGGAACTGGAGGCCATCTCTTCCCTGGTCTCGCTGTAGCAGAAGTATTGCATCAGCGTGGTCATCATGTCCTCTTGCTTGTTTCAGAAAAAGAAATTGATGCGGTTGCTTTGCGTGATCATCCTGAATTTCGTATTGAAAAGCTTCCGTCCATAGGAATGCCTTCTTTACTATCACCTGCGTTTATACCCTTCGCTCGGCGTGCTTGGGAGAGTTTTTCTCATTGTCGACAACTTTATCGTCGCTATCGTCCTGCGGCAGTTCTTGGTATGGGAGGTTTTACTTCCGCAGTGCCTATTCTAGCGGCACATTGTCTTGGAATTCCTTCTTATATTCACGAGTCGAATGCTATTGCAGGCAGGGCTAATAAACTAACAGCACGTTGGGTAAGTAAAGTATTACTTGGTTTTAAAGCGTGTGCAGCTTCTTTTCCTGGACGTGTTGTTCAAGTTGTAGGGACTCCTGTAAGACGTGATCTTGGAGAACGTATGCCACGTGAAGAAGCTCTTGCAGCCTTTAAATTATCACCTGACCGACAGACCCTCCTCGTCATGGGGGGGAGTCAAGGAGCAGGAAAGATTAATCAACTTCTTTTTCGATCAGCCACCTATCTTAAAGAGCTGCCACTTCAAATTATCCATCTTACAGGAGAGCGTGATGATGATCTTGCTGCCGTAAACTATCAACGCGAGGGAGTCAATGCTCACGTCGCTTCTTTTCACCATCGCATGAATGAGGCCTATTCAGCAGCAGATCTTGTCATTTCGCGAGCAGGAGCAGCTAGTCTCAGTGAGATTTCTCATTTTGGACTTCCTTCAATTTTAATTCCTTTTCCTTTTGCTGCGGAACGTCATCAACATCACAATGCTGCTATTTTTCAGCAAGCCGGCGCTTCTGAACTTCTTGAAGAGTCGGAAATAACACCTGAAGGCTTAGTGCGACTTATCACTAATCTTCTAGGAGATGAACGACGTAGAGAACGAATGTCCGCAGCAGCTATTGGACTTTTACCTCAACATGCTGCTGAAGCCGTGGCGGATGTGTTATTGGGGTAGTTAGAGTTCTAGAGTGAACGATTTTTGAAAACGATTTTTAATTTTATTTGGTAGCCAAAATTGCTAAGCTTAAAGGCTGGAGGCTATAGGCTGTAGGTGATTCTACTTGAAGATTAAAAATGATTTTTAGATGCCTATTTTTCGAGATTGAAGCGACTTAAATAGCAAAAAAACTCCGATTTTCACCTTGTCACGAAGTGACCAGAAATCAATTTAAACTTAAACTTATAACTTAAACTTACATTCGGTCTATTGGCCGAATAGTTACGAGCTTGCTATGATTCTACCTCCAGCCTCCAGCCTCCAGCCTCCAGGGTCTATTCGGTCTGTAAACCGAATAGTTCTTCTTGGGACTCTTATCATCCTCGTAACGCTTTTTCGTTTTTGGTATTGCACTCAGCTCGAATTAACGGGGGATGAAGCCTACTACTGGTATTGTTCACGTCATTTAGATTGGAGCTTTTTCGATAAAGGGCCAGGGGCAGCTTTGACCATATTTTTTGGGACACACCTTTTTGGCGATACCGTTTTTGGTGTACGTTTTTTTGCAGTGCTCCTCTCAGCAGCGACAGGGATAGGGCTTTATGTGCTAGCCAGAATACTCTATTCTGAACGAGTTGCTTTTTGGACGCTCTTGATGGCTCTCTTTATGCCACTCTATGCTGTGGGGAGTATTTTGATGACAATTGATCCTTTAAGTATTTTCTTTTGGACGATAGCAGCCATTGCTTTTTGGAAGGCTGTAACTATTCGGTCAGCTGGTCGAATAGTTATCAATTCTAATGAAGAAGAGGATATTATTTCAGAGAGACAATCCGCTATTTCCAATCCGATTGAGTATAAAAAAAAGAACCAAGAAGTTTTTCTCTGGATTCTTGCCGGAGCGTTTATTGGCATGGGGATGTTGGCGAAATACACAAATCTCGTCGAATTACTTTGCTTTGCTCTCTTCTGTTTCTGGAGTCCTAAGCAACGTTATCAGTTCAAACGTCCTCATTTCTACATTATGATTGGGACAGCGCTTTTATTTTCGTTGCCGATGATCATTTGGAATGTAGAGCATCATGCCATTGGAATTGTTCACCTACTGCAACGAGGAGATCTCAATAAATCGTGGCATATTACGCCGAGTGAACTCTTGGTTTTCATAGGGGCTCAGGCAGGAGTCATTTCACCCCTCTTTTTTCTAGGAGTTATGGTTTCTGTTTTTGTACCAATGAAGAAATTACTTCATAAAGATCAAAACAATCAAAAGGATGAAAATCATCAAATAGAAGTCATTCGCTTTTTACGATCTCTTTTTCTCCCTCTTTTTCTTTTCTATGGATTTTTAAGCCTTAACAAAGCGGCCGAGCCTAATTGGCCCGCTCCTTGTTATATTGCAGGAATGATTTTGTTAGCTGGTAATTGGGGAGCTCTTAAAAAATGTCTTCCTTGGGTTCGCGCTCTCGCTTATTGGGCCTTTGCCATAGCAGCCTTTGAAACAATAATGCTCCATAATACATTCTGGCTGCATCTCCCTGTCCCTGCGCGTTGGGAAGAACAGGCAACAGGATGGCCTTTAAAGATCCTTAAGACTTATCAAGAGATTGGAAAAGTTGATCCTCTTGACCGCGCGCATGGAGGAGAGTCAATAGCTCTGCATGCTTTAAAAATTGCCCAAGAACAAGGAACCTCTTTTTTCATTTCTGATAATTATCAAAGCGCAAGTCTTCTGAGCTTTTACCTTCCAGGGCATCCGGATACCTATGAACCTTCAAGTTTGCACGTGAAGGACCAGTTTTCTATCTGGCCTAGTTATCGTGATCTTTTCCCTTCTGAGAGCACTGCTCTCTTTGTTTATCCATGGAAGTACCCTCCACAAGACTTAAGGCGTGATTTTTCTTCAATCACTCTTGTTGATGAGGCTTATTCTTTGCATGGAGACCGTCCGATTCGGAAATATTATTATTCGGTATGCCGTAACTATTCGGCCAATAGGCCGAATAGTTAGTTTAAGTTTAAGTGAGTTTTTGGTGACTTCGTGACAAGGTAAAAAGTGAATCGGAATTTTTATTCACCCTTAAATGGACTTTTGCCAATGTTGTATGAGTGACATTATTGGTATCAGTTTTTTAATATCATCAAAAAATAGAATGGGTAATTTCAGAAAAACAGCCGATACACCTTAACCGTCATTCCAGCGGACGCTGGAATCCAGAGGACTGTCTGCACGAAAATCCGAGAAAATATGAAATGCCCAGTAGTCACTACTTTTCTGAAACAGGAGAAAAGTAGACTTTATGTTATGGGATCATCAATTCTGTAGTGACGTTCTCCTAGATTTCGCGGACGCGGGAACCCAGGAGACTGTCGATTTTTATTCCTGGTTTCATAAAGTATTTTTGACGCTACTACCCAAATCAGAATTGACCTTCTTCTGGATTCCCGCGTCCGCGGGAATGACGAGAAGGAGTGTGCTAATGTAATTTTTATCACGATAGCATATTCTCGTGTTCGCGGGAATGACGAAGAGAAGTGTTATTTTTTAAAGCCTGCAAAAAGTGATGGCTTCCAAAAATTATCTTTAAAAAATACTTCTGCTCTAACAAAACAGCTCATATCCACTAAAAAAATGGTCAAAGTCCAGCTTGATTTTTGTTTTCAAAATTGCTTCAGTAAAGGATCCAAACACACCTAAACAAATTTTTTTGAATGGGTTAGCCGAATATTTAAGGTGTGTAGAGGTCAAAAAGTTCAGGATGTTCTGGTTCTGTAGAAAAACGTACCCCGGTGCCTAGTAACCTTATGGGTAAATTTTTTCGAGTATAAGCCTGTGCCAAGAGATCTTTATAAACAGAAGCATTAGGTGTAAGACATATGCATTCTTTGGTGGTTCGCGTAAAATCAGAATATTTGATTTTGATAAAAGCTTTTCGAATATGGCGGTGAGGTTCTTTTATTCTGAGATCTTCAAGCATTTCGTCAGCGATTTTAGCGATGGCAGAGGTGCATTTTTCTAGAGAAGTCAAATTATCTAAAAACGTATTTTCGTTACTGAAGGATTTACTAAGACGATGAGGGTGAATTTCTCGGTTATCCTGGCCTCGGCAGAGTTGGTAGAGTTCTTGCCCCCATTTTCCATGGATATGAATCATTTCTGCTAAAGAAAAACGTTGCAAGTCACCACAAGTTTTTATGCCTTGGACAATAAACTTCTCAGCACTTTTTGGTCCAATTCCCCAGATTTTTCTTACCGGTAAGGTTGCCATGAAGTCGTTGATCTGCTCCGGGAGCACGGCAAATTGACCGTTTGGTTTTTTCCATTCACTTGCAATTTTGGCAAGCATTTTATTAGGAGCAATGCCTGCTGATGCTGTTAGGCCTGTTTCTGTCAGAATGCGAGCTCGCATTTCTTTTGCAATATCCCACGCATAACGGTCTGAGGCACTTACATCAAGAAAAGCCTCATCCAGTGATAGTGTCTCTACAAGAGGGGTGTATTCGTAAAGGATGGCTTGAATGCGTTTTGAATCGGCACGATAGAGTTCGAAGCGAACGGGTAAAAAAATAAGATGAGGACACCGCGCGCGTGCTAGAAAACCGGGCATTGCAGAATGAATTCCGAATTTTCTGGCCTCATAATTGCATGTTGTGACGATTCCGCGACGATTTCCTCCACCTACAGCAATGGGCTTGCCCGCCAATTCAGGACGTTCTCGCATTTCTACGGCGGCATAGAAGCAATCCATATCAAGATGGATAATTTTACGCATAAGGGGAGAAGTTTTCTTTTCAAGTTTTACTAAGAAAGATAACTTATGATTTTTTCTTTTGACTTAAGGAGTAATATTTGTCGGTTCTTCTAGAATACTCAGGATTTGGGTGGCACAATAAATACGATCTCGTTTTCCTTCGGATACTTGGGAAAGAATTCCCAAAGCTTCTAATTTTTTTACTGCTCTTTGTACTGTTGTGAAAGAGCTCCTTAAGTTCTTTGCTGTTGTTGTTACAGTAAGGTAAGGGTTTTTGGCAAATTGTGTAACAATTGTTTGCAGAATTTCTGTATGTCCTGCTTTGATTTGCCAAGGAATAATTAAATCATTGATTCGCTCAGCTCGTGATAAAACATCTTTTCCTTGAAGAGCTACTCCATTAATAAAATAAGTAAGCCAATCATTCCATTCTCCGCGGCTACTGACATTAAAAAGTTGTCTGTAATATTCGTCTCTTGTGGCTTCGAAAAAGGCACTAAGGTAGAGAATAGGTGCAAGCACCATTTTTTTTTCCATAAGAAGTAAGGAAATGAGAAGGCGTCCAACACGACCATTGCCATCTAAAAAGGGATGAATCGCTTCAAATTGGTAATGGCATAAGGCAATATGAATAAGTGGTGGAAGCGTTTGATCATGTAAGAAAAACTCAAGGCTACCAAGAGAGTTCATTAATTCTTCAGGAGGAGGAGGGACATACTTTGCTGTTGTTAAAGTGCATCCAGGAGTGCCAATCCAATTTTGTGTGTGGCGAAATTCTCCAGGGGTTGCATGGGAACCTCTAACTCCTTGCATTAACTGGTCATGAATTTCTTTAATTAGACGTAATGATAGAGGTAAGTCGCTCAGACGGTTAATTCCATAATCTAAAGCAGTAATGTAATTACGAACTTCTTGAAGATCATCTGGAGACCTGTTTACATGACCACCAGCTTCATTCGCTAGAATTTCTCCCAGTGTGGTCTGCGTTCCTTCAATCTTGCTTGATAAAACAGCTTCGCGAGTAATAAAAGGTCGCATGAGGAGCCTCGGATTGGGAAGTTTGCTTCCCTCTCGAGAGAGCATGCCAAGAATATGATCAGCTCGTGATAAAGAGCTTACCAGTGCATTGTTCCACTCAATTTGAGGTGGTAAAGAATTTGGAACAAAAGCATTATATCCTGTAGGTAATTTAATAACTCTTCCAGAAGGTGATTCTTTAATATCCATAATGTTAGCGTTCAGATCTCCCTCCTTCGGAGGAAGGATTTGAACTAAATGATCCGGCTGCGAAGTCGTACAGTGTGATGCAATGCATAGTTTATTAAGAAGCTGCCGAGCAGGGATTTTGGCCCTGTATTCTGTAGCCTATAGTTCAGAGCTAGCTTTCGAAGGAGAGGGATATGAACAGTTACTCCATAATAAACAAACTCTATTTTCATTAATACTAACAATCGAAAATAGCGATGTTTTTTATTAGTGCAAGTGAAAATAAGAAAACCTCTTATTTTCGATTTTCGCCAAAAGTGAAAATAGCAAATTAGCCTCTACCTTGTAACTATTGCAAACAAGCACACATTCTGAGAAAGAGCCACCAAACTAGTGTCTAATTGATTAAAAGAGTGATATTATGATGCTGAAATTTTTGTTTTTAGCAAGGCGGCGGATTGAAGCGCTATGTAAACATAACGCAAGATCCAACAACGCAGCTAGAGGCAAAAAGGGCTCATCCAAAATATTACTAATTTAGTCAATTAGACACTAGCATTTCACGAAAAAATTGAACTCGCTGGCCTCTTGCCCATGGAATATTCTAAGCAGCTCTTGTTAACTTGCTAGAGCAATAAAGTTGTTTTCCAAACTCTTAAATGATGGCTGGATTGCAAGTGTTGCTAATTTTAGCAACATCATTTTATTTCGCAGAAATAAAGTGACGTTGGTAGTTACGAATAGAGACTGATGATCTTCTGATATCCACTTTGTGAATATTCCCTGACGGCTCTGTGGTCAGATCAAACTGAGCAAACCCTAAAATCTATTGCGCATGGCAAATGGTGTCTATTTTAGCGACGTCATTTTATTTCTATAAAATAAAATGATGTCGCTAGTTAGAATGGCGACCCTAACGGGATTCGAACCCGTGTTACTCCCGTGAAAGGGGAGTGTCCTAGGCCTCTGGACGATAGGGTCACATTAATCAATTCGCAATCGTTCAGTTCCCGCTACGCGACGACTGAAGTAAGTGCTAAAGGGTTAGATAATCTGCCCTGAATTATATAAAGTTTCAACTTAAAAAAAGAAAAAGAAGAAAATTCTTACTTTTAACCTCTCTTTGGTATCATTTATTTATGAGCCAACGCGGCCCCCATCTTCGATCTTCTATCTCCTGTCTTCCAACTACCAATGGTACGTTGGTAGTTACCCTGGCGGCCATTGAAGTTGACGTCCTCCGAGGAGATGGAGGTGAAGGTGAGGGACGGCTTCGCCTCCTTCCTTACCATTATTAATAACGATGCGAAATCCTGATATGTCGATACCCTCCTTGCGAGCGATTTTTACAGCAGCTAGGAGTAATGATCCTAAAAGCTGTTCATCTTCTGCGGAGGCTTCTGCCAGGCATGGGATCGGTTTTTTAGGAACAATAAGCAGATGCGATGGAGCTTGTGCTGCAATGTCGCGAAAGGCGATCCATGTTTCTTCCTCAGCAACGATTTCTGCTGGGATTTGACGAGCGATAATTTTTTCGAAAAGAGTCATGCAGTGTTTTAAAAGGTAACTTAAATTTTTTAATGAAGGTTGAATAAAACTCAAAACCTGATGAGCTACGAAGTAGTAAAGAGTAAAGGGTGAAGAGTTTTAAGATTGTGGGATTAATTATCATATTGAAAACCTTATTTTAACAGGACGAATTTTCAGATGATAGCGATCTTAGAAAATGCCTCAGGACTCTTTACCCTTTACTCTTTACTCATTACTATTTCTGTTACAAATTATGATTTTCAGCATTTATTTATGACTCATATGACTCAATTATCGCAAGGAGATATGGTAGGAGATATCGGGCTTATTGGCCTGGCTGTGATGGGGCAGAACCTCGTTTTAAATATGAATGATCACGGTTATACTGTGGTGGTTTATAATCGAACAGTGGCAAAGGTGGATCAATTTTTAGCGCACGAAGCCAAAGGAACTAAGGTGCAAGGAGCTCATTCGATTGAAGAGCTTGTTGCCAAACTTAAAAGGCCACGACGTGTGATGATGCTTGTGAAGGCAGGTCAAGCGGTGGATGACTTTATTGAACAATTGCTACCTCATCTAGAACCGGGAGATATTATTATTGATGGTGGTAATTCACTCTTTGGAGATACCAATCGGAGGCAAGAGTATGTAGAGAGTAAAGGGTTGCTCTATATTGGTACGGGAGTTTCAGGAGGAGAAGAGGGAGCGCGCCACGGTCCAAGCCTTATGCCTGGAGGTTCCCCTGCAGCATGGCCCCATATAAAAGAGATTTTTCAGTCGATTTCAGCAAAAATAGATGGAGATGTTCCTTGTTGCGATTGGGTGGGAGAAGCAGGTGCTGGTCACTATGTGAAAATGGTTCATAACGGTATTGAATATGGTGATATGCAACTGATCGGAGAAGCATTTCATCTTTTAAAAAGTGGTCTTGGTCTGAGCGAGGAAGAGATGCATCAAGTTTTTGCCAGATGGAATGAAGGAGAGCTAGATAGTTACTTAATTGAAATTACGCGTGATATTTTAGCTACTAAAGATGTTGATGGGGCGCCGCTTATTTCCAAGATTTTAGATGCGGCAGGTCAAAAAGGGACTGGTAAATGGACGGTCATTAATTCACTCGATCTTGGGATGCCCATAACACTGATGGCGGAGGCGGTCTATGCCCGCTGTGTCTCAGCGCTTAAAGAAGAACGGGTGAAAGCCTCCAAAAAACTTCGTGGTCCTAAAGCGACTATCCCTGCAGCTAAAAATGAGGCCAAACGCCAAATTCTCATTGATGAAATTCGTGATGCGCTCTATGCCTCCAAAATTATCAGTTACGCTCAGGGATATATGCTCTTGCGTGCGGCAGCCAAAGAGTATGGATGGAAGCTGAACTGGGGCGGTATCGCGCTCATGTGGCGTGGTGGGTGTATTATCCGTTCTCGTTTCCTCAGTAAAATTAAAGAAGCTTTTGATAAAGATCCTAAACTGACCAATCTTCTCCTCGATAGTTATTTTAGAGGTGAAATAAAACGTTGCCAAAAAGGATGGCGCCATATGGTTTCGCTTGCGGCCAAACATGGCATTCCTGTTCCTGCATTCAGTACAGCTCTTGCATTCTACGATAGTTATCGTTCCGCAGTGCTTCCTGCTAATTTACTCCAAGCTCAACGTGATTATTTTGGAGCCCATACCTACGAGCGTATTGATCATCCTCGTGGTGAATTCTTTCATACTAATTGGACAGGAAAAGGAGGGGCGACAGCCTCGACGAGTTATTCGGTTTAAAAAAGGCTATAGGCTGGAGGCTATAGGCTGGAGGCTGGAAGAGATGCGTTGAGGTTTGAAGTTTGAATTGCGGGGTAAATTTTTAAAATCTGAGCCGCAAAAAAATTCTGGCATCTCAGAGTTGGGAATGAGTGTAGAGTGAGGAAGGCTGCAGCATGGTTGACTTGTGCCGATGATTTCAGATCCTGTAGCTCCATGAGAATGCTCAATTCCAAGATATTCAATGAAGTCATGGATACGGTTATGGATAGTAGAAAAGAAAGTGCTCACACATGGGAGGCCGCATTGTTCAAGGAGCTCAGCTGTTTTGGTTGCAAGATCAAAATTAAAAAATTGATCAGCTAAGATGACGCTAATATCAAAAATCATATGAAGAGCAATCGTTGTTGCTAAGGCAGTGTCTCCTTTGAGTAAAGCATAGCTAATTTCAGTTCCCATCACTCCTACGTAGGGAAGTAGGAACCAGAGCTTCATTTTTTCGTAGAGAATGACTTCAATGATTTCTGGAGCTACGTTAAAAAGGACAAACTCTCCACTATAAAGAGTCCAAGCTCCTGTTTTCTTAAGTAGGGCTACAGTGCTTTTGGTATGCGAGGCACTAGGAGAAGGTTTTGGAAGTGGATCTGTAATATTATCATGGTGTGTTATAACACAAAATCCAATGGTGAAGCCTGCACAGGAGGGATCCATTGACGAAGTTTGCTGATTTTGCTCACTTACCAAGGAAGGATTCCAAATGCTATACGAGTCTTCATTTTCTAAGGAACTGGTCCAGTAGGAGATCTTTTCCTCGTTGCTATCAGTAGTAGACTTCCTTCCAAATTGACTCGCTCGCTCCCGCTCGGCTCGCCCTTCGGGCTGCTCGAGCTCCGCTCTTCGCAGTCTATCCCGCGGTCTCCCGACCACCTGGTATTCTACTTCTGCTGCGAATTGCTTCGTCGCGCCGGTGCTCGAAGTATCGAGTAGCTCCTGTACACTCAACTTCTGCGCGCCGTCGACTCCTTGCACTTCATCAGCATAAGCGAGTTTTGAAGGCAGTCTAGTTATGAGCGATTTTTTAAATAGTTGTTCGTATTGTTCTTTACTTGGAAGGGAACAGATTGCATGAGAATTGAGATCAATGATCTCTTCCTCTTGGAATGTGTACGTTCCTGTTTCCGTAGTGCCTGTATCTTGGTCTCCTTCGGGTTGGTTGTTTTCTAACCAATTGCAAAATCGAGCAGCACTAAAGTAAGTGACATAGGTAATAGGAAGTTCTTCGCAACCTTCTGGAATGGAGTAGTAGTAACTTCCAGGAGAGCCTGAACGTATAATGAGAGGAGAGTTTGTAGGGAGTAAGTTACAGGTTGCAGCCTCGGAACCCATTTTTGGATTGTAGAGGTGATGTGTATCGGTGCTTCCTACTGCATTGAGGAAGGCGCAGTATTCCGAGACTGTGATAGGATAATCTTCAAGGTTTAAAGAAGTTTCTGCAAATAATCCGTTCCAGCTAAGCATGACAATACAACAGGTCAGAAAAAGTTGCTTTTGTATCATGATAGGTATTCAGATCCCTCCTCCTTCGGAGGCAGGATCTGAATTAAATGATCGAACTGCGAAGTAATCATATGAATGGAGTGCATATTTTTTCTGATGAAACTTACCACATTTGTTAAATATTTGGATGATTTATAACTACCAACATCACTTTATTTCTGCAAAATAAAATGACGTTGCTATACTGTGCGCGGGAGAGATTTGAGGTTTCATGCATACCGTAGCGAGATGTAGTACGAAGCTTGATAAGACAAGGAGGACGAGGGGTTTTTACGCAGTGGCTGTAGGGGAGGATATGATTTTTAGCGGAGGGAAAAATTCAAGTCCAACACGGTATTTATCAAGTTTCTTGCAAGTCATAGTAGATGGGTATGAAATATCAGAGTTAAACTTAAACTTACTGTAAAGTAGTAGTAAACGATGCAACTCATTCACATAATTATTTCGCAGTCTGATCATTTAATTCAGATCCTTCCTCCAAAGGAGGAAGGGTCTGAATGCCTACAATTTTGCCAATGAAACTTACCACACTTGTTGATTATTTGGATGATTTACTAAGAATTTCTTCCATAGCTGACTCGCCTCATGCCCATAATGGATTGCAAGTTGCCAACAGGGGAGATGTCACACGCATTGCTGTTGCGGTGGATGCTTGTGGTGCTGTGATTGAACAAGCGGTGACCCATCACGCTGATTTGTTGATTGTACATCATGGGCTTTTCTGGGGAGGTCAACAACCGATCACAGGATCATTTTATCAAAAGTTAAAAATGGCCTTTGATAATAACCTCGCTATTTATAGTGCTCATATTCCTCTCGATCTCCATCCTCAAGTTGGTAACGGCGTTCTTTTAGCTCAAGCATTAGAACTTACGGATCTCATGCCAGCATTGAAGTATCAAGGTGAACTTGTTGGTGTTGCCGGGAAAAGCAAGCCTCTTACAAGAAGTCGTTTTTTAGAAAAGGTTTCTACGGCCGTTGGAGGTCCTGTTCATCTTGCTCCAGGAGGACCTTTAACTGTAGAAAAAGTTTTAGTAGTAACCGGTGGTGCAGGGAGTGAAGTAGCGGCTGCCGCTGCTGAGGGAGTTGATACTTTTGTGACAGGAGAAGGGCCTCATTGGAGTTATACTGCTGCAGAAGAACTTGGAATCAACCTGATTTATGCAGGTCACTATGCTACGGAAACTTTCGGAGTCAAAGCCTTAGGAATATTGCTTTCGGGAAAATTTGATATTCCTCATGCATTTATTGATCATCCTACGGGACTCTAATTCTCGTTAAGGGAGAAAATCCCGAGCATCACGGATTTGTTTTAGTACGAGCTGTAGAGCCGTTTCAAGGAATTGAAGTAATGAGAGAACGTCGGAGCTCTTTGGGTAGGTCTCAAAGCTGTTGTATCAATGAAGATGAGCTTTGTAATGGGCCCGGAAAATTAACACGAGCTTTTGCTATTGATGGATCTCATCATGGAATAGATCTTTTTCACGATCCTAATTGGAGTTTTAAGAAATCACCCCATGATTTTTTCCAAAAAAAAGAAATCCTTTCAACTCCCCGAATTGGTATTTCTCAAGCTCGTGAGCGCCTCTGGAGATTTGTTTTAGTAGATCTCACACATAAAGAAGGCCGGATCACGTAGGTAATCCGACCTTCTTAAGAGTAGTACTGCGTAAAAACGCAATTACTTACAACGTCCAGTTGTTGCTGGTGCTGGTGCTGGCTTATGACACTGGCATGCGCCGAGTGCAAGAGCTGCTGTCGCAAGAGCGACGACTGCAATAATTTTAGTAATTTTCATGAATTTCGCCTCCTTTCTAAGCGGGTTGCTAACCTACACTCTAGAACTAGATCCTACTTCAGTACAAGGAAGAAGTCTAATAGCCACAAAAGAACACAAAAAACACAAAAGAAGAAGTAAGGGACGAAGGATAAAGAGTAAATTTTGGGATTATACCAAACCTTCAATTTATAAAGATTTTCACCACTTCGTTCTTGAGCAGGGCGTTTTAATAACCTGTTTTCAAAGTCGCTGAGGCTGATGAAGGACAAGGAGCCTTGGAGCGCAGAGTTAGTGACGAGTATATATGACATTCTGCTTCAACTTAGAGCACCAATAGCTGTGAAATAGCTTGGGTTAAGTAATCAATCAAGTTCACCGCTAAGTTTCTTTTTTTTGTGTTTTTTGTGTTCTTTTGTGGCTATTCCTTCTGCCTGTTACGGTGACGTTGCTAGCTACACAATTTCAACACGATCACTCTCTTTAACAAGATCAAACAGTTCGATTATATCAGTATTCCGTAGACGAATACAGCCATGGCTGGCAGGAGTGCCAAGGAGGTTTTCTTGATTAGTTCCATGGATATAGATAAAGCGGTCATGGGTGTTGGCGTTATGAGGTTCCAATCCTGATAACCAGAGGATCCGGGTTAAAACATAATCTTGTTCTCCACCTAAGGGTGCGATCATCCCAGTTGCTTTTCTTGCCTCAAAAATCATACTTTCAGGTTCACCTTCACCAAATTTTTCTGCGATGAAAAATTTTCCTAAAGGTGTTTTGTAACTTCCTGGTTCTGTCCCAAGGCCAAACTTAGAGCTTGAAATAGGATAGGATGCAATAAGAGATGATGTTTCTTCTCGGTTTTCTAAAACTTCTAATACTTGTCGAGAGATGATGACGCGGAGGTGGTGTATAGCTACCGAGGTAGATGCTGTCATTAGGTCATCGTTCGTAGCTCCTAGAGATTTCATTTTGTTAAATTAATTTGCAAAGTATTTACTGGCAACGTAACCAAGACTTTTAGAAATTAACCACAAAAGAATACAAAAGAACACAAAAGAAAAACTGTTAGGCTTGTTAAAGTAACCCAATTATCGAGGGAGAAAGATAGATGATTGTAAATACATCCGTTCCACTTGAGTTCACAAATAAATTATATTTTTCGATAGCCTAATCTTCTTTTGTGTTCTTTTGTGTTCTTTTGTGTTCTTTTGTGGTTAATTTCTTTTTCCATGAATTCAATAAAACAAACACCTCAACGTATCGCTATCGTTGGTGCTACGGGTGCCGTAGGTTTAGAAATTTTAAAGGTGCTGGAGCAACGTCATTTTCCGGTGGCTTCTCTTCGTTTGCTTGCTTCGTCTCGTTCCGTAGGTGTATTGCTTCCTTTTGGTCAAAAGAAAATTCCTGTGGAGTTATTAGGAGAAGAAAGTTTCTCAGGCATTGATATTGCTCTTTTTAGTGCTGGAGGAGAGATTTCCAAAAAATTTGTGCCCTACGCTGTTCGTTCGGGAGCTGTGGTGATCGATAACTCCTCGGTCTTTCGTATGGATCCTGCGGTGCCTTTGGTCGTTCCTGAGATTAATGGCGACGATGTGAAGATGCATCATGGTATTATTGCAAATCCGAATTGCACAACAGCAATCGCCTTAATGGCGTTATATCCATTGCACCAACAGTTCGGATTGCGTCGTGTCATTGCTTCTACTTATCAAGCTGTTTCTGGTACAGGAATGCGTGGTATTGAAGAACTTCGCACGCAAGTGCAGATGTTAGCTGATGGAAATTCTGTAACGCCTGAAGTTTATCCCCATCAAATTGCTTTTAATCTTCTTCCTCACGTCGACTCTTTTCTGGAAGGAGGATATACTCGTGAAGAAATGAAGCTTAAAAATGAAGGGCGTCGTATTATGCATCTCCCCAATTTTACAGCTTCTGTAACGTGTGTGCGTGTTCCAGTCTATCGAGCTCATTCAATTGCTATCTATGCAGAATTTGAACATCCAGTTTCTCTGGCTAAGGCTCAAGCTGCACTTATGGCTGCTCCCGGAGTTGATCTTGTTGATAATCCAGAGGAGTCGCTTTATCCGATGCCACTCGATTGTCAAGGAGTCGATCATTGCCATGTAGGGCGTCTCCGTTTGGATGAGGCTCTTCCCAACGCGCTTTCTTTTTGGGTCTGTGGAGATCAGTTGCTTAAAGGAGCGGCTTTGAATGCTGTTCAGATAGCGGAATATCTTATTGCTTCGCAATAAGTGTAAGTTTTCAGTTTAAGTTTAAGTTGATTATTGGCCACTTCGTGGCAAACTTATAAAGAACATAACCGTTTCCCCTCCTGTGCAGGTGATCTTTGAAGGGTATTACAAGACATGTTGAAACCCTGTCTTGAAGCGACGTCAAGAGCAAAAAACTAGGTGCAAATAAAAATCCCGCTTCACTTTTTACCTTGTCACGAAGTGACCAAAAATCAACTTAAACTTAAACTGAAAACTTAAACTTATATTCGGCCTATTGGCCGAATATTTACACAATGCCTACTTACGAATACGAATGCAGTAAATGTCATAAGCATTTTGATGCCTTTCAGACAATGTCATCAGAAGCTTACAAGACCTGTCCAGAAGAACTCTGTCAGATAAAACCTTGGGGTAAAGGAAAGGTAAAGCGTTTGATTGGTGCTGGTGCAGGATTGATTTTTAAAGGTTCTGGATTCTATATTACGGATTATCGCAGCGAAGGATATAAGAGTTCTGCTAAGAACGATTCTTCTTCGGGGACTCCGGCGCCAGACTCTTCAAAAGCTTCTTCTGAAAGCAAAGCTTCCACGAGTTCTGATTCTAAAACGACAACGCCTGCTAAGAGCTCTGCTGAAGTAAAGCCTTCGAACGATAAAAAATCGGCCAAAAAGGATTCATAAAGTAACTTAGCAAGTATTTAAAAGTTGAAGATTAACAGAAGTCTCAATCCCTATCTGTTGAATCCGTACGTAAAATCACTTAATTCTTTCTCTCGAATGCTGTGTTACTTGTGTTCAAGTGGCTATTTTTTTCTTCTTTTCTTCTTTCTTTGTTATGGTTCCAGGGCTGCAGGCCTCGACTTTAAAAATCTTCTTACAAACAGCACTTCTTCGGAAAGTTTTATTATTTTTTCGGGAACAGCTTCAGAGCAACGTGTTCTTTTGCGTCATTTAGAAGCATTAAGGGAAAGTTTTTTTAGTAAGACATCGCTTAGAGAACAGAAAAATAATCCGATGGTTGTAGTAATTCACTGTGACGCTGTGATGAAAGATCGAGCGCGATGGGAGATAAAGATAGTAGAGGGTGGATTATTAAAGATGCAGATAGATCTTAGAAATGATGCTTTCAATTCCATAGAACTTGATCAACAGGTTGTTGATCTTCTTTTGCTCCAGAGCATTTATGAACAACATTCAGAGTCTCTCCAAGTCGGCGCTTCTATTCCTATTTTGCCTCCTTGGTTAGTAATTGGCCTTACGCAATGGATTCGTAAAGAAAAAGACATATCAATTTCTTTTTCTTTAATGGAAGATTTCGTAAATGCTCTTTCGTTGACAGAGTTTCTTCATCAACAACCACCTGTATTTTCTTCTGTGTTATTAGAACGCTATTCTGAAGAAGCACGAGCTCTTATGCAAGTAGGGTTAGCAGATGAGAAAGGACAGTCTTCTTTTTGCAAAGCACTATTTTTGCTTTTTAATCAAGAAACAAAAAAAGAAGATATTCTCAATTTTTGGCCTGAAGGATGGGATAAGAAAAAAAGTGAATTTGAATGGAGAGCAATGCTCGCCCAACGGAAACATTCTCCTTTAGGGGTGAATAGCTCGTTTTATTTCGATGCAGTAACAAGTCTTAAGCAAATAAAATCATCTATTGCTACGATGTTTCTTCTCAAGCAGCAGAAAGTAAATACAAAGATGCGATTAAATGACCACATCATTAGTTCGCAATGTGTTGTTCATAGTTTTCAGGATTCTTCTAGAGCCGGAGTCGCATCTCGGAATTCTCTCACAGAACAACAACTTATGGTTCAACTTCAAGCTTTGCAGCAGCAATGTAATCCTCTTGTTCTTCCCCTCGTGCAGCATTCAACTGCGCTTTTACCTCGACTTAACAAGATGCCAGAGCAAAAAAAACTTCAAGCTTTAGTGGCGCTGCAAGAAGAAGAAAAGTTAGTAACTCGACAATATCAGGCCATAGGCGATTATTTAAATTGGTACGAAGCCACCAAAGCTTCTGTCCCTAGTGGCCAATTTGATGGGATGTTGCAGCCAACAAAACAAGAAACCTCTTTTCAAGGCTCTATCGGAAGGCATTTAGATGATTTGGAGGCAAAGGGGTGGTAACTATTCGGCCAACAGGCCGAATAGTTAGTTTAAGTTATTAGTTTTAGTTTAAGTTAAGTTTTGGTCACTTCGTGACAAGTTGAGGATCGGAGATTTTTTCTACCATAAATAATTATTTTTTTGTGTTCTTTTGTGTTCTTTTGTGGTTAATCTCTTCAAAGAGCCTCTTATTTTACGCAATGTTTTTTCTAACACGTCGTGAACAATGTCTTCTTGTTTTTTTACTCTTCATTTTTCTTTTAGGAATGGGAGTTAAACAATGGCGACAGGTTCATTCGCTTTCTTCCAGTAACTACCAACGCTTATGAAGATGTTGGTAGGATTTGAATTAAATGATCGGACTGCAAAGTAATCATGTGAATGCATTGCATAGGTTGCTACTGCTTTGCAGTAAGTTTAAGTTGATTCTAAAGCCTACAGTCTATAGCCTATAGTTCAAAGATTCTCTCCCAAGAGGGAAGTGTTTGAACGTCTATGTCACGAAGTGACCAAAAACCAACTTAAACTTTCAACTTAAACTTATATTCGGCCTGCTGGCCGAATAGTTATAGTATAACGATGCAAATTTTAGAATTTCAAGAAGCGGTCGAAATCATTGTTTCTAAGGATTCACGGTATCAAACGGAGTGTTATTTTTTTTTACGTGATGTTTTAAATTTTGTTATTAAACGGCGACGAAAATCTCGTAAAGAGAACATCTCTTCTCATGTTAGTCCTGTAGAACTACTAGAGGGATTCCGCCTTCAATTATTAAAAGAGTTTGGGCCCATGGTACCAACGGTGCTTGATTATTGGGGGATTAAAGATTCTTCAGATGTTGGCCAGGTTGTCTTTCATCTTGTCGAAGCTGGTGTCTTGGGTAAAACAGCAAATGACACCCTGGATTCTTTTGCTCATCTTCTCGATTTTGAACAAGCGTTTGTTATTCCTTTTCAGCCAATTCAATTGCAGGCTACTGCAACGTCCTTGATTTCTTCACTATAATGAAACTATTCATTTCAATACTTATTATGGCATCAACATCTCTTCTTTTTGCGTCTTCCTCTCAGAAACGAGAAAAGGCATCATCTTCTATTCAAAACGAGGCACCCTCAGAAAAAGAACTGACTATTTCTGGAAAACCACAGTTATTTACTTTTCCTGATGGAGCTACACTTATTGTTGAAGAAGATCATAGTGCTCCTGTGGTAAGTGTTCAGGCTTGGTGTAACACAGGTAGTATTCATGAAGGAACGTTGCTTGGGGCAGGGCTTTCTCATATCTTAGAGCATATGCTGTTTAAGGGGACAAAAACACGTGCTCCAGGCGTTATTGCTCAACAAGTGCAAGATCAAGGAGGTTATATTAATGCCTATACGTCGTATGACCGAACTGTGTATTGGATTGATATGCCTTCAGCAGGAGTAAGCGATGCAGTTGATATTTTGGCCGATGTGATGTTGAATGCTACGCTTCCCCTGGAGGAGTATGAGAAAGAGCAAGAAGTGATTCGGCGTGAATTTGCTATGGGGTACGATAACCCAGATCGGATGAGTACAGAGCTTCTTTTTAGAACCGCTTTTCACGTGAGTCCTTTCCGTGAGCCTGTCATTGGTCATCTTGATATTTATAATAAGCTCACGCGAAATGATGTGATGGCTTATTACAAACGACGCTACGTTCCAAATAATCTCTGTTTTGTTGTCGTTGGAGATGTTAATGCAGAAAAAATAAGGAAACAACTCGGAGATTTTTTAGAGAAATACCCTCGTCAGGCTCTTGAGCCTGTTCTTGTAAAAGAAGAACCTCCTCAATTAGGAAAAATGACGGGGAGAGAAACCTTTCCGACAGAATTGAGTCGTCTTAATATGGCCTGGAAAGCTCCTGGCGTAACAAGTCCTGATGCGCCCGCTGTAGAAATTCTGGCTAGTATTCTTGGTTCAGGAAACAGCTCTATTCTTAACCAAGAAGTTCGTGAGAAACGCGAACTTGTTCATCAGATTGGCGCTGGTTTTGAACCTTTAACTCAACAAGAAGGTCTTTTTTATGTTGGAGCGATAACGGATCCTGGTAAGAGGCATGCCGCTGAAGAAGCAATTCTCGAGCAAGTCAACTTATTGTTGGCCCATGGGGTTACTTCAGAACAGCTAGTAAAAGCCAAAAAAGGGATTCTTTCAGGTCATCTCCATGCACTCACGACCATGCGTGGACGTGCTTCTGATTATGGTTCCAGTTGGTTAGAAACCGGGAATCCTGATTTTGGTAAAAAATATCTCGAGGCTATTAATCGCGTTACTTTAGAAGATATCACACGCGTGAGTGCAAAATATCTTACAGAAGATGGGCTGACCATTGCTTCACTAGACCCTCTTTCATCAAATGCTAAAGATCCTTCTAAGAAAAAAGATGGCGATTCTCGTGACGGAGCATCGAAGAAGAATGAACAAACAGTTCAACGCAATGTTCAGAAATTTGTTCTTCCCAATGGACTTCGATTGCTTATTGGTGAGGATCATCGATTGCCTCTTGTTTCCATGGTAGCCACATTTAGAGGTGGTCTTCTTACCGAAAATGCTCAAGATAACGGTTTGACGCACCTTATGGCTACCACCATTACCAAAGGGACAGCTTCCAAAACAGCGGAGCAAATTGCTCAAACTATTGAACAGGTGGGAGGGAGTATCGGTGCGGATTCTAGTAGTAATAGTTTTACTGTTTCTGTTGAGGTCATGAAGCCTGACTTTTCCCTAGGACTCGATCTCTTAGCGGATGTTCTTACTAAGGCAACCTTTCCGAAGGAGGAAGTAGATAGAGAAAAACTGACACAACTTGCCGCTATCAAAGAGGAAGATGATCAGATGACAACAACGGCTCGCAATCTTTTAAAGAAAAAATTGTTTGGAACACATCCTTATGCTCTTCGTACTATGGGAACACCCGAGAGCGTTATTTCCTTAACACCTGAGCTGATTCAATCCGTCTATAAGCAGTTTGCTGTAGGTAGTAATGGGGTTTTAGCCATCTTTGGTGATGTTAATGCAAAAGAGGTCTTGGCAATGGTAACGCAAGCTTTTGCAGCAATGCCTGCAGGTGCCTTGGCGCTGCAATCACCACTCATACCTCAAGAGCTCACAACTTCTGAGGTTGCACAGGCAACTCAACCAAAACAGCAGGCAGTGATTATGAAAGGGTTTCTTGGGGCCTCGGTAACAAATCCTGATCGTACTGCCCTTGAATTGCTCCAGACTGCTTGCAGCGATCTTGGTTCGCGATTTTTTAATCGTATTAGAGAAAAACAAGGGCTTGCTTACTTTGTTGGAGCTTCTAACTCTATGGGGCTTGCTCCTGGAGCCTTTGTTTTCTACTTAGGGACAGACCCTCAGAAAGTTGATCTTGCACGCCATGAATTTGATGACGAGATTAATAAATTAGCCGCAGATGGATTAACTCAAGAAGAACTTGATCGCGCTAAGAAAAAACTTCTTGGGGCAGAAGCTATCCAAAATCAATCGAATGCTTTTCTTGCTGCGCAATGTGCCAGTGATGAGCTTATGGGGCTTGGATTTGATGACTATCAACATCGTTTTGCTGCTATTAACGCTGTTTCCCTCGACGCGATTCGTAATGTCACCCGAAAATATTTAGCAGTGCCTGGTTCTGTAGAAACAATTGTTGCACCAGCTGGAAATATTCGGCCAACAGACCGAATATAAGTTTAAGTTGAGAGTTTAAGTTGATTGTTGGTCACTTCGTGACAAGGTAGATTTTTTTGTCAATTTCGTGAACTCAAACTAAACTACAGGAATTAAATTTTTCAATAAGACAATAGAAGATGAGCAATTATCGTAGACATATTCAAACTTAACTGTTATTAACTTTAACTTTAACTTTCCTTTAACTTTCAACTTAAACCTACTGCAAAGCAGTAAATACCTATGCCTGAAGTTCAACCTGCTTCTCAAAATAATGGTCAGTTGACCCAGCGTTTTATTGAGTTTGTAATGATGCAAGCTCAGCAAGCCGCTCTCTGCCTAGGACAGCTACCTCATCCTTCCACCGGTGAAACTGTTGTTAATCTCGAAGCAGCGAAGATGTTTATCGACTATTTAGAACTCCTTCGCGAAAAAACCCGTGGTAATCTTAGTAAAGAAGAAGAGAATATTCTTAATGGAATTCTTTCAGAACTTCAGTTGGCTTTTGTTCAAGTTTCTCAAAATCCTCAATTAGCATCCGAGCCTGTGAAAAAAGAGGAAGCCTCTTCAGAAGCTCATGAATCCTTGCCTCAGAAAGAAAAATCTGTTTCCTCAGAAATAGAATTACCTGATGAATCCGAAGAACATAAAAAGCGGTTTTCAAAAAGTTACGGTTCTTAGCTTGGGAAGGATTTTTAAATAGTTGCTTTTTTCAAAAATGCGTAGCAATTAAATTGTTGCAATCACCTTTATCGTCAAAGAAGTTTTAAAATTAGGAAAGTACTGCTGTATCTGTGAGGTTTGGTGGCTAGACTAAAACCACAAAAACCAAGATTATGAACGCCTTTGTTTCTTTTGCCTCTCTTTTTATTAATACTAAGAACCTGTTTTCACAGTCAACTTCAGCTGCGAATAGCTTCGTTGCGTCGGTGCTCGAAGCATCGAGTAGCTCTTGTACACTCAACTTCTGTGCGCCGTCGACTCCTTGCTCTTCATCAGCCTCAGCGACTTTGAAAACAGGTTCTAAGAGCATGCGTGGTGATCACCACCATCTGCTCTCTACTATTCAAAAGGGTAATTTTTCTCGGATGGTATGCCGAGTTTCTTTTCTTATTGCCTTTTTCTTGTCGCTTTTTTTAGAGAGCAATGCTTTCTCCCAATCCACCAATATAGACGGTGGAGTAAGTGTGACGAATAATAGTGGAACAACAACAAACTATGATAGTGTGTATGTTGGATCTAACTCTAGTGATAATACCTACATTGTTACTGATACAAATACCGTTGTTGTTGTCACCAATAACCTTGTTATTGGTGAGACAACAGCCAATAACAATAGTCTTGTTATTTCTAATGGAGCGCAAGTCAATGGTGCTCTCATTAATATTATAGGAGATTTAAATTCTACTAACAATAGTGTGTTAGTAACAGGGACTAATTCTTTATGGAGTAATACAGGAACTCTAAATTTTGGTGCGTCTTCTGGTTCTGTCAGCAATAGCCTTACAGTTTCTAACGGAGGAGGAGTTATAAGTTCAGGTGTTTCGATGGGGACGGCCTCTACTTCTTCCAATAATACAGCCTTAGTGGTAGGGCCTAACTCCTTTTGGACTAATGTTGGCGCGTTGATAATTGGTGATCAGAGCATTGGTAATTCCTTAACTGTCAGTAATGGAGGTATTACAGCTAGTACCACTACAATAGTTGGGAGTAATTCTACTGCGACAAACAACAGTGTTCTTATTTCCGGGGCTGGTTCTACTTTAAGTAATAGTGCTGGTGCCACAATAGGTTCTTCTGGAGGTGGTACAGTAATCGTTGCTAATGGTGGTAGTTTTGTTGCTACTAATATTACGATGGGGTTACTCGCAGGTTCTACAGCAACATTAAATGTTGGTGCTTTTGGAGGAACCGATAGTGCCGGCTCTATTGCCTCACCATTAGTTACCTTTGGACTTGGTACCAATAGCAAGGTTAATTTTAATCAAACCAATACAGCAATCATTACTAACCAATTTTTATTGGGTTCTAATGTCACGCTGAGTCAGCTTGGTTCAGGCTCAACCATTCTTACAACTTCCAATAGTTACGGAGGACAAACCATAGTGGCCGGCGGAACATTAGTGACTTCTAACAATTATGCTTTAGGAAATGCAACCAACAGCTTAACAGTAAGTAACACCGGAACGCTTGCAATAGGATCTGGAATAACGAACGTTCAAGGACAAGTGATCTTAAATGGAGGAATCTTAAGTGGGGGCACCTTAACCAACAGTGGAATAACCATTAGCGGAACAAACAATAGCATCTCGACGACCTTAGCTGGAACAGCGGGACTAACCAACAGTGGGTTCGTAACAATAACCGGATCCAACAGCTACAGTGGAGGAACTGTATTAACAGGAGGAACCTTAACCTCCTCTAATAACAGTGCTCTAGGAGCTACCAATGGGACGCTAGCAATGACCAATGCAGCATTAGCGATAGGATCAGGGATAACGAACACCCAATCAACAGCGATACTCACGAATAGTACAATTAGTGGAGCTGATGGTGTTCTCAGTCTTAGCGGAGGACTCAATGCCCTAGGAAGCGATACAATATCAGCTTCGCTCGCAGGATCTGGAGGAGTAACCAACACATCAGGAACCAAT